>CACXZI010000004.1 GCA_902772105.1 Oscillospiraceae bacterium | reverse complement strand
ATAATTTAAAATTTTTTATAAAAGTTGATTTTTATGAAGTTATATATTAATATTTGTGATTATTGTTATTTAAAAGTTTTATATTGTTTTAGTTATTTAACATATTTGAAATGTTTAAATTAATGTGATATCATTTTTGTAAATTGAAAAAAGGTTTATTCATAAATCTATATGTTTTTGTATGTATTTTTTATATTGAAATTTGATATATATTTCAATGTTATTAGTTTTGTTATTAAATTCTAGTTTTATATAATTTAAAATTTTTTATAAAAATTGATTTTAATGAAGTTATATATTAATATTTGTAGTTTTTATTTTTAAGTTTAATAAAAATAATTTTTAAACTATTGTTGTATTTAAGAACTAAAAATATAAAAACTGTTTTTTTAAGTTATATTTAGCTAACTTAATTTTTTATAAGTTGATTTTTTAAAAATTTGTAGTATTAAAAAAAATTCTGGCTTTATAATTTTGAATTTAAAACTGTTATTATGAAATGTCTGTTAAGTAGCAATTAGTTTTATAAATTTTTATTTTATTCTGGTTAAAGCAGCTATCATATTTCTTCCATTTTCTTCAAGCTTTAGAGCAATATATTTTATTGTGTCTTCAAGGTCTGGAATTAATATATTTTCTATTGCGTTAACCTTTCGTTTTGTTTTTTCTATTTCGCAAGAAATCGTTAAAATAGCTTTTTCTTTTTCTGCTAACTTTATTAAATCTAGAAATATTTCTTTGCTTTGTTTAACAGATTCGTCTAAAAAACAGCTATTTGAAAAAAAACTATAGTTTAAATCAAAATTTTTTTTTTCCTCTGCTTTAAAAGAAACCGTTAAAACTCCCAAAATGTTTGTTTCTAAAACTTTTATATCTAAACTTTTGGTTTTGTTTGAAAGAGAAAAATTCACCTGTTCTTTTGATGTTTTGATTTTGCTAAGTTCTAAATTTAGTTTTGCATTCATTATTTTTTCTTTTATATATTTTTTTAAAGTTAGTGTTTCTTTAGATATATTTAAAAATTCCCTTAAAAGTCCATCAACTTTGTTTTTTAAAAGTTTGTGACCTTTTCTTGTTGTTAGTAGCCTATTTTTTAGTTTGTTAAGTTCCATCCTTGTTGCATTAACATTTAAAATAGCCATGATTTTTCTCCTAATTTAATTTTTTAGTTATAATATTTTTCTATGAATTTATAGTCAATTTTTTTTAGCTCACTTTTTGGTAGCATTTTTAGTAGTTTCATTTTATATTTAATTTTTTAGTTATAATATTTTTCTATGAATTTATAGTTAATTTTTTTAGCTCACTTTTTGGCAGCATTTTTAGTAGTTCCATTTTATATTTATTTTTTTAGTTATAATATTTTTCTATGAATTTATAGTCAATTCTTTTTAGCTCACTTTTTGGTAGCATTTTTAATAGTTCCCATCCTATATTTAATGTTTCTTCTATTGTTCTATTTTCATTAAACCCTTGATTTAAATATCTTTCTTCAAATTTTTCTGCAAACTGAACATATTTAAAATCTAATTCTGAAATTGAATCTTCTCCCAAAATTCCCATTAGCTCTTTTGCGTTTTTTCCTATTGCATATGATGAAAATAGCTGGTTTAAAAGGTTTGAATGATCTTCTCTTGTTCTTTTCTCTCCAATTCCTTTATCTTTAAGTCTTGAAAGTGAAGACAAAACATCAATAGGGGGGGTTATGTTTTTTTTATATAGCTCTCTGTTTAAAATAATTTGGCCCTCTGTTATATATCCTGTTAAATCTGGAATTGGGTGTGTTTTGTCGTCTTCTGGCATTGTTAGAATTGGAATCATGGTTATTGAACCTTTTTTGTCTTTTATTCTTCCCGCTCTTTCATATATTGATGCAAAATCTGTATACATATACCCAGGATAGCCTCTTCTGCTTGGAATTTCTCTTTTAGCGGCAGAAACCTCTCTTAAAGCGTCTGCATAATTTGTTATATCTGTTAATATAACTAAAACATTCATATCAAGGTCAAATGCTAAATATTCTGCAGCAGTTAAAGCCATTTTTGGGGTTGCAATTCGCTCTATTGCAGGGTCGTTAGCAAGATTAATAAACATAACCGTTCTTTCTATTGCGCCTGTTTTTTTAAAGTCGTTTATAAAAAAATCTGCTTCTTCAAATGTTATTCCAATTGCTGCAAAAACAATTGCAAAATTTTCTTCTTTGTTTAAAACTGTTGCTTGCCTTGCAATTTGTGCTGCTAGTTCTTTATGTGGCAAACCACTTGCCGAAAAAATTGGAAGTTTTTGGCCTTTAACTAGTGTGTTTAGTCCATCTATTGCAGATATTCCGGTTTGTATGAATTCTTGAGGGTATGTTCTTGCTATTGGGTTTATTGTTGTTGCATCTATTTCAAGGCTTGTTTTTGCTGATATTTCTGGAATGCCGTCTATTGGCCTTCCTAATCCGTTAAATGTTCTACCTATTATTTCTTCTGAAACGTTTAACCTCATGCTATGACCTAAAAATTTAACCCTGCTTTGTTTTGGGTTAATTCCAAAACCTGCTTCAAAAAGTTGCACTAAGGCATTTGTTCCGTCTATTTCTAAAACTTTACAAAGTCTTTTTTCTCCATTTTGCAGCAGAATCTCCCCAATTTCATCAAAACAAACATTTTCCACTTCTTCAACCAACATTAAAGGTCCTGCAACTTCTTTTATTGTTTTATATTCTTTGTTAGCCACTAAAAATCATACCCCTTTATAAAGATTTTTAATCTCTGAATCTATTTTTTTTAGTATTTCTTCATAGGTTTTTTCAACTTTTGTGTTTTCAACATATTTAAATCTTCCTATTTCTTCTTTTACCGTTATGTTTGATATATCTTTTACTTTAATTTTAAAATTCAAAACCGCTTCTTTAGCTTTTTTATAGAAACTGTCTATTATAGATAACATATAAAATTGCTTTTTTAAACTAGAAAATGTGTCTACATCATGAAACGCATTTTGATGCAAAAAATCTTCTCTTATGCATTTTGCTACTTCAAGTTTTAGTTTATCTATTTCTGTTAGTGCGCTAAGCCCAACTAGTTTTACTATTTCTTCTAAATTTGCTTCTTCTTGCAAAATATCTATTATTTCTTGTCTTAAATTGCCCCAATTTTCTGAAATATTTTCTTCAAACCATTCTTTTAAATTTCCCCAATATAAAGAATATGACTTTAACCAATTTATTGCAGGGAAATGCCTTTTATAGGCAAGAGTTGAATCTAACCCCCAAAAAACCTTAACAATTCTAAGTGTTGCCTGGCTAACTGGTTCTGAAATATCTCCTCCTGGCGGGGAAACTGCTCCTATTATTGTTAATGAAGTTTCTTCGTTGTTTAAAGTTATAACTCTTCCGGCACGTTCATAGAATTCTGCTAATCTGCTTCCTAAATATGCTGGATATCCATCTTCTCCGGGCATTTCTTGCAGCCTTCCAGACATTTCTCTTAAAGCTTCTGCCCACCTTGAAGTTGAATCTGCAATTAAAGCAACATCAAAACCCATGTCTTTATAATATTCTGCTATTGTTATTCCTGTATATATTGAAGCTTCTCTTGCTGCAACCGGCATATCTGATGTGTTTGCTATTAAAACTGTTTTGTCCATTAAGGTGTTGTTTGTTTTTGGGTCTTTAATTGAAGGGAATTCGTTTAAAACATCGGTCATTTCGTTTCCTCTTTCACCACATCCAATGTATACAATAACATCTGCATCTGCCCACTTTGCAACTTGATGTTGCACTATTGTTTTTCCACTTCCAAAAGGGCCAGGAACAGCAGCAACGCCTCCTTTTGCAATTGGAAAAAGAGAATCTATAACTCTTTGTCCTGTTATTAGGGGAACATTTGGTGCTAGTTTTTTTAATATTGGTCTTTGTTTTCTAACCGGATATTTTTGCATTAGTTTTATATTAAATGTTGAGCCGTCTTCTAGCTTTAAAACTCCAATTGTTTCTTCAACAGAAAAACTTCCTTCTTTTATTTCTAAAACTTCTCCTTCTATGTTGGGAGGAAGCATTATTTTGTGGCATATTGACTTTGTTTCATCAACAAAACCTACTATTGCGCCTTTTTTGAGTTTGTCCTTAACTTTAACTAGTGGTTTAAAATCATATTTTTTTTCATGGTCTAAACTGTTAACATCAATTCCTCTTTGTAGTCTATCTCCAGATTTTTCTTTTAATTTTAAAAGAGGTCTTCCAATTCCATCAAAAATATTTCCTATTAACCCTGGGCCTAGCTCAATTGAAAGAGGGGAGTTTAGGCAAACAACTTCTTCATTCGGGCCAACTCCTGAAGTGTTTTCATAAACCTGAATTGAAGCTTTGTCGCCATGTATTTCTATTATTTCTCCAATTAAACCAAGCTTTCCTACCTTAACCATGTCGTAAAGGTGGGTGTTTTTCATATTTTTTGCAACAACTAATGGGCCTGCAACTTTAACTATTAAACCTTTTTCTACATTTTCATAAGACATATTTTTCTCCCTAAATAAATTTTATAAAGATAGTTCATTTCCTATAATTTTTTTTATTATTGAGTTTATGTAGTTTTCGCTGTTTTTTTCTTTTAAACTAGGAATTGCAGATATTGCTGGAAGTTTTAGGTCTTTATATTTTAGGAATATATCTTTATTTTTGTTTAAAATTTCTTCTTCAACTAAAATTATTTTATATTCTTTTGCTAATTCATCAATTAAATTTTCTAGATTTTCTGTTTCGTCTATTTTATAAATTTCTTCTGCACCACAAAGATTAAAAATGTCTATAAAATCTTCTTTTCCAACAACTGCAACATTTTTCATAATAAAGCCTTTCTATATTTAATATATTTTAATTTTTATGTTTAGTTTTTCATATTTAATTTTAACATAGTTTTTAATAATTCTAACTTTATATTTAATATATTTTATTTTTATGTTTAGTTTTTTAAATTTAATTTTAACATAGTTTTTAATAATTTTAACTTCATATTTAATATATTTTATTTTTATGTTTAGCTTTTCATATTTAATTTTAACATAGTTTTTAATAAATTCTAACTTTATATTTAATATATTTTAATTTTTATGTTTAGTTTTTCATATTTAATTTTAACATAGTTTTTAATAATTCTAACTTTTATATTTAATATATTTTATTTTTATGTTTAGCTTTTCATATTTAATTTTAACATAGTTTTTAATATATTTTAACTTTATATTTAATATATTTTATTTTTATGTTTAGTTTTTCATATTTAATTTTAACATAGTTTTTAATAATTCTAACTTTTATATTTAATATATTTTATTTTTATATTTAACTTTTCATATTTAATTTTAACATAGTTTTTAATAATTTTAACTTTATATTTAATATATTTTAATTTTTATGTTTAACTTTTCATATTTAATTTTAACATAGTTTTTAATAAATTCTAACTTTATATTTAATATATTTTATTTTTATGTTTAGTTTTTCATATTTAATTTTAACATAGTTTTTAATAAATTTTAACTTTATATTTAATATATTTTAATTTTTATGTTTAGTTTTTCATATTTAATTTTAACATAGTTTTTAATAATTTTAACTTTATATTTAATATATTTTAATTTTTATGTTTAGTTTTTCATATTTAATTTTAACATAGTTTCTTTTAAAATTTCTATTTCTTTTTTTAATGAGACTATAAAATTAAAAATTGGTGTGAAACTAAAGCTTTCAAAAATATATGTCTCATCGAACTCTTTTAAAATTTTTTCTTCTAATTTTTCTATATTAACTATTTCTTCATTCAAATTTAAATTAGTTATGTTTAGTTTTTCATAAAGTAATAAAATATCTTTAACATTTTTAGTTTTTAGATTTATTTGATTTTTAACATCTAAAATGCCGTTTTCTATTAAACAAAGGTTTAGTTCTTTTTCTGTTATGTTTTTATTTAGGTTTAAACTTCTAATCAAAAAATTTATATTTTTTAGGGTTATTTCTAGTTTTGTTCTCTTTTCTAAAAATTTATTGTTTCTTGCAAATTTTAAAAGAGTTTGATACATTTCTTGGTCTATTTTTATATCTATTTGTTTTTTGTTTTGTAGTTCTAAAAAAACATTAAAACAATTTTTAAATGCTATGTTAAACGGTTTTTTTAAAGAACTAAAGTCTTTGTTTTTTATGCATTCTTTAATTTCTTCTTGATCTATATCACTTAAAAAAACATTGAAACTTTTTGTTTCTTTGTTAGAAAACTCTTCATTTAAACATATCTTAAAATTTAAAAAATTGTTTTTACAAAAAATATATTCAAATTCTTCTGAATCACCACAAAAACTTTTTAGCTCTTTTATTGTTTTATAAAAACTTTTTTCTAATAGATCTTCAAATTCTTTATATTTGGTTTCGTTTTTTATTTTAAATCCTTCTTTTTTTAATAAATTTAAAAACTTTTCAATTGTTTTGCTATTTTTAATTTTTTCTAATTTTTGTTTTGTTAAAAGTTTTGCAGATAAACCAGAAACATAGCCCATTAAAAAAGAATAATCAACACTTTTTTTCATGTTAACACATCCTTTAAATTTAGTGCACGGCAAGCTATTTCTTTTAATTTCTCTAGGTTGTTATTAAAAATTTCTTCTATGTCAAAATTTAAAATATATTTTTCATTAACAATTTTAAAGCCATGCTTGAATTCTTTTGATTTTTCTATTTTTATTTTTTCGCTTTTTGGAAGGAATTTTTCTATTTTTTCAAAGTCTTTTTCTCCAAAAACTAACACTATGTTTTCTTTTTCATTTATATTTTTCTTTATTATATTTAATAAAAATTTAAAATAGTTTTCATTTTTATTTTCACAAAAAGTTTTTTTCGCTTCTTCTATTGTTTTTTCTAAAATTTCTTCTTTTTTGCAAAGTAGTTCTTTTGTTTTGATTTGTTTTAGCTCTATATCAAAATTTTTTCTTAGTTCAAGTTTTTTGTCTTCAATTTTTTTCTTTGTTTCTTCATAGTCTTTTTTTATTTCTTCTTTAGCTGAATTTATTAGTTTTTGCGCTTTTATAAAACAATTATTTTTTATTTCTTCTATTTCTTTTTCTGTGTTTTTTTCTATGTGGTTTAATATATTTTCTAATGAATTCATATTAAAACTCCAATATTATATTTTTGTTATGTTTATTATTATTAAAAAAGATATTATAAAAGAAAGTAGTGCATATAGCTCAACCAAAGAAGCAGAAACAATTGCTTTTGAACTATCTTGTGGTTGTTTGGCAACTATTTGTATTCCAGTTGCACAAACCTTTCCTTGATATATTGCAGAAAAAAGTCCTCCAAGCGCCATTGCTAAACATGCAGCAAAATATAATGCTCCTTTTTGAGTTGAATCTACTGCGCTTCCTCCTAATATTCCAGTTTGTAAAATAACCATTATAGATATAATAAATCCATAAAGCCCTTGTGTTCCTGCTAAAAGCTGCAAAACCAAAAGTTTTCCGAATTTGCTTGGATCTATTGCTGTTAAACCATTTGCTGCTTCACTTGCAACTCCAACTCCCTTAGAAGACCCAATGCTAGGTAAAGCAACTGCAATTGATGCTCCTAGTAGTGTTAAAAACATGCCCATTAATATTTCCTCCTATTTTAAAGTTTTTTAATTAACTTTTGTTATTTTGTTCTAAATTTAAATTTATTTTTTTAAGATATTTTAAAATTTTGCTTAGTTTATAGGCAATAAAAATTAAAATCAAAGCGATTAATATGTATTTACTATTTTCTTGCATTTAGTTCTCCTTTATTTGATTATATTAAATTATATTTTGTATTGTCAAATTAAATTAGATATTTTTTTGTTATATTATTTTTATTCGGTTTTTTGGTTAGGAAGATTTAAAGAATTTTTTTCTAGATTATTTTCAATTTTTTTTAAACATAATAAAATTTTTCTCAATTCGAAACTAATAGTTGTTAAAGAAGCAAAAATTAAAATCATTAATATGAACATAATTAATATTTATTTCTCCTTTAATTTTTTTTAAAATTTTAATTATATTTTATATTGTTAAATTAGATATTTTTTGTTTAATCTTCTTTGTTTTTAGAAAATTCAAAATATTTTGTGTGCATTGCAAAAGGAGAAAAACTTTTTCCTCCTCCTGTGTAGAATTTGCTAAAAAATTCAACATATTGTAGACGATTCGTGTGTACATATGCTCCTAAAATATTTATGCTAAAGTTTAAACTGTGGCCCACTATCAAAATTAAAATGAACAAAATTGTTCCAAAGAAGTTTTTTCCTCCCATTATTGCTAAAATATTAACAACATTTGCAATAACTCCTGTTGCTATTCCTAGTGCCATTAGTCTTGAATATGAAAGAATATCGCTAATGTATGAAGTTATTCCATAAAGATTAATTATTCCTTTTAGTATTTTTATTATGCCTTTTTCACTATATCCGCTAAAAAATAATGTTATTATTGCTCCTATAACTGCAAAAACTATTCCAACTAAGTTTAAAATTTTTATTTTTAAAATTGAATTTGAAAGCAAAAAGCCTATTCCAACTAGTGTTATTGCCCAATTTAAATTGCAAAAAACTGCTTCTTTTATGTTTTTTTGTTTTATTAAAGAATATGTTTTAATTAAAATTCCCACAACAATTTGAAATATTCCAAGCGATATGCTAAAAATTAAAAGCACCAGTGGATCTTTTGTTGTGTTTATGAATATTGGGTTTAAAGAAATGTTTCTATTAAAATATGTTTTAGAAATTGTTGTTATTAAATCTCCGAAAAAGCTGCCATACATAAATCCCCAAAATGTTGTTGCAAGTCCACAAAAAAAGAACATTCTAAAAAAATTTTTTTTCTCTTTTGTTGATTTTTTGAAAATTAGAAAAAACGCTGTGGAAATCGATAATATTAAGCCATAACCAGCATCAGAAAACATCATTCCAAAAAACATGTAGTAGAAAAAAGACATTATTGGGTTTGGGTCTACATCTTTTGAAGAAGGCATTGAATATGTTTTTGTTATTGTTTCAACTGGAGAAACAAAAATGTTGTTTGAAAAAAAGACGGGGGAGTCTTCAATTTCTTCATAGACTTCTACGTATGAGTTAAATTTATTTGTTATTATATCTTTTATTTTTTCTTCAAATTTTGGGTTTAAAAAGCCTTTTAAAATAAAGGTGTTTTTCGTTATAGCAAGCTTTTTAATTGTTTCATATTTTTCCTGACGTGAATTTAAAAAATCAACACAAATTTTCATCGAATCTAAAATTTCAGATTTTTTTTCTATTTCTTTTTCTAAATTCTCAACTTGCTCTTTAATTTTTTCTGCCTCTTCTTTTAAAATTTCAATCTCTTTTTCTGGGGCATTTTTTGTTTCTATTTTATTTTCAACAAAAGAAAGCTCTAATAAAATTTTTTTTGTTTTTTCTAAAATTTCTTTGTGTATTACTAAAAACAAATTTGTTTTTGTTTTGGTTGTTTTAACTATTTTAAAATATGTTAAATTTAATATTTCTTTTAATTTTTCTTCTAGTTCTTTTTCTTTAAATGAACCTAAAATTTCTCCAAATATAATTTTTGTGTTCTTTGTTTCAAGGCTTTTTAAAGGAACATCAATTGATTTGTAGCTTTCTAGCAACATTTCTTTATTTTTTATTTTTTCTATTTCTTTTTTTAGCTCTTTTATTTTTTCATTTTTTGCTATAATATCTTCTGCTTCTTTTTTTAAATTGTCTTTTATTTTTTCTATTTCTTTTAATTCATCAACTTCTCTTAATTCACTTTTGTTTAGTTTTTTTTGCTCTTTTAAAGAGATATTTATTTTAATTATTTCTATTGCTGTTTCTATTTTTTTTCTTGTTTTTTCGATTTCTTCTATTGTTTTTTCAACTTCGATTTTTTTTAAATTTTCTATTTCCTCAATTTGTGAACATTTTAAAATTTGTAGTTCTTCTAAAATTTGTTTTCGGTTTGTTGAAACACCAACTAACAAAAATGGTTTGGTTTTTACTATTGCCATCTAAAAAGGTTCCTTTCGGCTAAATTAATTGTTTTGTAAAATTTCTTCTATTATTGCGTTAATTGCTAAAGATATATTTTCTTTAGAGCTTTCTTCAAGTTTTAAACGTTCACCTTCTAAAAAATCCATAAATTCTTCTTTTTCTTCCTTTAGTTTTGTTCTAAAACTGTTTATTTCTTTTTTATATTGAATTTTGTTCTGATTTTTTTTGTTTTTTATTAATTCATTTGTTTTTTCTTTTTCTTGTTCTAGCATTTTAATATATTTATTTTTTTCGGACTCTAGTTTTTCTAAAGCGTTTTGTTCGGCAGTTTTCACTTTTAAAATAGTATTTTCCACAGCAATACCTCGCTTTAATATTTTTGTTATTTTAACATATATTTTTTTTATTTACAATATCATTTAATATAAAAAATTTATTTAAAAATTAGTTTGTTAAAATTTATATTTTATGATACAATAAAAAAGTTATGTTATAAAAAAGTTTAATGAAGAAAGGCAGGAGTTAAATTGAAGGATTTTTTTAATAAAGATTTTAATAATGAAAAAAATAAGAAAGATTTTAATATTCCTATTAATAATTCAAAAAAAGAGAAAAAAATAAAAAATTTATCTCCTGTTATTTCTATGAAGAGATCTAAAGTTATTTTTTTTGTTTTTGTTTTGATTTTTTTGGCGGGTTTTTTAGGTGGAATTATTGCAAAATTTTTAGATTTACGTTTTTTTAAAACAAGTGTTTTAGGTCCAACAGATATCACTATTAATAATAAAAATTATGGTGAGGGGGAGGCAGTTTCTTTAAAGGCTGCTCCTAGTGTTGTTGGAGTTCGTTGCGTTATTAGAGATAAAAATGAATTGAGAAGATCTACAATTCCTTCTATTTTTTCTATTTTTGGTGATTTTTATGATAAAGACTCTGATGATGAAAATGAAGGTGGACGAAGAGACGGCAAGCGCGATTATGGCTCCGATGTTAGCTGTATTGTGGATGGAAGTGGAGTTATATGTAAAATAGAAAAAGATTTTGCTTATATTATAACTAATTTCCACACTGTTAGACATGTTCTAAAATCCGGAGAACAAAGCGAAATTGAAATCCATTTTGGAAGAGATGTTGAAAAATTCACAGCTGGAAATGTTGTTGGGTGTGATCCTTCTATTGATATTGCTGTTTTAAAGGTTCCAATAGGAGGAAAAACTCTTGCTTGTGCTGAAATGGGAGATTCTGACAAGGTTAAGCAAGGAGAAACCATTTATTGTTTAGGAAGCCCTGGTGGGATTGATTATATTTGTAGTATGACTCGTGGTATTGTTAGTGCTGTTGATAGAAAAATGGGCATTGAAGGCAGCAAAGAAAAATTAGGTTTAATTCAAATTGATGCTGCTATTAATCATGGAAGTTCTGGAGGAGGACTTTTTAACAGAGAAGGAAAATTAATTGGAATTAGCTTTTTAAAAATAGGAAAAATTGGGGTTAACGCTGGAGAAGCTGAGAGCATGAACTTTTGTTTACCTATAAATTTGGTTAAAAAGGCTGTTGATAGAATAATAGATAGCAGTGGTGGAAATATTATGAAAAAAATAGCCACTCTTGGAATATTGTTGGAAAACGAAGATGCTTTAGCATTGTTTAAACTAATTAATGGAGATAAATTTTATGGAGTTTTTGTTAAGGGTGTTTTGCCTGGTTCTGTTGCTGAAAAGGCGGGAATTTTGCCAGGAGATTTAATTGTTGAATTTGATGGTGAAAAAATAAAAGACAATGATGATTTGAATATTGCACTTAGCAAAAAACGCGACAAAACCGGAAGAATTGTTGTTTTGCGTAAAAGCGGTAGGAGAAAAGGCACTCAAAGAAAAGAACTTGTTGTTGAGTTTGATTTATAAGAGGGGGTGGTTATAATAAGTTGGCATTTCCCATGTCCTGGTTCACCACTTTTGTTTTCTTTAGAATATGAACCATCTTCCTGTTCATAATATTTATTTATTATGTAATATTCATCGTCAATTGTTTCTCTTTTTGCATTTTCAGCTAAATCATTAAAAATTTCTGTTCCAAATTTTTCTTTTAATGTTTTGGCTTTTGATATTTCATTTTTTTTTTCGCTTTTTAACATTGCCTTTATTTTTTCTGAAATTTCTTCTGTATTTTCATTATTTAAATTTAAATCATCATTTTCGATATTATTAATATTATTTTCTGTTTCTTTTTTTAAAAATTCATTGTTAATGTTATTAAAAATTATATTATTTAAAATACTTAAAAATTTTTTATTTTTGTTATTTTCAATATTATTAATAATATTATTTTCTGTTCCTTTTTTAAAAATTATTTCATTTAGTAAAATTAAATATTCTAAATTTTTTTTAATATTTTTGTTAGTAGATGTAATTTTTTCTATATCTGATTTTAAAAATTTAATTCCATCAAAGATATCTTTTTCTTTTTCAAAATTTTTATCTTCGAAATTTTTTTCTTCCAATATTTCATTATTTGTTTTAAATAATTTTTTTATTATTTTTGAAATTTCTTTTATATTTTTATTATTTAAATTTAAATCATTATTTTTGATATTATTAATATTATTTTCTGTTCCTTTTTTAAAAATTTCATTTTTAATGTTATTAAAAATTATTTCATTTAGTAAAATTAAATATTCTAAATTTTCTTTAATATTTTTGTTAATAGATGCAATTTTTTCTATATCTGATTTTAAAAATTTAACTCCATCAAAGATATCTTTTTCTTTTTCAAAATTTTTATCTTCGAAATTTTTTTCTTTTAATATTTTACTATCTGTTTTAAATAATTTTTTTATTTCTTCAAAGTCTATTTCATTTTTTTTTGATTTATTATTTTGTTGTTTAAAAAAATTACTTAAATTTTCATTATTTGTAGGTGGAAGTGTATTTCTTAATATTTTTACTACGTTGTTTTTGAATTTTACTAAAATATTATCTAAAATATTATTGTTTTTTCTGCCAGGATATCTAGATGGGTGATATTGATAATTTTCATATATTTTTTCGTCTTCTTTGCAATAAGATACATAATGTTCTGTTTCTTCTAAAATGTTGTTTAAGCAATCTAAATTGAAGGTTATATTATCAATTATGTTGTTATGTAATTTTAAGTGGATATATTTATATAATTCTACTAAATTTTTTATTTCTTTATTATATAGGTTATTTTCTTCTATATAAAGTATACCTTTGTTAATTTTTTCATAAAAATCTTTTTCATATTCTAAATAATTTTCTTCATACTGAGTTTTAAGAGTTTTTATAATCGTCCTCATGTAATCTATAGGTTTTTTTATATCGTTAAGACGCAGAGGATTCATATCATTTCTAGCTTGCTGTTTTTTTTCAATTGTATATATTAAATTTTCTATATATGCAATATCTAATCCTTGTTTTTTATAATATGAATTGCTACCTGTTACTTCTGCAATGCTTTCAATTTCATTAGGATTTATATTTTCAAACATAATAAAATAATAAATAATTTCATCGTGACATGATGAAAACATTTTTAATTTTTTTGTTTTTTTATCTTCAATATATTTTTCAATTTTATATATTCTGTCAATATTAGAGTTATATATTTTATTTATTTCTGATTTATATTCATTAACATTAATTTCTTTTTTCATAGCAGGTTTCATAGCAGTGGCTTTAAAAAATTGTGATGAAAAAGAATAACTTAAAATAGCTGATATAGCTATTAATATTTTTCCATTTTTTAACATAAACTACCTCTATTTTTATAAAATTTGATGTTATTATACCAAAAAATACCAAAAAAATCAAATTAATAATATAACCAAATAATAATATGGTTTATAAATTTTATTTCATCTAGAAATATATGACATTTTTTATAGTTTTATTAGTTATCTAAAAACTTGAAGGAATATTGTTGTGAGTTTATAATAGACATTTTCTATTAAATATTCAGAAAAATTTTATATATTTGATTTTTTATTGGATATTTATAAATATGGGCTTATTTTATTAGAAAATTTAAAATTTTTAAACTAAATTAGAAGATTTAATGTTGAAAGTTAAAGATTATATGTTATTTTTCAACAAAAGTGTTACAAAAACATTACAAAATTCATATTAGGAGTTTTTTTATACTAAAACATAAAAAAATTTAACTTAAAAATATTATTAATTTAAAAGAATATGGAAAAATTTATGTATTATTAAATAAAAATTGGTTAAACTAATTAGTTTGACTTCGAAAAAGTTACAAAAGTTTTTGTTGCTTTAAAATTTCTTTTAGGTTTCGAAAAAATTAAAATCAAATATTAAAAATTATACTAAAAGTTTAATTTAAAAGTAACACAAATATAACAAAAAAGAAACAAAATGTTTATTTTGTAGGGATATTGTTGTTTTATTGTTCTTAAATTGTAACTTGACTTTTAGTATATCCATGAGAAAATATTAGTGTAAAGAGTATCGGTCGACACGATTTACAAATTATTAATTAACGTGAGGTGATTACTTATGAAAAAATTAAATAAGAAATTAATGGGAATATTTTTAAGTGTTTCTATGATAGCAGCTTTTAGTGCTGTTGCTAGTGCGAAAATTAAAACTGTTGAATTAAATGTTGTTGATGAAAAAAGTAATGAAGTTAGTGATGGTGCCAAAATTTTGGCTTTAAGTGCTGCTTACGATAAGATTTTAGAAAAAAATAGTTTGAAAAGTCAAAATTTGGTGAACCAAAATGAGCTAATTCCAGCTGGAGAACTAAAAATGTTTAAAAAAGATGGAAAAATGCCACTTTATTATGACTATAGCGATCAATCTCAATTGGAAGCTATAGCTGTTAATAAATTAGAAGAAATTATAAAAAACGGGGAAGCAAACAAAATAATTTCAGGATTGGAAGATAAAGATATTAAAAAATCTAAAGAAAAGGCAATTAAGCAAATGCAACAAAAATTAGAAAATTTAAAAAAAGTTGTTGAAAATGAGGATGAACAAAAAAAACTTAATTTAAATAAAGATGGTGTTGAATTTCAAAAAAATGATTATATCCCAGATCTTGAGAAGAAAATTGAAGAAGTTAGAAATATTAAAATTGAAGAAGTTCAAAAAGCAAAAGAATTTGTTAAATTTAAAGATTTAAAAGATGTTACAGAAGAAATCGAAGAACATGATAAAAGTATTATGAGCAAAGAAGATTATGAAAAAATGAAAAAAGCTGAAGAAGAATTTGAAAAATCTTTAATTAAAAAAAATGGCTAAAAATTTTAAACTAAATTCAAACTATTGCTGCAGCATAAGGCCTTTGCAGCAATGGGAATTAAAAATATTAAAAAAATTTTAGATATAAATAGTAAAACTATTAGATTTATTGTTAAATAAAAATAAAAAAATTTTAACAATTTTATAAAAATATCTTTAAATATAAAACATTAATAGGACGTTTTATTAAGAAACAAATTTTAAAGGCTGTTTAGTAACATATATTATGTTTAACAAAGCTTTTAAATATATAGGCAATAAAAAATATTGGTTTTTTAAGATATTATATATAGCACTAATAATAATTTATTGATTGCAGAATTTATTTTGATTTTGCTATTAAAAAATATAAATAATGCTGAACTTGTTAAGGTGTGAATTAATAGAACGATTAAAAAATATTATAAAGATATTAAAAATTTAGCTTATTAAAAAATGAATGAGGAGATGTTTATTATGAAAAATAAAAAATTTTTAGGGATTTTAATGGCTTTAGGGCTAACTTTTAGTTTAACTTTAGCTGCTAGTGCAAAATATGATTATAAATATGGCTCTATTGCTTATTCTGTTGATGGAAGCGATTCAAAAGAAAATAAAACTGATGTTAATGATATGCTTTGTTTCTACATAACTATTAAAAAAATGTTAGATGGAAATGGTTTATTAGATGAACAAATGAAAACACAAATATTAAATAAAATTACTATGGGTGATAGAAAAGAACAAAAACTTAAATTGCCAATAACCATGGGTGGACGAGAAAGCGATAGAGAAAATATTGGGCAAGCAATTGAGTTTTGTGTTGAAAATGAAAAAGAATTAAAAAAATTACAAGAAGCTGTTAAAAAAACAGATTTTAAAAAGATAGAGATAACAAAAGATGATTTTTATAAAGCAAAAGAAGAAGTTTTGAAAAAATATAATGAAAGTATTAAAAATTTAGAAAATAGAATACCAAAAAGTGAAGGTAAATTAAAACTTAGTGACATAGATTTATTAAAAAATGCTATAGAACAAGATTTAAAAGAACTGAATTCTATAAATGATGCTGAAACTAAGGCTAGATATAATGAAGAAACTATAAAAGCTATTAAAGATCATATTAAAAAATTTGAAAACTATGTTAAAGAATTAGAAAGTAAAAAAGAAAAATCTAAAGAATTAGAAAGAGAACTTAAAGATTTAAAAGAATCTACTAAAAGGTATATTAGTTGTGGAAATGAAGGATTAAATAGGCTTAATTCATATTTAAAAGACCTTTCTAAACTAAAATTTGAAAAGGTTAAAGAATCTAAAAATAAATTTAAGTTTAAAAATGAAATAACCAACATAAAAGATGGAGATTTTTATACACGTTAAAATAAAAGATCTTGTTGAATTAGTTATTTAAAATTATTAAAAAATATTGAAATATATTGGGATGGGGAATATTTTAGTTATGTTGTTAGAACATAAATTAGTTTAATTTAAAAATTTACTGCGCAGCAAAATTTATATTTTAGGGTGGGTTTATTTTAAACTTTTTGTATAAAAAGGAGATGTCTATTTATGAAAAATAAAAAATTTTTAGGAGTTTTAATGGCTTTAGGGCTAACTTTTAGTTTAACTTTAGTTACTAGCGCAGCAACATTATTGCCATCTACAGATTCTATTAATGTTTCATATGAAGGAAAAAGCTTAGATGAATCTAATAAACATTTTTTTAAAGGAACAGATTTAAAAGATGTTGTTGCTCTTCATATTTTGTTTGATAGAGCTTTAGAAAAACCAGGAAAACAAAATAAATTAGCATATGAAGGCTTGAAGATGCAGACTATGGTTCCTTATGGTATGTTTGATAAACAAAAGCAAAGTCCAGTTTATTTAGATCCAAAAATTCCAACCGAAATGTCTATTGATTTAACTGGTAAAGATGGTGAAGAAAATTTTCAAGGTTTGAACTTAGAAGGCATGAAAAATAAAATACAAGAATTAAACAAACAAAATTCTGAATTTATTACAGTTTTAAATAAAGAAAAAAATAGTGCATTAACTCAAGAAGAATTTAAAAAAGGTGTTGAAAAGATAAAAAAATTAGTTAAAGAATCAATAGATTTAAAACATTATTGTCATGAAGAAGAAAAAGAAAAACTTGAGAAAATTTTAAAAGAGATAGGTAGCGTTAAATTTGACGATGTTAAAAATATAATTTCAAAGTTTAATTTTGGTGTAAAAGAAGCTGTTAGACATAGTGAAGAAGATTTTGCTAAAATAAATAAAAGCTTAAAAGAAGGAACAAGATAAAATTTAATTAAATGTAAAAAGCACTAGCGAAATTTTGCTAGTGCTTTTTTTAAATTTTATTAAATCACTTTAAATTTTTAACCTATGTTAAATTTATTTTTATATAGAAAATTGACATTTTTTGCCTTTTTTGTATAATATTGTTAAATCATAAGGCGAGGTGTTATTATGAAAATGCGCAGAAAATTTTTAGTTATTTTATTGAGTTTAGGTGTTTTAATAATTTTTAATACTGCTGCTAGTGCTATGGAAGGCAAAAATGAAGAAAATTTAATTAGTGTAGAAAATATCGATATTGAAAAAAGAGATGTAGTGAATCGTATATATATCTATGGAAAAATTAAATATATATGTGATGTATTTAAATTGTTTAATATAAAGTTAAAAGAGATGGTTTTGGAAGAAGTTTGTTTTAAAACATTAAAAGATCCAATAAAAATAGTAAAACAAATTTTGAGGGCTATACATAAAGATATGTATAGTTTGAGGCCATATGATTTTGAATTTGAAAAAAAAGTTATTGAAATTTTTAAAAGTGAAAAAGAATTTTCTTATGAATATTTAAAAAAATCGAAAAAAGATATTGAAAATTATTTAATTGGTGAAATTTATGATTTGCAAAAAACAATAAAAAAAGTTAAAAAACAATATGAAGACTACATAGAGGGGGAAAAATTTATAGGAATATCAGGAAATCAATTTATATCTATATTAAGCGATATGAATTGTGAATTAAAAAGATTTGAAAGCCTTTTAAAAGCAGTTAAAGAATTTTAAATTGTAGTTAATTTAAAATTGAATATTAATAAAAATGCTAAGATTTTTTAAATTAGCTATGTTGAATTAATTTATTTATAAAATTAAATTTTAATATTAAAAAAGTTCTAAAATATAAAAATTAATTGGTGATTTTTATATAGAAATTTTATATTTTAATTTAACAGTATAATAAATTTTAGATATTAAATAATAAATCTATATAAATTTAATATTATTTAAAAAAATGTCAAAAATATCTTGACAATATATATATATAATGGTCGTATTATAATTTAAAAAATGTCATAAAAAGGAGATGTTTATTTATGAAAAATAAAAAATTTTTAGGTATATTGTTAAGTTTAGGAATGGTTAGTGGTTTTAGTATTATTGCTAGTGCTAGAGATATTAGCAGTGTTAAAGATAAAAGCAAATTTGTTGCAGCAGAATATATCATAAAGAATAAAGATATGAAACCAAGAGAAAATCTTAATCAACCAAATAATTATGACAATTTAACCGATGAAAAAGATGCTGTTGTTTTCTATATTATTATGAAAAAGATTTTAAATGACAAAGGTTTATTAACTGAAGAAATCAAAGAAAGAGTTTTAAACAAAATAATTAGTGGAGATGGAAAAAGATTAAAATTAACAACAGAATTAGATTTATTTTTTGATGATTTAAAAGATGCAAATAAATTCAAAGAAGCTATTTTAAATTTAGATGTAAATAAAATAGAAATAACAAAGGATGATTTTGATATAGCAAAACAAGATTTAAAAAAACATTATGAAGATTATATTAATAAAGATAAACAAGAAGTGAAAAGGTATGAAAATGCTTTAGAAAAAGGAGATAAAGCTGTTTTAGAAGAAGAATTAGCAGTTGCTAATGAATCTTTAGAAAATTTGGGAAAAATGAAAGATAATGCTAAAAGTAAAGAAGAAAGTGATAATAGAGATAGTGATATAGAATTTCAAAAGAAACATATAAAAGAATTAAATGAGCTAATTAAACAATTAGATAGCAAAAAAGAAAAGTCTAAAGACTTTGAAAATAAAATTGAATCTATTAAAGATGAACGTAGAATATATGTTAAAAATATAAAGGATTTTGTTAATTTTTCTGAAGATAGCGTTAAAAAAATAATTAATTTAAAATATGATGACATTAAAGGTTTAGAAAAAGATTTTAAATTTAATAAAAATTTAAAGGATTTAAGAACAGGGGAAATATTTTAATTAGTTTAAAAATCGTTTTATAAATAAAAAGTCTCTTAGGGTTAGTTTAAAATCTTAAGAGACTTTATTTTTAATATATTACACTAAATGAAAAAATGTTGAATTTTGCCGTTAGATTATTGTTTATTTAAATTTTTTAAAAAATATATTGACATTTTTTAGCTTTTTTTGTATAATATTGGAGGAAAACGGTGAATGAGGTATTAGTTATGAAATTAAATAAAAGATTTTTAGGAATATTTTTAAGTTTGATAGTTTTTTTTTTTTTTTCAGTGCTACGGAAAAAGAAAGAAAAGATGTTGTAGAGAATGTGGTTATTGATAATGAAGATATAAAAAATCGTGTAGATGCATATGGAAAGATTAAATTTATATTAGAAAAGTTTGGTTTATTTGATAAAAAAATAAAATATAGTCTTTTGATGGATATTTGTTCTGAAAAAATGGAAGGTCCAATAGGTGTGTTTAGAAAAATTTTATTATCTATATATAAAGAAAAAGCAAAGGATTTGAAACTAATAATAGGAGAGGTTGTTGAAAAAGCTAGTGAAATTTTTACTGATGATAAAATTGCATTTAATTTTTTTGAAGGCGCTAAAAAAGATATTAAAGATTTTTTAGCTGATGAAATTAATAATGTTACTAAATCATTAGGACAAGTTAAAAAAGAATATGAAGAAAAAATGGAGGGAGAGAAATTCAGCAAAATATCAAAAGCCGTATATGAAGTTACTATAAAAGGCATGAAACAAAATTTAGAAAGGTTTCGAAGAATTTTAATAGATGTTAAAAATTTAAATTATGATAAATTTAAAGATTAAAAAGTGTTTAAAATTTTTTTATTTTTATTTGAAAGGTAGAAAGAGGTTTTAGTTATGAAATTAAATAAAAAATTATTAGGAATATTTTTAAGTTTAGGTTTTGCTATTAGTTTTTGTGTTGCTACTAGTGCTATGGAGAATAATGGTGAAGAAAGGAATATAGCAAATGATGGTGGTGATAAAACCGCTGAAGATTCAACAGATAGTACTAGCGATGAATCTGATTTAAATTTTAAGAAGAGATTGCTTACGGGTATGGCTCAAGGGTTTCGTTTATTAAGGGGTGGTGCTGTTGTTAATGTTGAAATAAAATATGAAGATTGCCTTGAGAAAAGTAAAACTGATGTTAAAGATTATGTTTATTTTATGAACACATATATCATTCTTAAAAAGATATTAACAGGTGCAGGATTGTTTAATGAAAAAATTTCGAAAAATATTTTTTGTAATTTATTTAATATAAAGTATAAAGATGATAAATACACTCATAATGTTGTGAGCTTTGATTCTTGTGATATTAAAGAGTTAAATGAAATAAAAAGTGCAATTAAAGAAGCAAAACTTAAAGATATTAAAATTTTTAAAGATGATTTAGAAGATGCGAAGAAGGATTTTAAAGATTTTATGGAATATAATTCTAAAACTAAACGTATGGAAATTGATGATATAGCAAAAATTAAGGATAAATTATCTTTATTAAAGGCTCATTGTAGCAATATTGAACTTGCTAGGAAACGTTTAGAAACTTTAAAAAATGATTTTAAAGTGGATAGAGCTATAGTTAAATATATTATAGAATGTTTTGATAAGTATATTGAATTATTAAAAGAAGATATAGAAAGTTTAGAGAAAGAGAATAGCACTTCAAAAATTGTTGATGAATCAGATAATAATGAATTAACAGGGAATAACACTTTAAAAATTGTTGATGAATCAGATATTAAAGAATTAACAAGGATTTTGAAAGACAATAAATTGTCAAAAATAAATACGATGTTAGAAGATGTTGAAAGAATAGATTGTTGTTTAAAGAATTATTTTGATTTTGAAAAGTTTGGTTTTAAGGATGCTTTTTGTGCTTTAAATGAGTATATAACTTTAAAGTGTTAGTTTTTTGTAGTTAAAATGTTAGTTTTGAAATTATATCTTAAATTTATAGAAAAATTTTAATAATTAAAAATTTGGTAAAACAAGTAGCGTTAGTTTATAAGTTAACGTTTTATTTAATAATTATATATGGTTTAGTTTTAACTGAAACACTATAGCAAACAAGGTTTAAATGTTTGCTATTTTTTTGTAAAAAAAAACAGGCATAGATTTTTTTGTTTTTAAAATTTCTAGAGTTTCTTTCTAAAACTTATCTTTTTAAAATTAATGAGGTTTTGGTGTTACATTATTTTGGAAATGTCACTTAGTTCTCAAAGAAAAACGCTCTATTTGGTTTTTTGTTTAAATAATTTAGTTTTTTAGCCAGTTGCCATTTGTTTATGGTGTTTCGTTCAAAACTTTAGGTATGGTTTTGTTAGATAAATTATTGTTTATTTATATGTTTTTGAATTGTTAATTATAAATTTTATTTGTTGAAGATTAATTTATTTTGTAGAAAATATAATAAATTCCAATTAATGTATCTTTAACGCAAGAACATGCAATAACTCTTCCTTTGTTTGTTAAAATTTTTTCGTTTTCTATTTTTGTTCCACTATGAAAAATAAAAACGTTTTTAACTATTTTTATGTTTAGTTAAATTTAAAATTAAACATTACTATAAATAGGTTTATTTAAAGCTTTTTTGCCTATGTCTTTTCTATAAAATTTGTTTTTAAATTCTATTTTTTCAGCAACTTCATAAGCTTTTTCAATTGCTTCTTTTAATGTATCTTTAACGCAAGAACATGCAATAACTCTTCCTCCGTTTGTTAAAATTTTTTCGTTTTCTATTTTTGTTCCACTATGAAAAATAAAAACGTTTTCTTCTTCTTCTTGGTTAAATCTAATTTCAAATCCTGTTTCATACTTTTCTGGATATCCTTTTGATGTTAAAACAACGCAAGCGCAACTTTTTTCTTCAAATTCTATTTCTAAATTTTCTAAATTTCCTTCGCTTGTTGCTTTCATTATTTTAAATAGATCTGTTTTTAAAAGGGGGAGAACTGCTTGCGTTTCTGGGTCTCCAAATCGGCAGTTATATTCTATTACATACGGCCCGTTTTTTGTTATCATGAGCCCAAAATATAAACACCCTTTAAAAGGACGACCTTCTTTTTGCATGGCATTAATTGTTGGTTTTAATATTTCTTCTTCACATATTTTAGCTATTTCTTTTGTATAAAAAGGGTTTGGCGCAATAACTCCCATTCCACCTGTGTTTGGGCCTTTGTCGTTTTCTAGTGCTCTTTTGTGGTCCATTGAAGAAACCATTGGTTTTATTGTTTTTCCATCTGTGAAGGTTAAAAGAGAAACTTCAACTCCTTCTAAAAATTCTTCTATTACTATTTTTTTTCCGCTTTCATTAAATTTTTCGTTTTGCATCATATCTATAATTGCTTCTTTTGCTTCTTCTTTGTTGTTTGCTATAATAACTCCTTTTCCAAATGCAAGCCCATCTGCTTTTATTACTGTTGGGAATTTTTCTAAACTATTAACATATTCTAAAGCTTTTTCGCAGTTATCAAAAACTTCAAAATCTGCTGTTTTTATATTATATTTTTTCATTAAATTTTTTGCAAATATCTTGCTAGATTCTATTTCGGCAGCTTTTTTATTTGGGCCAAAGCAGCTAACTCCTATCTTTTCAATGTCGTCTACTAGCCCATTTGAAAGAGGGTTGTCTGGTGTTACAACAACATAATCTATTTTTTCTTTTTTAACAAACTCAACTATTTTTTCATTATCCATTTCGGATATGTTGGCATTTTCTGCTTTTTTTTGTGTATTTGCATTTCCTGGTAGGCAATATAGTTTTTCAATTTCTTTTGATTTTTGCAAAAAGGTTAAAATAGCATCCTCTCTTCCACCTTTTCCTATTACTAAAACTTTCAATTAAAAACCCTCCTTTAATTTTTTAATGATGAAATAATCTTTTTTTTGTGAATGCCATAACAATTCCTAGTTCATCACATGCTCTTATAACTTCTTCGTCTGATATAGATCCACCGGGTTGCGCTATATATAAAACCTTAGATTTTGCTGCTCTTTTTATATTATCGCTAAAAGGGAAAAATGCATCCGAAGATAAACACACTTCACTTTGTTTATTTATATAAGCTATTTTTTCTTCTTTTGTTAAAACTTTTGGTTGTTCATAAAAAAGATGCTCTAGGCTTTCTTTTGTGAAAAGTTCATCATATTTTTCGTTAACATATAAATCTATTGCGTTATCTCTTTCTGCTCTTTTTATGTTTTCTTTAAAAGGCAGATTTAAAACAGCTTCGCTTTGTCTTAAAAAGAAATTGTCTGCTTTATCTCCAGCAAGCCTTGTGCAATGTATTCTAGATTGTTGGCCTGCTCCTATTCCTATTGCCATATTGTTTTTTGCATAACAAACAGAGTTAGATTGAGTGTATTTAGCAACTAAAGATGCTAAAATTAAATTATTTATTGCTTCTTCGTTCATGCTTTTATTTTTTGTTACTATATTTTTTAAATCTTCTCTTGTCACAACAGAATCGTTTCTCTTTTGCATAAATGTTATTCCAAAAACTTCTCTTGTTTCAAATGCTTCTGGGGTGTAGTTTTTGTCTATTTTTAAGATGTTATATTTTCCTTTTTTCTTTGTTTTTAAAATTTCTAAAGCTTCCTTGGTGTATGAAGGAGCTATTATTCCATCTGAAACTTCTCTTTTTAGAATTAGTGCGGTTTCGGTGTCACATTCTCTTGAAATTGCTGCCCAGTCTCCAAAAGAAGACATTCTATCTGCTCCTCTTGCTTTTGCATAAGATATTGCTACTGGGGAGGTTAAATTTAAATCATCAACAAATATTGCTTTTTCTAGTTCTTTTGAAAGGGGAGAATATATTGCTGCTCCTGCTGGACTTAGGTGTTTAAAAGATGCTGCTGCTGGCTTATTTGTTAAATAGTCTAGCTCTTTAACCAGTTGCCAGCTGTTTATGGCATCCATAAGATTTATGTATCCTGGTGTTCCATTTAAAACTTCAATCGGTAGATTTTTGCCATCTTTCATAAAAATTTTTGCTGGGGTTTGATTAGGGTTACAGCCATATTTTAGTTCTAATTCCTTCATGTTTTTTCTCCTTTTTATTTAATATTTATTGATTTTTATTTATTATTTTTGTTTTTTCTTCTTTTGTTTTAATGTTAATCGACATTGTGAATAAACTAATTTTGTTTTCTTGGTTTAATGAATTCCATATCTCTTTTTCAAAATCGTCTAGTGTTTCTGGCGTTTTTAGTTCTATTGGTTCTCCAAAAAAGCTATTTGTTTCGTTGTTTTCTTTTTTCATATATGTATGTATTAAATGGCCTGTTGCTTTTAAGGCAGGTTGATATGAATAGAAAAATCTTTTAACCGAAGTTTCGTTTTGGTTGCTTTTAATAATTGAAAGTGTATATTTTATTTTGGGTTCATCTAGCTCTAAAAGGGCGGAAATTCTTGGAGTTAAAATTGGCGGGTCTTCTTCAAATGATGTTTTGTTTAGGCTTTCGTTAAATGTTTTTCCATTTTCTAAACCTTTTAAAATTGTTTCTGTGTGTCTCCCGTTTGATATTACTATTTTTTCTTTAAATTTTGCTACAGCTCTATATATTATTAGTTCTTCATTTTCAACTTTTTCTTTTTTAAAAGGTTTGGTTGTTAGGTTTTTTTCTTCATCTAATTCAAATATCCTATTTTTTGAATTTTCGCTCCTGCCCATTATAAAATATGCAATAAAAATTTCTGTTAAAGTTTTGTTAGCGCCAACTATTATTCCTCGCCCTGGATAGTTAATTGTTTTAAAATAACCTTCAATTGTTTTCATATTAACTCCTTTATTTAAAAGATTATTTAGCTTAATATTTAGTTTGTTTATGTTAAAATTAAGAAAGACTTTTCATTTAATGTTATATTAAATCTTTTTATATTTTAATTTTAAGTTTTCATAATATTCTCCTTTTGTTTTGAATTATTATAATTTTGGATCCTAGTTTATTTAAATATATTTTAAGTTTTTATATTTTAAAATTAAGATGTGTTTTTTTTAAGTTATATTTTTAATTTAGCTTAATATTTAGTTTGTTTATAAAATTAAGAAAGACTTTTCATTTAATGTTATATTAAATCTTTTTATATTTTAATTTTAAGTTTTCATATTAACTCCTTTTAATTTTATTGCTATATTTTTATTTTTAAATTCAATTTATTTATTTGATGTTAATTGTTTTATTTTATTTTTAAAATTAGTTTAAAACCTAATTTTAGGTTTTTATATTAATTCTCTTTATAATTTCAATTTTAAATTAATAATCTTTTTTAAGGTTTATTTAATATTTATTTTTGGTTTTATATTTTAAAATTAAGATCTTTTTTTCTTAAGTTATATTTTTAATATTTAGCTTAATATTTAGTTTGTTTATGTTAAAATTAAGAAAGACTTTTCATTTAATGTTATATTAAATCTTTTTATATTTTAATTTTAAGTTTTCATATTAACTCCTTTTTGTTTTGAATTATTATAACTTAGGCATCCCGTTTTATTTAAATATATTTAGATTTTCACATCAATTTTTTTATATTTTTTAAGCTAGTTGGATGTTTTTAAATTAGGATATTTTTTGCTGATTTTTTATATTTTAATTCTAAGCATTTTAAAATTTAATATATTCATTTAGTATTAATTGTTTTATTTTTAAAATTAGTTTAAAACCTAATTTTAGGTTTTTATATTAATTCTCTTTATAATTTCAATTTTAAATTAATAATCTTTTTTAAGGCTTATTTAATATTTATTTTTGGTTTTATATTTTAAAATTAAAATATATTTGAATTTTTTAAATTGTGGAAAATTTAGTTTGTTATTTAATTTTGAGTTTCTTACTGATCTTTTTTTGTTTTTATTAAATTTAATACGTTTTAAAATTTAAGTTATTGTTTCAAGTTTTTATATATGTTTTATTGTTAATAACTTTCACTTTATCTAAACATATTAAATTTACCGCCTTTTTTAAAATTTTCCATTCAACCTCCTCTTTAACTCTTGTTTGTAGTATTTCTGGTGTATCTGTTTGTTTAACTTTTATGCATTTTTGTAGTATTATTGGGCCTTCATCTGCTTTTTCATTAACAAAATGCACTGTTGCTCCTGTTATTTTAACTCCTTTTTCTAAAACTGCTTTGTGAACGTTTAAGCCATACATTCCATTTCCACAAAAAGAGGGGATTAGGGAAGGGTGTATATTTACTATTTTGTTTTTAAAATATTTCACAATTTTTTCTGATAATATATATAAAAAACCTGCTAAAACAATTAAATCTGGGTTTTCTTTTTTTAGACTTTTAAACATTTCCTCTTGATATTCTTCATCAGATTTGAAATCTTTTTTTGAAATAGCAATGGTTTTGATGTTTTCTTTTTTTGCAATATCTAATGCTTTTGCGTCTTTTTTAGAAGATATAACTAAATTTATTCTGCCGTTTCTAATTTTTTTTTCTTTAATTGAATCTATTAAAACTTTTAGATTTGTTCCCGATCCTGAAACTAAAACTGTTATGTTTTTCAAATGCTCCCTCCAAAAATTTTATATTATTTTTACCTTTTGATCTTCTTTTTCAACTTTTCCTAGTGTGTATGAACATACTCCGTTTTTATTTAGAATTTTAATTGTTTTTTCTTCGTCTTCTTCAGAAACAACTAAAATCATCCCAACTCCCATATTAAAAATTTCAAACATGTTTTGTTCTGCTATATTTGCTCTTTTCATTATTAATTTGAAGATGTTATGCGTTTTTATTTTTTCTTTATATATTGTTGCTGTTAGCTCTTTTGGCAATATTCTTGGTATGTTTTCAAAAAAGCCACCTCCTGTTATGTGGCAAAGTGCTTTAACTTTAACTTCTTTTAAAAGGGCTTCAATTGGTTTTACATATATTTTCGTTGGGGTTAGTAGTGTTTCTCCTAAACTTTTTTCTAAAACTCCACAATCGCTGTTTAAATTTTCGGTTTCAAGGTTAAAAATTTCTCGAACTAAAGAAAATCCGTTTGAGTGTAAACCACTAGATTCTAAACCTATTAAAATGTCACCCGGTTTTATATTATTAGTTGGCAAAATTTTTTCTTTTTCAACAATTCCAACTGCAAATCCTGCTAAGTCATATTCATCTTCTTGCATTATTTTTGGGTGTTCTGCTGTTTCTCCTCCTATTAAAGCCATGTTTGAATCTAAACATCCTTCTTTTATTCCAAAAACTATATCTTTTATTTTTTCTGGATTGTTTCTTCCACATGCAATATAATCTAAAAAAAACAAAGGTTTAGCACCACTACAGATTATGTCGTTTACACACATTGCAACACAATCTATTCCAATTGTTTTGTGGTTTTTTAGTTTCATTGCAACCTTAATTTTTGTTCCCACTCCATCTGTTCCTGAAACTAAAACTGGATTTTTATAGTTTTTAAAATCTGGTTCAAAAAAGCCCGAAAAACCTCCAACTGAACCTAAAACACCTTTTGTTTTTGTTTCTTCAATTAAAGATTTAATTAACCTAACAGATTCATAGCCTTTTTCAACATCCACACCGGATTTTTTATAGGCATTGTCATTTTTTTTCATAAAATTTTGCCTTTCAATTCAATTTTTTTATCGAATTTGTTTTTTAATGGTTCTTTTGGCGGTGCTTCGGGATATTTTCCATTAAAACATCCAACACAAAAGTCAACATTATTTGTGTCTACTATTTTTTTCAAACCATTTAAGCTTAAAAAACCTAAAGAATCTGCTCCTATGAAATTTGTTATTTCTTCTAAAGACATCTTGCAAGCTATTAAATTATCTCTGCTATCTATATCTGTTCCAAAATAACACGGGTTTTTAAAAGGAGGGCAGGCAATTCTAACATGAACTTCTTTAGCGCCTGCGTTTTTTAGAATTTTAACTATTCTTTTACAAGTTGTTCCACGAACTATTGAGTCATCAATCATAACAACTTTTTTTCCTTCAACATTTGGTTTTATTGCATTTAGCTTTATTTTAACAACATTTTCTCGCATGCTTTGTGTTGGTTCTATAAAACTTCTTCCTATATATTTATTTTTTATAAATCCATCGCAATATTTTATTTTGCTTTCTTCTGAAAAACCTTTGGCTGCAATTAACCCTGAATCTGGCACACCAACAACAACGTCGGCGTTTGCTGGGCATTCTCTTGCTAAAATTTTTCCTGATTCTAATCTTGCTTTATATACGCTATTTTTTTCTATTACGCTATCTGGTCTTGAAAAATAAACATATTCAAATATACAAAGTTTTGGTTTTCTTTTGCAAAAAGTTTCATCCGAGGTGATGATGCCATCTTTAATAACTATTATTTCTCCTGGTTTAACGTCCCTTATGAATTCTCCTCCAACAATTGAAAAAGCACAACTTTCGGATGCAAACATTATAGATCCATCTTTTGTTTTCCCCATGCAAAGTGGCCTAAAACCTATTGTGTCTCTAACTGCAATTAATTTTTGAGCAGACATTAAAACTAGGCTATATGCTCCTTTTATTATTTTCATTGTTTTTTTAATAGCTTCTTCAATTGAATTTGTTTTTAGTCTATTGCTTGTTATTGCATATGCTATAACTTCTGAATCGCTGCTGCTGTGGAAAATTGCTCCTTTAGATTCTAGTTTTTGCCTTAGTTCCTGTGCGTTTGTTATGTTTCCGTTATGTGCTAAAGCTAGTGGACCTTTATGATGTTTAATAAAAAGTGGCTGAGCATTTTCAACTACTGTTGTTCCTGTTGTTGAATATCTAACATGCCCAATTGCCATATTAGAGTGCCCTAAAGCTTTAATTTTTTCATCGTTAAAAGCTTTTGAAACTAATCCTATTTCTTTATGACATTTTATTAAGCCTCTATCGTTTACTGCAATTCCACAACTTTCTTGACCTCTGTGTTGCAATGCATATAAAGCAAAATAGCAACTAGTTGCAGCGTCGTATGAGCTTTCTTTTGTATATATTCCAAAAACTCCACACTCTTCATGTATAGAATTTTTCATATTAAACAACCCTTCATTTATTTATATTTTGTTTGAAAATATATGTATTAATAAAATTTTATTTTTTTAATATTCTTTTAAAGGTTTCTTCATAACCATAGTTTTCTTTTAACATATTTCTTCTGAATCTATCTTTATCTAGCTTTTCGTTTGTGTCTTTATCCCAAAATCTGCATGTATCCGGCGAAATTTCATCTGCTAGAATTATTTCTCCTTCTTTTGTTTTTCCAAACTCTAGTTTAAAATCTATTAATTTTATATTGAATTTTAGTAGATATTCTTTTAATATTTCGTTTATTTTAAAGCTATATTCTTTTATTTTTTCTATTTCTTCTTTTGTTGCTATATCTAAAGCTAAAATATGAAAATAGTTTATTAATGGATCTCCTAAAGCGTCATCTTTTAAAGAAAATTCTAGGGAAGGAGTTTTTAAAACTAAGCCTTCTTCAACGCCATATCTTTTTGAAAAAGACCCAGCAGCAACATTTCTAACAATAACTTCTAGTGGAATTATTTTAACCTTTTTAACAACTGTTTCTGTTTCTGAAATTTCCTCAACAAACTGAGTTTTAATTGAGTTTTTCTCTAAAATTTTCATGAAATGATTTGTTAGTTGGTTGTTGATTGCCCCTTTTCCTTCAATTGTTCCTTTTTTTTGCCCGTTGAATGCTGTTGCGTCGTCTTTGTAGCTAACTATTACTAAATCTTCTTTTTCTGTTTTATAAACCTTTTTTGCCTTTCCTTCATATATTTGTTCTAACTTTTCCAAAACAAAAACACCCCTTTTTAAATTAAATTTTTTCGTTTTGATTTATTATGTCTTCTTCTAATTGTTTCTTCATATTTTTTAGTTTTTCTTTTAGTTTTTCGTCGTTTAAAGCTAAAATTTGGCATGCAGCAATTGCAGCATTTTCACAAGCATCTATTCCAACCGTTAAAACTGGAACTCCTTTTGGCATTTGAACTGTTGAAAATAGTGCATCTAACCCGTTTATTGAACAATTTATTGGCAGCCCAATAACAGGAAGTGTTGTGTTTGCTGCTATTACTCCTGCTAGGTGAGCTGCCATTCCTGCTGCTGCTATTATTACTAAAAATCCATTTTCTTCAGCTTTTTTTGCAAAATTTATTGTGTAGTTTGGAGATTTGTGCGCACTCATTATGAAAACTTTTGTTTCTATTTCAAATTCTTTTAATTTGTTTATTGTTTTTTCAACCACTGCCATATCGCTTTTGCTTCCCATTAAAACAGCAACTTTTTTTTCCTTCATACTTTTTTCCTCTTTGTGAAATAACATTATGTTGACATTATACTATGTTTTAGATTAATAATCAACAAAAAAATTAATTTTCTTTTAATTTTACAATATCTTTTATTTTATTCGACATAATATTTTATTTTTTAATAGTTGATTTTTATTTTAATTTATGTGTATAATTTATCTGTGACTTTTAAATAAGAAGGATTAGAAAAAGCTATGGATATTGTTAAGTTTATGTATTTTAAAGAAAAAATTGGTGAATGTGCTCCTAAAATTGAAAAGCTTAAAGCTTCACTTAATTTAGAATTTTTAGAACAACAAATTAAAGATTTTGAAAAGGAAATTGCTAGTGAAAATTTTTGGGAAGATGTGGAAAAAGCTAAAAAGATAACTCAAAAGTGCAGTAGCTTAAAAAACAAAGTTGAAAAATTTCAGGATGTTGTTGAGAAGAAAAACGATTGCGATGCTCTGCTTGAGATGATTGAAGAGGAAGATGATGATTCTTTATTTTCTGAGCTTGAGAGCTATTTAAAAGAATTAGAACAAGATATTGAAAGCCAATCTTTGGAGATATTGCTAAATGGAGAATATGACTTTAAAAACGCTATTTTAACTCTTCATGCAGGAGCAGGTGGAACAGAAGCAATGGATTGGGTTCAGATGCTTTATAGGATGTATGACAGATGGGCTGAAAGACGTGGTTTTAAGGTTAAAGTTTTAAATATTGTTGATGGGGAAGAAGCTGGAATTAAAAGCATTTCAATTTTAATTGAAGGAGAAAATGCATATGGTTTTTTAAAGTCTGAAGCTGGAGTTCATAGGCTTGTTCGTGTTTCTCCTTTTGATGCATCTGGAAGAAGGCACACATCTTTTGCATCTGTTGAGGTTTTGCCGGAAATAGATGAAGATTTAAATGTGGAAATATCTGATGATGACATTAAGATGGATGTTTTCAGAGCAAGTGGAGCAGGTGGGCAGCATGTTAACAAAACATCTTCTGCTGTTCGACTGACGCATATTCCGACTGGAATTGTTACTTCTTGTCAGAATGAAAGGAGTCAAATTCAAAACAGAAATACTGCTATGAAGCTTTTAAAATCTAAGCTTGTTGAAATTAAAGAAAGGCAGCATCTTGAAAAAATTGAGGATATTAAAGGGGTTCAAAAAGAAATTGCATGGGGGTCGCAGGTTCGGTCGTATGTTTTTATGCCGTATACTATGGTTAAAGATCATAGAACAAAGTTTGAAAACACTAACATAAACGCAGTTATGGATGGTGATCTTGACGGATTTATAAATGCTTTTTTAATAGATAAGGCTAAAAAAGAGGCTGAAAAATAGTTTTTTTTAGGAATTTTTCAGGGAGATTTTTGTGGTGTTATTTTAAAAATTTTGATGTGGGTTAAAGGTTTTTTAAAAGGAAAGAATTTAGATGTGCTTTAAAATAGAAATCTGTTATGGTGGGAATATTTTAATTATATATTTATTTTAAAATGAATATGTTACATAAGAAATTTGAAAATATCTTTTATTGTTGTAAAGGATTAAGATTTTAAAGAATTTGTTTAATTAGTTTTTTAATATTTTGTAGAAATTTTGGATATTGATAATTAAAAATATAGTTTAAAAAAATATATTTAAAATATACAAAATATTTTAAATAAGGGAATTAAGAAATTAAGTAAAAATATATGGTTATTAAATATGTTTATGTTTAATGATATATTTTTAAAAATTTTAGTGAAATATTAAATTAAGTTTAGCAGTTCGAGTAAAATTCAATGAAACTTTATGGCGAGTGAACTATTATAAATTTCATAAATTTTCTACGTAATGAAAAAAGAATTTAGCAGGCCGAATAAAGTTAGATTAAACTTCATGGCGAGTGACCTACTAAAAATAATATCAAATTTTCTACGTAATGAAAAAGAATTTAGCAGGCCAGATAAAGTTAGATAAAATTTTATGGCGAGTGACCTAATAAAAATAATATCAAATTTTCTACGTAACGAAAGAGTTTAGCAGGCCGAATAAAGTTAGATAAAATTTTTTGGCGAGTGATCCACTAAAAATAATATTAAATTATCTACGTAATGAAAAAAGGATTTAGCAGGTCTTCAAATTAGATTGAATTTTTTGGCGAGTGATCCACTAAAAATAATATCAAATTTTCTACGTAATGAAAAACTATCTACGTAATAAAAAGATGTTTTTGAAGATTTCTATGGATTTAAAGCGAATTTCGGTTTTGTTACCTTTTGTTATTAGGTCTTTTTCGCCGTCGTTAAAAGTGTTTATTGCTTTTTGTTTTTCTGAAGCGGCGGGCACACACATGGAAGGAACCATAACACACCACCAATTTTTTCCTTTTGCATTTCCTATTTCAATTTTAAGTGCATCATAAACTCCTGCTGGCATTGAAAAATTTTTATATTCTCTTGTATCGAAATATGTTTTTTCTAGGCTTGCTTTAACGCTATCATCAAATCCTTCTTTTTCTAGTGTTTTTTTTGCCACAGCTTCTATTTCTTTTAATTCACTCCTTATTTTTTGTTTTGATTTGTTTATATCATTATTGTACGTGTTAAAATCAAAGTTTTTTAAAATTTCATCGCGGACTTTTAGTTTAACGCTTTGGTCTTCTTTTGAATTTGAATTTGCTAGAATATGTAGCCTTAAGACGTTTTTTTCTAAATTTTCGGTTTGTTTTAAACATCCAAAAAAAGACATCAAAATTGCTGTTATTAATCCAAAAAGAATTGAAATTTCTATATTTGTTATTTTTTTCGTTTTTTTTAATTTAAAATATTGCATTTATTTTCTCCCATCCAAAAATGTTGCATAAAAAGAATGGGTTAAAATTAAAAAAAATATTCAATATTAAAAAATTTTATCTATTGGTTTACATAAAAAGGTTTTAAATTTTTCTTTTTTAAAAAGTTTTTTTGCTTTTTTTGCTTTTGTTTTGTCTTCAAAAATTGCAAAAACGCAAGAACCAGATCCAGTTAGGTTGCAAGATAGCGCACCATATTCTTTCATTTTGTTTTTTATTTCAAATATTATTTTGTTTTCTATCACTTTTTCAAAGTCATTAAATAATTTTTTTGCTATTTCTTCTATTTTTTCTCCTTTAGAAATCGACAAAATTATTTTTTCTATAGACTTTTTTTCTTTGATTTTTAGTTCATCATATTTTTCATAAGCTTTTTTTGTGTCAACTCCAAAATTTGGCTTAACTAAAACTATATAAAAATTTTTAATTGGTTTTATTTTTTTGACGATTTCTCCTAAACCTTCAACAACAGCAGTTCCACCATATATGAAAAAAGGGACATCTGCTCCTATTTTTTCTGCTAATTTTAAAAGAGTTTTTTTTTCTAAATTTGTTTTAAATAGTTTGTTTAACCCCAAAAGAACAAATGCGGCGTTTGAACTTCCTCCACCTAAACCAGCTTTTGTTGGAATTCTCTTTTTTATTTTTATTTTAACTTTTTTTGACGTTTTAACATTACTAAAAAAAACGTTTGCTGCTTTAATTGCAAGATTTTGTTCATCTGTTGGAATATCTTTAATGTTTGTTCTACAGCTTAATTTATTGCTTTTTTTTAGTTTTATTGTGTCAAAAAGAGAAATTGTTTGCATTATGCTATTTATTTCGTGGTAGTTGTCTTTCCTTTTGCTTTTTATTAAAAGTGCTAAATTAATTTTGCAATAGGATTTTATTTTTAAATTTTTCATCTTAAAGATTTCCTTTGTTAATTTTTGTTAATTTTATTATATCATATTTTACTTTTACATATTTCTATTAGACAAAATTTTACTTTTTAGTTATTTACTTTTTTTAAAATTATAAATAAAATGTTATTTGTTTTTAATGTTAAAAATTTTTTATATAAATTAAGATTTTTTAGTTTTTTTTTATTTTATTAAAGGAGTTAAAAAAAAATGGAAGTTTTTAAACCGTTTTTAGGGCGAAATTATTTTAATAAATATGAAAAGTCAAATAATTTTTCTAGATTTGTTTGTCCATATAATTTTGAGGTTGAGTCTTATGAAAAGTCTTTAATTTTTAAAAAGAATGAACATAATGTTTTTAATTTTAAAGATAATAGAGAAGGGAGGTCTGATTTTAAAAATTGGGTTGAGGGCAGTGTTTTGGTTCAATCTAAAAATCCGGCGTTTTATATATATGAGATGGCTTATAAAATATCTGGTGTTTTATATAGTTTAAAAGGAGTTGTTGGAACACTAAAATTGCCAGAAATGGGGGAAGATTATGTTACAACATGTGAAGAAACTAATGAAGAGGATGTTAGAACAAATTTTGAATTTTTAAAAAATTCTGGTTTTTCTTCTTCTCCTATTTGTGCTTTTGTCGATTGTAAGGATAGTAAAAAATTTTTGAATTTGATAAATGGAAAAATGATTTCTAGCTACATATTTAAAGCAAAACAACGAAATGTTGTACATAAAATTTGGAAAATTGAAGATTTAGAATCTATTAATTTTTTACTTGATTTTTTTAAAGACAGGGTATATTATATATTTGGTGGTGTCGAAAAATATGAAGCTTCTATCAGATATCGTGATTTTTTAAGAGAAAGTGGTGAAACTACAGGAGAAAAAAAAGAAGACTATATTTTGACATTAACTTTTTTAAAAGATGATTTTTCTTTTACAGCACTTCCATATCACAGGCTTGTTAGCGGGTTTTTTATGTTTGATAGTGAAGAAATTTTAAAAAAAGTTTCTGAATACTTTGAGATAATTCATTGTAAGACACTAGATTCTATGCGAAGCACGTTGTTTAATTGTAGGAGAGAAGAAAGAATTTCTTTTGGATTTTATGCTGATGAATCTTATAGTGTTTTTGTTTTAAATGATGTTGAAAAAGTTAAAAAAGTGTTTGATAGTGGAGAAATTTTTGATGAAAAATCTGATATTATTGTTTTAAATAGATTATTATTGGGAAAGATTTTAAATGTAGGTTCTACAGAAATTTCTTATAGTTATGTTGATAGGGCTGCAACAGAATCTGTTGACAGTGGAGATGCTTGTTTTTGTGTTTATTTAAATGCAATTAGAAGTGGTGAATTTTTTGGTGTTTTAAAATCAAATAAAAAACTACCAAAAAAGTCTTATTCTTTTTTTCCAAATCCTGTGGAAGGGCTTTTGTTTTATGTTTTAGATTAAAGTTTTAATATAGTTTTTAAAGGGGAATTAAAATGAAACAAAATAAAAATGTTATTGTTGTTGAAAATGTTACTAAAGCTTATGGAAATTTTTTAGCTTTAAAAAATGTTTCTTTTAGTGTTAAAGATGGAGAAATTGTTGGTTTTTTAGGGCTAAATGGAGCTGGAAAAACAACAACTATGAATATTTTAACTGGGTGTATTTCATATACCAAAGGAAAAGTTAAAATTTTGGAGTATGATATTTTTGATAATTCTTTAAAAGCAAAACAAAATATTGGTTATCTTCCAGAAAACCCACCTTTATATCAGAATATGACTGTTTTTGAATATTTAAAGTTTGTTTGTGAAATAAAAAAGGTAAGAGAAATAAAAAAAGAGGTTGAGAGAGTTGTTGGACTTTGTGAATTAAAAGGAAAAGAAAATAAGTTGATTTTTGGGCTTTCGAAAGGTTTTAAGCAAAGAGTGGGAATAGCTCAAGCTTTGGTTAATTCTCCTAAGGTTTTAATTTTAGATGAGCCTACCTCTGGTTTAGATCCAGCACAAATAGTTAAAGTTAGGGAGCTAATTCGTTCTTTAAAAAAAGATCATACTGTTATTCTTTCAACTCATATTTTGGGAGAAATACAAGCCATTTGTGATAGGATAATTATAATAAATAATGGTGAAATAGTTGCGGATGAAACCGAAGAAAATCTTTTAAGAGCCTATAAAAACAGCTATTTTGTTAAGGTTTTTTGCTCTTCTAAAGAAAAGTTAGAGTTAGCTTTGAGTGAATATAAAGAATTTTTAAGTATGAAAAAAGTTAGGGTTAATGTAGATAAAACGATTGAGTTTGAAGTTAATATAAAGCAAAATGATCCTGATTTTTTAACAAAAATATCAAATGCTTTAATGGAAAATAAAATTCCAATAATTGAATTCAAAGCAAATCAGGTTACTTTAGAGCAATTATTTATTAAGTTAATAGAGAAAAAAGTTTAAAGGAGAGAAAGTATGGTAGCAATTTTAAAAAGGGAGATTAAAAATTATTTTAAAAATCCTGTTGGATATGTTTTTTTAGGTGTGTTTTTAGCTATTTCAGGATTGTTGTTTTTTTTAAATGTAGTTAGAATTGGTGTTGCAGATTTTAGTAATTTTTTTAATGCAATGTTTTTAACTATTATTTTTTCTATGCCTATTTTAACTATGGGACTTTTTAGTGACGAATACAGATTTAAAACAGATCGTTTGTTGTTTTCTAGCCCGGTTAGGATTTTTTCTATTGTTGTAGGAAAATATTTAGCTGCTTGCTTTTTATATTTTATTGCTAGTTTAGTTAATATTTTATATGTTTTAGTTGCTTCTTTTTTTGCTAATTTGCAATATAGTTTAATTTTTAGTTGTCTAATTGGAACATTCTTAATAGGGTTTTCTCTAATTTCAATTGGAATTTTTGTGTCGTGTTTAACTAGAAATCCTGTTATTTCTGCTTTTGGGTCTTTTGGAATTTTTATTTTGTTTATATTTGTTGGTGAACTTTCAAGTTATATTCCTTTTAAATGGATGAAAGAAGTTGTTAATGGTTTAGCGATAATGACAAGGTACAATAATTTTGTGATGGGTATTATTAATATATCTGATATTTTATATTTTATTAGTATTGTTGTTGTTTTTTCATTTTTGTCTATTGTTATGCTTTTAAAGAAAAGGTGGAATTAAGTCTTATGAAAAATGTTAAAATGAAATTTAAATTTAGAGATAAATTAAAATTTTTTATATTTAATAAGAAATTTAAATATAACAGTTTGATTAGTGTTTTTGTTGTTATTTTTATTGCAATAGTTTTTATTTTGAATGTTATTGTAGCTAATTTAGTTAATAAGTTTGATTTGAAAGTGGATTTAACATCTTATGGTTTATACAGAGTTTCTGATGAAACAAGGGAATTTTTAAAAGATTATGACAAAAAAGCTAGAATTATTGTTTTAAATAATGAAGATAATTTTAAGAAAAGTGAAGATATTTACACTAAACATTTATATAATATGGTGAAAAATATTGTTGCTTGCAATGAAAAATTATCTTTGGAGTTTGTTAATTTGAATGAACAGCCAAATTTTGCAGCGAAATATCCTAATTTAAAATTACAACAAAACGGAATATTAATAACTGATGAAAATAATAATGCACGTTTTTTGTCTGTTTTTAACATGTTTAAAAATCAATATCAGGGGGATTCCTATAATTACAGTAGTGAAGTTATTTCAAATGTTGAAAAAAATATTGCAAGTGCTTTGGAATTTGTGTCTGGTAGGAAAAAAATTAACACTGTTTTAATTAGTGGACATGATGAAATTAATATAAAGAGTTTTAAAGGGGTTGTTTTTGATGAAAATGGGTATAATTTGATTGAAACTAATCTTTCATCAGAAAAAATACCTGACGACACAGATTTAGTTTTCATTGTCGCTCCTATTGTTGACTATAGTGTAGAAGAAATAAAAAAATTACAAGATTATGTTAGTGCTGGTAAGAAGATTGTTTATTTTGCTAGTGCGTCTCAGAAAAAACTTGAAAGATTAGAAAAGTTTTTGGAGAAGAATTTTGGGATTTCTTTTGAAGAAGGGGTTGTTATTGAAACTAATTCAAAAAGGGTTTTTACTTCTGCTAATGATATTTTTACCTTTGCTGAAAAAGAAAACAAATATGTGCAGGATATGTTAAATAGGAAGTTGCCTATTAATTTTAATGATTGTAAACCATTAAATTTTGAGGAAAGTGAGGATGTTGAAAGTTTAAATATTTGTGGAACAGGGGAAACTGCAACAATATTAACAGATCCAAAGAAGTTTGATATTAAAACAGCTGAAAAGAAAAGCTTTCCGTTGGTTGCTTGTTTTAGTAAAAATTTGGGTGAAAACAAAAAATCTAGTTTGGTTGTTTTTTGTAGTTCGTCTATTTTAGGAGGACTTGATATTCCACATCTTGGAAATTTTGAACTTATGTTTAGTGTTTTAGGAGAATTTGCAAATAATAAAAGTAAGATTAAAATTTTACCAAAAACTATTGGTGTTCCTAAGTTGGTTATAAACAGAACAACTGCTGGATTTATGGGAGTTTTGTTTATTTTGATTTTGCCACTTTTAGTTATTATTTCAGGGATTGTTGTTTACTATAAAAGAAGGAGAAAATAAAAAATTTGAAAAATTTAAAAAAGGTTGTTTTTGTGTCTTTTTTTCTTTTGGTTGTTTTAATAGTAGCATATCTTTTGGTTAATTTAATACCTTCGAAAAAATCAGAGGAAGAAGTATATATTAGTGTTTTTATTGATAAAATAGATAAAATTAAGGTTAAAAAAGGGGAGGACGAATTTTTCGTTTCACTAAAAGATGGTGTATCTGATATTGATAAAAAGGTTTTAAATAAACATCAAATTGAATATCTATTTGGTTTTTTTGAAAAGGTTGTGGCATCTCATATTTTTGAGCCTAAAGAAAAATTGGAAGAATATGGATTTGAAAATCCTACTGCAGTTTTTGAAGTTTATGGAAAAAATGGCGACAGTATTGATAATTTAAAGATTGGTAATAAAACTTCTGATGGTGAAGGATATTATGTTATGTCTGATGGTGCACGCAGAGATATAGGAAAAATTTGTGTTGTTAATGTTGGACGAGTTGAACCAATTTTAATTGATAGAAAAGGATATATCGATTTAAAATTGATAAAGCCTTATGAAAAAACTTTTGGTGATGATAAAAAATATAATGGCGATGGGGTTCAAAAATGCAAAATTAATAAAAAAGGGGTTGAAAATTCTTTAGAAGTTGTTGCTGATGAAGAAAGTGGTGCACTTGTTGTTAAATCTCCAAAAGATTTTAAATTGGATGATAAAAATAAAAAAATGTTTGATGATGCACCAAAACTATTGATTGCAAAAGAAGTTTTAAATTTAAATCCTTCTGATGAAGAACTAAAAAAATATGGTTTAAAGGAACCTTTAATGACCGTTTTTTATTCTATTGATGATGTTAAATATAAGATACATATTGGAAATGTTTATAAGGTTGAGCAAATTCCATCTTATGAAGAAGAAAAAGAAGAAATTGAAACTATTAAGAATTATTATGTTAAAATTGATGAGTTTAAGCCTGTTTTTGTTGTTTCTGAAAATGAATTGCCTTGGTTAAATATTAAATTTTAAAAAATTTTTAAAAATTCTATTGACATACTATATTTAGGGTGGTATTATTAAGTTAGCACTTGAAGTGTTTGAGTGCTAACTCTTTTAAATAAATATAGCTATATTAAAATTGAGGCGTTTAATATGAAAGGGCAAGAAAGACAGTTTGTTGTTTTAAAAATCATAGTTGATATTTTTATAGAAACCGGTGAACCTGCTAGTAGTTTAGCTGTTTGTGAAAGATTAAATAAAACGGTTTCTTCAGCAACAATTCGAAATGATATGGCAAAATTAGAAAGGCTTGGTTTTTTAGAACAACCACATACATCAGCTGGAAGAATTCCAACATATAAAGGATTTAGATATTATATTAATTCTTTGATGGAACCGCAAAGTTTAACAAAAAAAGAGATGGAGTCTATTGATGAAATTTTGAATGAAGATTTAAGTTCTGTTTCTGCAATTGTTGAAAATGCTGCTTTAGCTTTATCGGAATATACAAAGCTTTTGGTTGTTTCAACAACTAGTGTTCCAAAGTTTTTTGTTATATCTAAGGTGGATGTTATTAGAACTGGAAGAAGAATTTATGCAGTTTTAATTGTTGCATCTTCAGGAGAAGTTAAGAACAAAATATGTAGACTTAAATTTGATATTGAAGAAAAAGAACTTGAATTTTTTAAGAAAATTATTAATGAAAGTTTGGTTGGAAACACAATTGAAACAATAGATAAAGATTTAATGGAAAAAATTGCTGGTGCACTTGGAAGTTATATTTTGGGTTTAACTCCTTTATTAAACGCGCTGTATGACATTTCACAAGAAATTTCTAAAAGGGAAGTTAATTTAAAAGGAGAGCAAAATTTATTAAAATATGGAGGATTACAAGCAAAAGAGCTAATTGAATTTATAACTGCTAAAAACAAGATTGAAGAGGTTTTAGATGGAGCGTTTTCTGGAATTAACATAAAATTTGGGAATGAAGATAATTCGTTTTGTTTGGAAAACTCAAGTTTAATTGTTGCAAATTATGGAGGTGATGAGCCTTTTGGATCTTTTGGAGTTGTTGGGCCTATTCGATTAGACTATAAAAAAATTCTTCCGTATGTTTCATATTTTTCACAAAAAATTTCGTCTTTGATTGAAGAAGTTCAAAGAGAAATTAAAGGAGGTGATGGTTGTGAAGAAACAGCCAAAGAAAAATAAAGCAGAAAAGCAACAAGAAAATTTAAAAAAAGAGCCTTTAGAAGAACAAAAAGATAAAGTTTTAGAAGAAGAAGTTAAAGCAAAAGAAGAAGAGGAAGAAAAAGAAGATTTAACACAAAGTTTTAAACAACAAATTGAAGAAATGAAAAAGGAGGTTGAAGAATATAAACAACTAAATCTAAGGCTTAAAGCTGAATTTGACAACTTTAAAAAAAGAACACAAAAAGAAAAAGCATCCGTTTTTGATATGGCAAAGTCTGAATCTGTTTCTCCTTTTTTGGAGGTTTTAGATAATTTGGAAAGAGCTATTAGTTTGGTTGAAAAAAAAGATAGATTCAGTGAAGGAATTGATCTTGTTATTAACAAATTTTATGATGTTTTAAAAAAGCTTGGAGTTGTTGAAATAAAAGGAGTTGGGGAAGTTTTCAATCCTAATTTTCATGAAGCAATTAAGGTTGTTGAAGATGAAAAATTTGATAAAAACGTTGTTTGTGAAGTTTTTCAAAAAGGTTTTATGTTAAATGATGTTGTTGTGAGACATGCTTTAGTTGTTGTGGCTAATCCTTAAAAAGTTTTAATTGAATTTTAATTTTTAATTTGATATTGATTTGGAGGTAGATTGTTATGGGTAAAATTATAGGAATAGATCTTGGAACTACAAATTCATGTGTTTCTGTTATGGAAGGTGGAGAAGCTGTTGTTATTGCTAATTCAGAAGGGGCAAGAACAACTGCATCGGTTGTTGCTTTTTCAAAAGATGGAGAAAGAATGGTGGGGCAGGTTGCAAAAAGACAAGCAATAACAAACCCTGAAAGAACAATAATTTCTATTAAAAGGCATATGGGTTCTAACTATAAAGTTTCAATTGATGGAAAAGACTATACACCACAAGAAATTTCTGCGATGATTTTGCAAAAATTAAAAGCAGATGCTGAAAGTTATTTGGGAGAACCGGTAACAGAAGCTGTTATAACCGTTCCAGCATATTTTTCAGATTCACAAAGGCAGGCAACAAAAGACGCTGGAAAAATTGCAGGGCTTGATGTTAAAAGAATTATTAATGAGCCAACAGCTGCAGCACTTGCTTATGGAGCAGATAAAGAGCAAGATCAAAAAATTATGGTTTATGACCTTGGAGGAGGAACATTTGATGTTTCAATAATTGAAATGGGAGATGGTGTTCAAGAGGTTTTGGCAACTGCAGGAAACAATAAATTAGGAGGAGATGATTTCGATCAAAGAATTATTGATTGGATAGTTTCTGAATTTAAAAAAGCAGAAGGAATAGATTTATCATCCGACAAGATGGCTATGCAAAGGTTGAAAGAAGCTGCAGAAAAGGCTAAAATTGAGCTTTCGTCAACAGTTAGCACGAACATAAATCAACCATTTATAACTGCTGATGCTAATGGACCTAAACATTTAGATTTAACCTTAACAAGAGCTAAATTTAATGAATTAACAGCAGATTTAGTTGAAAAAACAATGGAGCCTGTTAATCAGGCATTAAAGGATGCTGGGCTTTCTGCTAGTGATTTAAATAAAATATTGTTGGTTGGAGGTTCTACAAGAATTCCAGCTGTTTATGAAGCAATTGAGAAAAAGTTAAACAAAGAACCATTTAAAGGAATTAATCCTGATGAATGTGTTGCAATTGGAGCTGCTATACAAGGAGGAGTTTTAGGTGGAGATGTTAAAGGGCTTTTGTTGCTTGATGTTACTCCTTTAACACTTGGAATTGAAACTCAAGGAGACATAATGGCAAGAATGATTGAAAGAAACACTACAATTCCAACTAAAAAGTCGCAGATATTCACAACTGCAGCTGATGGGCAAACTTCTGTTGATGTTGCTATTTTCCAAGGTGAACGTGAATTTTGTAGGGATAATAAAGAACTAGGAAGGTTTAGATTAGATGGAATTGCTCCCGCACCAAGAGGAATCCCACAAATTGAAGTAACATTTGATATAGATGCAAATGGAATTGTTCATGTTTCAGCAAAAGATTTAGGAACAGGAAAAGCTCAAAATATAACAATAACTTCTTCAACAAATATGAGTGATGCTGAAATAGATAAAGCTGTTAAAGAGGCTGAAAAATATCAAGCAGAAGACAAAAAAAGAAAAGAAGGCGTTGAAATCAAAAATAATGCCGATCAATTAATATATCAAAGTGAAAAGATTTTAAAAGAATCGGCTGATAAAATTTCTGATCAAGAACAGCAGTCTATTAAAACTAACCTGGAAGCTTTAAAAGAAGCTGTTAAAAAGGATGATTTAGAAGATATTAAAGCAAAGCAAGAACAGCTACAAAAAGCAGTTTATGCTGTTTCGGAAAAAATATATAAAGCGGCAGCAGCTGCAAATGCACAAAATGCTCAAAATGCTGGCACTAACCCTAACGATGCTTCTGCTCAGAATAATAAAGATGTTGTTGATGTTGATTATAAAGATGTTGATGGAGAGAAAAATAATTAGTTTAAAAAAGAACTTATTTTAATTATTTAAGAAAGGAGGAAATAAAAAAAAGTGGATGATGACAAAAATAACAATTCACAAGAAAGAAGTTTAACAAAAGAGCAATCGGGAAAGAATGATGATTTTTCAACATTTAAAGATAAAGATTCTCAATAAAATACAGAAAAGGATAGTGAAAAAGACTGATAAAGTAGGTTTTAGAGAAGGTGGTTGAAAAAGAGGATTTAATAATTTTAAGATTTGTAAATAGGAAGTTTTAAAATTAAGTTAGAAGAAAAAAGTATATATAGCAGTGAATTTATAAAATAACTAGGGTTATATAGTGGTTTAGTAGTTGTTGTTATTTAAAAAATATGTTATGATATAGAAAATTTTTATAGAATAACTAGATTTTTGACTTTATGGAAAAATTAATATAGTTTAAAATTTAAGGGAGAAAGTGTTGTGGCTGAAAAACGGGATTATTATGAAGTTTTAGGGGTTTCTAAAGGAGCTTCTGAGGCTGAAATAAAAAAAGCATATAGAAAATTAGCAAAAGAATATCACCCAGACTTACACCCAAATGATAAGGTGGCTGAGGCAAAATTTAAAGAAATAAGTGAAGCTTATGAAGTTTTGGGAGACCAGCAAAAGCGTGAGAAATATGATAGATTTGGACATGCTGGTTTTGATGGCGGTTCTGGGGGAGGTTATTCTTCTTCTGGGTTTGATGGTGTTGATTTAGGTGATATATTCGATAGTATGTTTGGTGGCGGTTTTGGTGGATTTGGTGGTTTTAGTGGAAGGCAACAAAGAAGCCAAAATAGGCCAATGAAAGGTGAAGATGTTTATATTGGTGTTACTATATCTTTTTTAGAAGCATGTTTAGGGGTTAGAAAAGATATAGAAATAAGAAGGCTAGATTTATGTGATGTTTGTAATGGAACAAAGGTTAAGCCGGGAACTTCTTTAGAGAATTGTCCAACTTGTTCTGGAACTGGGCAGGTTAAAGTAACAAAAAGAACACCCTTTGGAGTTATGTCTTCTGTTAGCACATGTCCTAACTGTCATGGACAAGGACGAGTTATTAACAATCCGTGTCCTAGTTGTTCTGGAAGTGGGAAAAAACCTGTTACTAAAAGAATTAACATAAACATTCCGGCAGGGATAGATGATGGGCAAACTTTATTTGTTTCAGCTCAGGGTAATGCTGGAGAAAATGGCGGGCCTAATGGAGATTTGCAGATTGCAGTAACAGTTCGGCCAGATCCTTTGTTTAGAAGAGATGGGTTTAATATAATTTGTGAGATACCAATAACATATGCACAGGCTGTTAGTGGAGCTGAGGTTGTTGTTCCAACAATCGAAGGAAAGGTTAAATATTTTGTTCCAGAAGGTACACAGCCAGGGACTATATTTAGACTCAAAGGAAAAGGAGTTAAAAAGCTTAATTCGTATGGAAAAGGGGATATGTTAATAACAACTGTTATTGAAGTTCCTAAGAATTTAACAGCAGCACAGAAAAAATACATTAACGATTTTGAATTAACTTTAACAGAAAATAACTATAGAAAAAGAAAAGGCTTTTTCGAAAAATTAAAAAGTATGTTTGGATAGATTAAAAATTTTTGATATTTAAATATGTTTCTTTCAACAAAGTTGTTTTTGGAAACATATTTTTTTTGGGTTTAATTACATATTGAAATTTTGTATAAATAAGTTGTTGATAGGAATAAAAAGATTGGAATTTTTTGCGGAAATAATAATATAGAGGAGATGGATTTGTTGTTGCAAGAAAGCTTAAAATTTTAGGTTTTGATGTTTATATTATTTTTTTAGGGAAGTATGAAAAGTTAATTTATAAAAATTTAAAAATTAGGTAGGGGGAATTATGTATATTTTAACTAAAGATGAGATGTATGAAGCAGAGAAATATACAAAAGAAAAGATAGGGTTAAGCGAAGAAATTTTAATGGAAAACGCAGGGCAAAAAATGGTTGATGAGATTATAAAAGTTGTTGATAGGAATAAAAAGATTGGAATTTTTTGTGGAAATAATAACAATGCAGGAGATGGATTTGTTGTTGCAAGAAAGCTTAAAATTTTAGGTTTTGATGTTTATATTATTTTTTTAGGGAAGTATGAAAAGTTAAAGGGGTCAGCGCTTTTTAACTATTCTATTTGTGAAAATTTAAATATCGATTTTTTAATATATCCTGATGATATTAAAGATTTTTCTTGTTTTGATGTTATTATAGATGCTATGTTTGGGATTGGGTTTAAAGGAGAACTAAAATTTCCTTATGATGAAGTTGTTGAAAAAATTAATAGGTTAAATTCTTTTGTTATTGCTTTAGATATTCCAACAGGGGTGTATGCTGATTTTAATATAACTTCAAAAGTTGCAGTTAAGGCAGATTTAACTTTAACGGTTTCTTTCTATAAAAGAAGTGCTTTTTTATATCCGGCAAAGCTTTGTTATGGGAAAATTGTTTTGGTTGACGCTAATATTGTTTTAGATGAAAAAATGAAAGAATTTTGCTCTAAAGTTTATTTAAAAGAAGATTTTAAAAAAACCTTTCCCAAAAAAGAAGTGAACACAAATAAAAGCAAAGAAGGAAAAGTTTTGTTAATTGGCGGGAGCGATAATATGCCAGGATCTATTAGTTTAACTGCAAAAGCTTGCTATAATTCTGGGGTTGGGCTTTGTGAAGTTGCAACAACAAAAGAGGTTAGAAAAAGTTTGGCTAGCAATATTTTAGAAGTTACATTTTCAGAAACTGATGAAGAAGATGGAGTTTTAAAAGATATTATTGTTTCAAAAAAATTTGATTGTGTTGCTTGTGGACCAGGGCTTTCTAGAAATAAAGAAACAAGAGAAGTTGTTAAAAAAGCAATTTTGTTAGATTTGCCGTTGGTTTTAGATGCTGATGGTTTATATTTTTTGGATGATGAACTTTTAAGTTTAATTAAAAACAAAAAAAGTCCAACAGTTTTAACTCCTCATGAAAATGAAATGGCAAGACTTTTTAATGTTTCTCTTGAAGAAGTTTCCAACAATAGGTTTTTAATTTCTAAAGAAAAGGCAAAAGAATTTTTGGTTTATATTGTTTTAAAAGGGCCAAACACAATAATAACAACAAAAGAAGGAAAACAGTTTGTTAACACAACGGGGAACACCGGGCTTTCTAAGGGTGGAAGTGGAGATGTTTTAACAGGGATTATTTCGTCTTTTTTAGCAAGAACTAAAGATGTTAAAAGTGCTATTTGTAATGCTGTTTATGTTCATGGAAAGGTTTGCGATTTTTTAATGTCTAAAAATGAAAATGAAAATACAATAACCCCATCTAAGTTAATTGATAATTTAAAATTTGTTTTTTGATTAATTTTTAAGTGATAAATTTTGGTATATAGAGTTTTAGATTTATTAATTTGAAATTTAAATAAAATATTTTATGTTTTAGTTTATGAAATTATAGATTTGATAATAAAAAATAGGTTATAAAATATTATTAATTTTTAAATTTTTGATTATTTTTTGATATTAATTAAATTTATTGAAATTTATTTAAATAGATTTAGAATTTTTATTTTGAAGTTTTATATAATTTAAATTAAAAAACATTAAATTTTAAGATTTAGTTATTTGAAAATTATAAATTGAATTAATAAAATTTTTATAATTTATGATTATTATTGTGTTTAATTTTTGTTGAAATAATTTTAGAATTTTAAAATAAATATTAGTTAAATTAACATAAATATTTTATAAATTTTGGCTATTAAATTTAGAATTGATTTAGAATAAAATCTACCTAACTTATCAAAAATTTTAAATTAATTAAACTAAAAAATTAAACAACAAAAGTGATTTTTAAAACTTTGTTTCTAATCAAAACAAAACTTTAATTGTTTATGTTTAACAACTTTTTATGATATAATTTCAAAAATATTTAATTTAAAATAAAATTTATTGTAAGAAGTGTTTTAAAAAGTAATATATTTATTGAAATATATTTTTTAATTAAACTAAAAAATTAAACAACAAAAGTGATTTTTAAAACAAGATTTAAGAGTTTATATTTAATAACTTTTTATGATATAATTTCAAAAATATTTAACTTAAAATAAAATTTATTGTAAGAAGTGTTTTAAAAAGTAATATATTTAAAATATATTTTTTAATTAAACTAAAAAATTAAACAACAAAAGTGATTTTTAAAACAAGATTTAATATATATGTTTATATTAAAGTTTAAATAAAACTATAGATTATTATAGTTTAGTTAACATATGGAAATAATTTATATAAAAAACAAAAAAATTTATGCTATTTTTTGAACTTTAATAGAACTTTTTATTAAAAAGTTAATTTGGTTTTGCAATTTTTTTGGTGCTTTTATTTTTAACAATCCCATTACGTTGTTTTTGATTATTTTGATTGTTTTGGTTTTCTTTGTTATTGCCTTTTCTACGTTGTTTTTTAGTTTGTTTGTTTTGACCACTTTGTGCTGGTTCTTTTGGAGTTTTTCCTCCTGGATATCCTGGAAACTTTGGTTCGACTGCAACGTTTCCTCTTCTAAATTCAATGTGTAGGTGCATTCCTGTTGGCCCCGAAACATTACCGGTGTTACCAACATTACCAATCTGTTGACCGGCTGTTACGGTTTGGCCAACTCGTACTTTTATTGAACTTAGGTGGCAATACCATACTACAAGTCCATTTGGTGATTTAATACCAACAGAAAGACCATATCCTCTTCCTGCTGCATTTCTTCCTGCTGCTATTACAACACCACCAAAAACTGCAACAACTGGGTTTGGTTGACCATATGTTTGAATGTCAACACCACGATGTCCTCTATGAAATCCTTGAAAAATTGAACAATTTCCCAAAACAGGGCGGACAGGTCCATCTGTAGCATTAACTGTAATTTCAGGTTGTTTTTCTTGTTCTTTAGGTTTATTTTTATCTTTCTCTTTCTCTTTTTCTTTCTCTTCTTTTTTCTCTTCTGGTTTTGCTTGCTCTTTAATTTGAGGTATGTTAGATTCTTGTTTTTTTTCTTCAAGTTTTTTTACACTTTCTTCTAGATGTTTTTTTGCTTTTCTTGTTACCTCTGAATCAAATTTACATTTTGCAAGAATTTCTTTTAAAACTTTTAAATTTACGTTATATTGAGCATATAGTTTTTCCATTTCGGTTGCGTTTGTGCTGTTTTTATTTATGTTTTCTTGGTTTACTTTTATTGCTTTTTGGTGTTTTTCTATTTCTTTGTTTTTCATATCTTGAATTATTTTTATTTCGTTTGTTTTTCTTCTGTAGTTTTCTTGTATATTTTGAATATGTTCTGAATAAGCTCCAGTATATTTCATATTTCTTATTAGGTCATTGTAGTTTTTTGAGTTAAACAAACCTTCTAAAAATGACATCTGGTCGTTTTTTTGTGTATATATATGTTTTAAATAACTTAAAAAAGAATCTTCCATTGCTTCTAATTCTTTTTGCATGTTTTCTATGTCAACATTTAGTTTATTAACCTGACTATTTATGTTATCTATATTTTCTAAAGTTTTAAAAATTTCATCCTGGTTTTTATATGTATCATTGTTTAAGCTTTCTATTTTTTTTGTTACTTCTTCCATTTTAGTAGTTAAATCTCTAATTTGTTTTTCTATTTCTGCTCGGTTTTTTGATTGAATTTGTGTAATTTTTTTTATTCCTTCTAATTGGCCATCAACTTCACTTCTTTTTTGCTCTATCTCTTTTGTTGTTGTATATACTTTAACAGGAACTAACATTTGTTGGAATAATGAAAAAATTATGGCAACTGATATGTATTTTTTTGTTTTTTTTAACATAATTTTTCTCCTTTTATTTTTATACAGTTTTTTGATTTCTAAATTTTTAAATATTTTCTAACACTTATTAAACTTCCTATTGAACCAGCCAAAGTTCCAAATATTAAGTAGCCAAAACTAATTAAAAAACTAACTCTTTTAAATGGAACCATTGTTATAAATAAAGATCTTAAAAATGCAGATTGATTTCTTGTTAACATTGTGTATAGTGTTTCATAAATTAACATTGTTAAAAAAAATGCAAAAATTGAAGCTATTATTCCTATTGCAGCTCCTTCAATTAAAAAAGGAAATCGAACAAAACTGTCGGTTGCTCCAACCTGTTTCATTATTGCTATTTCTCGTCGTCTTGCAAAAACTGCAGCTCTTATTGTGTTTGATATAATTGCCAAAGAAGCAACAACAAAGAAAATTATCATTGCAGTTCCAATAACTTTTGAAGTTTTATCAACATCTTTAATTATTTTGGCATGTTTTGTTGGAGCATTAACAGAAGATATAACATTTGAAAATCTTGTGTCTTCTAATATTTTATATATTTCATCTATAGAAGAAATGTCTTTCATATTTAGTTCTATTGATGCTGGTAGAACGTTTGTTCTTTTTAGTGCTCTCATTGCAAGGTCGTTGTTAAAAGTTTTGTGGAATTCTTCTAGTGCTTGATTTTTTGTTATGTATTTTAAAGATTTTACGTTGTTTGTTGAATTTATACAGCTTTTTAAATCGTCAATTTGTTCTGGTTTTGCGTCATCAGTTAAAAATATAAAAAAGGTTTTTTCTTCTCCTACATATTTTATTATGTTGCTTAAGTTTTCTTTTAAAATTAATGAAAATCCAACCACTAAAAGACAAGCTGTTAAAACTCCTATTGATGCTATTGTCATAAAAATATTTTTGAATAAATTTTTTAGTCCTTCTGTGAAAAGGTATCTTAAACTGTTAAAATTCATTTTCGTTCTCCAATATATTTTCTTTTTCTGATATTTTTGGTTCTTCTAAAATTTTTTCATTTGTTATGTTTTTTTCTGATGTATCATTATCTGATGTTTTATCTTCTACATCACGCTCTAATTTTAATGTATTATCTTTTAATATTTTATCTTTTAATGTATCTTTTTCTGGTGTTGGCATAATATCTTTTTTTATTGTGCCGTTTTCTATTTCTATAACTCTTTTACTAAAATTTTTTATTAGGTTGTGCTCATGCGTTATAACTATTATAGTAACTCCTAAATATTTATTTATATCTATTAAAACTTTAATTAGCTGCTGAGAAAGTTCTGGATCTATGTTTCCTGTTGGTTCATCTGCAATTAAAAGAGAAGGGCTGCTAGCCAGAGCTCTTGCTATTGCAATTCTTTGTTGTTCTCCTCCGGATAGTTCACCTGGATATTTATCTGCCTTATCCGAAAGATTAACCATGCTTAAAACATCAGGAACTCTTTTTTTTATGTATCTTGTTGAATGATTTGTAACCCTTAAAACAAAGGCGACGTTGTCAAAAACGGTCATTTTGTTTATTAATCTAAAGTCTTGGAAAACCATCCCAACACTTCTTCTATAGTATGGGACTTTTTTTCTTGGAAGGTTAACAAGGTTTTGCCCATTTACTATTAATTTTCCCGATGTTGGTTTATATTCATGTGATAGAAGTTTAAAAAGTGAACTTTTTCCTGCTCCAGATTTTCCTATTATGAAAACAAATTCTCCATCTTCAATGTTTAAATTTATGTTATCTAAAACATTGTGATATAGGTCATATCCAAAGCATACGTCCTCCATGCGAATCATGTTTTTTCTCCTTAAATGTTGTTTTTTTCTGCAATAAAGTTTAAATATTTTTGTATTAGTAACGCTAATTTAAATTTTATGGCATCTTCAAAATTTCTTAAATCTAAACCTGTTAAATTTTTAATTTTTTCTAGCCTATACACCAAAGTATTTCTATGTATGAAAAGTTTTCTTGAAGTTTCTGAAATGTTTAGGTTATTATCAAAAAAACTGTTTATTGTGAAAAGAATTTCTTCATTTAAATTTTTAATTTTTTTCTTTTTTAAGACTTCTGCCAAAAATATCTCACATATAGAAATAGGCAATTTATATATGATTCTTTCTATTCCTATATTATTATAAAATATTATATCGTCAGAATTTTGAAAAATTTGTTTAATTTCAAGAGCAAGTGTTGCTTCTTTAAAAGAATTTTCAATTTTCTTTAAATTTTCCACGAAGTTTCCAACTGCGATATTAATTTCAATTTTGATTTTTTCTTTCAATGTTTTATTTAGTTCTTTTAAATATTCTAAAATTTTTTGTTCTTTTTCTTGTTCTTTTATTGTTTTTAAAATAACAAATTTTTCGTTTTCTAACTCTATTAAAAAGTCTTCTTGGTTTAAATTTTTTTTTAAGAAATTTTTCACAATCTTAGATTCTTCTACTTTAGTTTTTATTAGAATAACAACTCTTTTTTTGTTTATTTCTATATTTAAAATTTCTGCTTTTTTTTCTATTTCTTTTTCATATATTTCGCTTTTTAAAATTTTTTCAATTAATTCTTCTTTGCTCATTTGTTTTTTTAACAATGCACTTTCAATTAAAATTTTCATTATTTTTAATTGATTTTTGCTTTCTTTATCGGTTCCTTCAATAAAAATGTAATGTTTTGTTTTTAAATTTAGCGGCAAATAACAATAGTTTAAAAAAACATCTTCTGTTGATGTTAAATTTAAACTTTCAATTATTTTTTCTTCTAAATTTCTAATTTCTTTTTGGCCTTTATATATTACAATTTTTTTTTCTTCATCTAATATTCCAATTTCTTTTTTTGTTGTATTATATATTTCATACATTACTTTTTTTAAAATTTCATAAAACATTTAAATTTTCCCTTCTTTTTAGTTTTTTTCTTATTTAAAAAAATAAATGTATAATACATATAGTAAACAAAAAATAATTGTTGTGCTATATAACACGTTTGCTATTGTAACAGTTTTGTTATGATTTGTCAATATTTTTTAACTTTTAATATTAATTTTAATTTTTTTTGTAATAAATGAATAATATTTTGTTACTATTTTGTTACTTTTCAAATTTATATTTTTAATTTTTAATTTTATGTATCATTTTTATTGTTTGTACATATTTTTATTTAGGGAGTTGATGTGAAAATGGTTTCTGTTGTTGTTAAGATGAATAAAATTTTAACCTCTTTAATTTTAGCTATTGTTTTTTCTGCTATTGTTTTAATTGTGGTTTTTATGCTTAAAACAAAAAAAGAAATAGAGCCCGAAAAATATTTAAAATCATTAGGGTATGAAATTGAATATATTAGTGAAAAAGAGGTTAATATTCCAGAAAATTTTGGAGATGGATTAAAAAAATATAATGAATTGCAAAAGAAACAAGGATTTAATTTAGAAAAATATTCAGGAAAAAGTTGTGTTCAAAAACAGTTTTATGTTACTTCTAATAAATCTAAAAAGAAGTCTGAAAAATATGTAGCAAACGTTTTAACATATAAAAATAAGCTAATTGGTGGAGATTTGCATTCTTTAAATTATGAACAAGAGCCAAAAGAACTTAATAGTGCAAAATAGTTTTTTTATGTGTGATTTTTAATGGTATGAAAGTTTTAGTAATTATTTTAGGTATATTTAGAATAATGTATAAAAATGTTTAGGTTAACATGTAATAATATATGCAAAGTGGTTTTGTTTAAAATATAATTTCTATTTATTTGATTTTAGAATTTTAATTAATATTATTAGATTATTATATAACTTATTTTTGTTTAAAAGTTATGTTAATTAATTTTTAAATTATTAATATTAAAGATAAAATTTTATAGTTATTATGAAAAGAGAAATTTATAATGTTTATGTTTAAAATAAAAGGCTTTAACTATATTTTGTTTTTTAGGTAGGTATTAATAGATATTTATAGAATATTTTTTAGTTATAAGATTTAAAGTTTTATTTTGAAATTTAATGCGTTTTTAGTAATATTTTTTTAATATTTGAGAAATATATAAAATTTATAATTGACTATTAGTTTATTTTTTAAAATAATTATATGTAAAAATTTTGCTAAATTTATATATTGTTTAAAGTTTATGTGGATAAAGTTTTTTAGTTAAACATCGATATTATAAATTTATGCAACTTAGTTAAAGCTAGTTTATTGTTTTAAATATTAAAAAATTATTTGCATAAGACTTAAAAATTAAAATTTAAAAATCTAATGAGTTTTTTAATAATGTTTTTTTAGTTATTTTAAGTTTATAAAATTTTAGTTTAATTTTTTATATATTTTTATTATCTTTTACTTAAAATATTAATGATATTAAAATTTATTTTTTTAATTACTATTAAATTATTTATTTAAAAAATAATACAAAAGTTTATGTTGATATTTATTATGAAAATTATATTGAGTAATCTGATTTTAAAATTAGGCAATTTTTTATTAATATATTAATAATTTTTATATAATTTATATTTTGTTGTATAGTAATTTTTAAAATTAAAAATTTATAATTAAAAAATTTAATTTAAAATTTGTTTTATTAGGGATTTATAACTAAAGATTATGTTAAATAATTAATTTTTAAATTATTAATGTTAAAGATAAAATTTTATAGTTATTATGAAAAGAGAAATTTATAATGTTATGTTAAAATAAAAGGCTTTAACTATATTTTGTTTTTTAGTTTTTTAAGTAGGCATAATATGTTTATAGAACATTTTTAATATATTAAAATTTAGAGTTTTATTTTGAAATTTAATGAATTTTTTAATAATATTTTTTTAATATTGGAGAAATATATAAAATTTATAATTGACTATTAATTTATTTTTTAAAATAATTATATGTAAAAATTTTGCTAAATTTATATATTGTTTAAAGTTTATGTGGATAAAGTTTTTAGTTAAATATTGATATTATAAACTAAAAATTTAATGAATTTTTTAATAATATTTTTTTAATATTGGAGAAATATATAAAATTTATAATTGACTATTAATTTATTTTTTAAAAAAATTATATGTAAAAATTTTTCTAATTTTATTTATTAGTTAAAGTTTATGTTGATAAAGTTTTTAGTTAAATATTGATATTAAAATTTATTCAACTTAGTTAAAGTTAGTTTATTGTTTTAAATGTTAAAAAATTATTTGTATAAGACTTAAAAATTAAAATTTAAAAATCTAATGAGTTTTTTAATAATATTTTTGTAATATTTGAGAAATATATAAAATTTATAACTGACTATTAATTTATTGTTTAAAATAATTATATGTAAAAATTTTTCTAATTTTATTTATTAGTTAAAGTTTATGTTGATAAAGTTTTTAGTTAAACATTGATAGTGGTTGATATGTTTTACATTTTAAATTTCATTCGAAAGACTTTTAATTTTTATGTTAACATCAACATCTTCGTCATAGTTTACGTTTTCAAAAGAAAATCCAAACATATTTAAAAAATCTTTTTTATATCCTTCTAAATCTGCAAAATCTTCTAAATTGGTTGTGTTAACTTTTTCCCATGCTTTTTTAACTTCTTGTTGAACACTAGGAAGCATTTCATAATCATCTAATCGTATTCGGTTTTTTTCGTCTAGTTTTGGGTTTTTTGTTAGTTTTTCTTTAAAAAGTCTATATGCTTGTTCTATGCATCCTTCATGAAGATTTTGTTCTTTCATTATCTTATATAGAATTGTTAAATATAGTGGAACAACAGGAATAGCAGCGCTAGATTGGGTTACTAGTGCTTTATTTAAAGAAACATATGCTTTTATGTTTTCATATTTTTTGTTTATTTCGTTTGTTGCTTCTAAAAGATTTTGTTTTGCTTTTCCTATTGTTCCGTCTTTATATATTTTGTGTGTTAGATCTGGCCCTTCATACGAAAAAGAAATAACTTTAGTGTTTTTTTCTAAAACATCCGCATCATTTAGTTTTTCAATCCATCTTTTTAAATTGTCTCCACCCATAACTTTTATTGTGTTTTTTGTTTCTTCTTCGGTTGCTGGTGGAATTAAAACTTCAAAAACTTCTTTTGTTTCTAAATTTAAAGATTTGCTTTTAAATTCTTCATTTGTTGTTTTTAAAACAGAAGAAACAATTGTTCCATCTGGCATTGTTCTTCTTGGAGCAGCAAGACTATATATTATGAGGCTTATTTTATTAAGGTCTTTTTTTATTATTTTGATAACTTTTTCCATGGTTTCTTCTGAGAAGGCATCAGCATTAATTGTTTTTGCATATAATCCTTCTTTTAAAGCAAATTCTTCAAAAAATGCTGTGTTATACCAACCAGCTGTTGCTGTTCTTTTGTTTTTGGCTTCTTTTTCATACATAACTCCTAATGTGTTGCACCCTTTTAAAAAAGCAGCAGCAATTCGGGATGATAGACCATAACCTGTTGAACATCCTATTATTAAAGCATTTTCGCTTTCATTTATTTTTTCTTTAGATTTTATGTATTCAATTTGCCTTTTAACATTTTCAAAAGCACCTTTTGGATGAGCTGTTGTGCAAATAAAATCTCGAATTTTTGGTTTAACAATCATTTGTTTTCACACTCCTATTCTTTTTTATTAAACATTTTTTTAAAAAAAATATATGACGTATTTTGCGTTTTATTTTAATTTTATAATATTTTATCAAATTTTAAAAGTTTTAAAAAATTAATGTAACTTTAAATATAAGAAAAACATATATTAAAAAAGAGTGTTTTTAGGTGGTGTTATTTTGCAATTTGATTTTTTAATTATTGGGAACGACAAAAGATTTTGTCATTTTGCAAACTATTTGGCTTTAAAAAAATTTAAGGTTTTGGTTTTAAATATGAATTGTGAATTTTTTGATAAAGCAGTTAAAAAAACTAGTTCTTTAAAGTTTGCGGTTAAAAATTCAAAAAATATTATACTTTCAATTCCTTTTTCTAGAGATTTTGTTTATTTAAACACTAATAATAAAAAAATTTCAATTGAAGAATTTTTGTCATACTTAACCTGTGAAAATGTTTTGTTTGGAGGATGTTTCACAGAAAAATTTTTGAGAGTTTGCAGAGAAAAAAATGTTTTTGTTTATGACTACTACAAAGATAACAAATTTGTTGTTTACAATTCAATTGCAACAGCAGAAGCAGCAATTGCAAAAGCAATTTTAAAAAATGGTTTTAATATGCATTTTAGCAAATGTTTGGTTTTGGGGTTTGGAAATTGCGGAAAAATTATTGCAAATAAACTAAAAAATCTTTGTTCTAAGGTTTTTGTTTGCACTAATGATGAAAAAGAAAAAGCTTGGGCTAGAGCGTTTTCATTTTCTGTTTTTGAAACTAGTTCTTTGGTTTTTAAGGCTGAAAAGTTTAACTATATTTTTAATACCATTCCAAAACAAATTTTTAATGAAGATGTTTTAGATGCATTAAACGAAAAAGCTTTTATTTTAGATATAACAAATGTTGGCATTGATTTAAAAAAAGCTAAAAAGAAAAAGATAAATTTTGAGCAGATTTCGGGAATACCAGGAAAGTTTAAGGCTTATTCTTCAGGAGAACTTTTGGCAGACATAACATTAAAAATCACAAAAAAGATTAATTATGAACACTAAAGGAGTTGTTTTTATGTTTTTAAAGGACAAAAAAATTGGTGTTGCTTTAACTGGTTCTTTTTGTACATTTAAAAAAACTTTTTCAAAGTTAGAAGAAATAAAAAAGCAATGTGACTTTGTTCAAACAATATTTTCATTTAACTCTCAAAAAATTAATAGCAGATTTGGAATAGCAAAAGAATTTATCGAAAAAGCACATGAAATAACAAAAAGAAAACCCATTCTTTCAATTGAAGCTGCTGAACCGGTTGGGCCTTCTAACAATTTAGATATTTTGGTTATTTTTCCTTGCACCGGAAACACAATTGCAAAGCTTGCAAACGCTATTTCAGATACACCAGTTTTAATGGCTGCTAAAGCGCACCTTAGAAATCAAAAGCCAATTTTAATTTTTGTTTCTACTAATGATGCCTTAGGAATAAATATGAAAAATATTGGGCTTTTATTAAATTCAAAAAATATATATTTTGTTCCTTTTTGCCAGGATGACTATAAAAAAAAGCCAAACTCTATTGTTTCTAATGCAGACCTTTTAATACCTTCAATTGAAGAAGCGCTAAAGGGAAGACAAATTCAACCAGTAATACTTTAAATTTAAGGTAGGTGTTTTTATATGTGCGGAATTGCTGGATTTTCTAAAATTGGTTTAAATTTTTTGAAAAACAGAAAAGAATGGAATATTATTCTAAATAATATGAATAAGGTTCAAAAACACAGAGGCCCGGATGGTGGCGGGATTTTTATTAAAAAAGAATGCGCTCTTTGCCATGTTCGGCTTTCTATTGTTGATTTAGAAAATGCTACCCAGCCTATGACTAGAAGTTTTAACTTTAAAACAAGCACAATAGTTTATAATGGAGAAATATATAATACAAAAGAGCTTCGTGATGAATTAAAACAATTTGGAGTTAAATTTAAAACAACATCCGACACAGAGGTTGTTTTGATGGGACATATGATTTTTGGAGATGATTTTGTTAAAAAATTAAATGGAATTTTTGCTTATGCTATTTGGGATGATTTAAAAAAAGAGTTAACAATATATAGAGATAGAATTGGAGTTAAACCTTTGTTTTACACTTTTCATGAAGGTTTTTTAATTTTTTCGTCTGAAATAAAAGGAATTTTTGAGTTTCCTGGAGTTAAAAAAAGGGTTGATAGAGAAGGACTTTGTGAAATATTTGGGTTGGGGCCTGCAAGAAGCCTTGGAAAGGGAGTTTTTAAAGATATTTTTGAGCTTTTGCCTGGAAACTATTTAAAGTTTAGTGAAAAAGGTATACGGCAGGTTGAATATTGGAAGTTAAAAAGTAGATATCACACAGATTCTTTTAAAAAAACTATCGAAAAAACTAGATTTTTGATTGAAGATGCTGTTAAAAGGCAGCTTATATCTGATGTTCCTATTTGCACATTTTTATCTGGTGGGGTTGATAGTAGTTTAATAACAGCTATTTGCGCTTTAGAATTTAAAAAGCAGCAAAAACAAGTTGACACATTTTCTTTTGATTATGTAGATAATAAAAGATATTTTAGATCTAATAGTTTTCAGCCTTCACAAGATAGGCCATATGTTGAAAAGATGGTTGAATTTTTAGGAACAAACCATACATATCTTGAATGTGATATGCAGGATTTGGTTTCAAATCTTTTTAGCGCTGTTGATGCAAAAGATTTGCCATGTATGGCTGATGTTGAATCTTCTTTGCTTTATTTTTGTTCTAAGGTTGCTTTAAAAAATAAGGTTGCTTTAACTGGGGAATGTGCTGACGAAATTTTTGGAGGATATCCGTGGTTTTATAGAAAAAAAATGTTTAATGCTAAAACTTTTCCTTGGGCTTTGAATTTAGATCATAGAAAAATTCTTCTTTCGGATTCTGTTGTTGACTATATTAATTTAGACGAATATGTTAAGATTGCATACCAAAAAACTGTTGATAAAACTCCTAAACTTTTTGGAGAAAACGAAGAAGAAAAAAGAAGAAGAGAGATGTTTTATTTAAACTTTAGATGGTTTATGATGACACTACTAGATAGGATGGATAGAACCAGCATGTTTTCTGGGCTTGAAGCTAGAGTTCCTTTTGCAGACCATAGAATTTTGGAATATGTTTTTAATGTTCCGTGGGAGATGAAATGTTGCGGATCGTATATTAAAGGGCTTTTGAGAAAGGCAGGGGAGAAATATCTTCCAAAAGAGGTTTTATATAGAAAAAAAAGTCCATATCCTAAAACATATAATCCTAAGTATGAAAAAATTTTAAAAGATATGATGTTTGATGTTATTAATAATTCTAATTCGCCTATTCTTAATTTTGTTGATGTTAAAAAGGTTGAAAAATTTTTATATACATCATCAGACTACAAAACTCCATGGTATGGGCAGTTAATGGCAGGGCCTCAGATGATTGCATATATGCTTCAAATTAACTATTGGTTTTTAAAATATAAAATAGAAATAGTTTAAATTTTTGTAATATTTAATTGTGCTGCTTACGTTTTGGTGGCACGATTTTTTTGTTTTTAAATATATGTTTAATTTTAGTTGAATTGAAAATTAATAAGAAAAGTTTTTAGTTATTTAGATTAATAATTTTATATTTAAATTAATTTAAAAAAATAATATAAATTTTTTATTTAAAATTAATTGAAATATTATATTTAGTTTAGATAAATTTAAAATTATTGTTAAATTTTAGTTCAATATTTAGAATGTTTTTTAATTGATTGATTTATAAAAAAATATTTTTAAAAATTAATAAGAAAAGTTTTTATTAAGTTAGATTAATAATTTTTTATATTTTAGTTTTAATATGTTAAATTTTTAAATAGGTTTATTTTTATTAGTTAATTAAAGTTATTAGATATAGGTTTTATTTAAAATTAATGCTATTTTATTAAGATTGTTAGCTATGTTTTATAGTATATTATTAGTTAGCAAATTTAAAAATTGGTGGGATATATTTTTTTGCTATTTAGTTTTTGAATTAGTGATGATATAATATATCTGTTTTGAAAATTTTAAGGAGTTGGTTAAATGGATCGGTGGGTTTCTTTTGAAGGAATTGGAATAGGGAAAATATATTTTAAAGATTATGCTTTTAAATTATTTGGACTAGAAATTAAATGGTATGCATTAATTATTGCTTTTGGAATTTTCACAGCTGCTTTTGTTGCTATTATGCTTTCAAAAAAATTTGGATTAAAAAAAGAGTCGTTAATCGATGTTATAATTGGTGGAACTATTTTTGGAATTATTGGAGCTAGGGTTTATTATGTTGCTTTTAATTTTAAAGAATTTTCTAATGATCTTTTTAGTATTTTTAATTTAAGAGGTGGGGGGCTTGCAATTTATGGAGCGGTTATTTTTTCTGTTTTGTTTGGGTTTATATATTGTAGAATAAAAAAAGTTCCTTTTTTGCCAACTGCTGATGATGCTGGAATTTGTTTTTTGATGGGACAAGGAATTGGAAGATGGGGGAATTTTTTTAATATAGAAGCATATGGAGTTAAAACAAATCTTCCTTTTGGAATGAGCTCAAGTGAAATTAGTAGTTCTTGTTCTCCTGTGCATCCAACGTTTTTTTATGAGTCTTTGTGGTGTTTTATAGGTTTTTTTCTTTTGATTTTTTTTATTAAATATAGAAAATTTGATGGACAGATTTTTTTGAATTATTTGATATGGTATAGTTTTGAAAGATTTTTTGTTGAAGGAATAAGAACAGATAGTTTATGGCTTATTGAAAATTATATTAGAGTTTCGCAGGCTTTGTCTTTTGTTTTGTTTTTTTCGGCTATTTCTATTGAAGTTTATGTTTTGTTTTTTTATATGAAAAAAAATAAAGATAAAAATTTTTTGTATGTTAATTCTTTAAAAGAAAAAAATTTGGAGGGATAAAAATTGGATAGGATTTTGAACGGAAAAGAAGCTTCTAAAAAGGTTAAAGAGAGGGTTAAAAAAGAGGTTGAAATTTTAAAAGAAAAAAAAATTGAAGTTTGTTTGGCTGTTATTTTGGTTGGAAAAGATAAAGCTTCTGCTATTTATGTTAAAAACAAACAAAAAGCTTGTGAAGAAACTGGAATTATTTCAAAAACAATTGAACTAGATGAAAACATAAAAGAAAAAGAGCTTTTGGATATTATAGATAATTTAAATAAAGACAAAAAGGTAAATGGAATTTTGGTGCAACTGCCTTTACCTCAGCAAATTGATGAAAAAAAGGTTATTGATAGAATTGATGATTTAAAAGATGTTGATTGTTTTAATGTTAAAAATATTGGGAAACTTGTTGTTGGAGAAAATTGTTTTTTGCCATGCACACCTGCTGGAATTATTGAATTATTAGAACAAAAAAAAATTGACATTAAAGGGAAACATTGTGTTATTGTTGGAAGAAGCAATATTGTGGGCAAGCCTTTAGCTTTTTTAATGCTTCAAAAAGATGCAACAGTTAGCATTTGTCATTCTAAAACCTCTAACTTAGAGTTTTTCACAAAAAGTGCTGATATTTTGGTGGCTGCTGTTGGAAAAGAAAATTTTATTACAAAAGATATGGTTAAAAAAGGAGCTATTATTATTGATGTTGGAATTAATCGAAACAAAGAAGGAAAAATTTGTGGTGATGTTAAATTTGATGAAGTTTTTGAAGTTGCTGAATTTATAACTCCTGTTCCTGGTGGGGTTGGCCCAATGACAATTGCAACACTTTTAAAAAACACTGTTTTTGCTGCAAAAATTCAAAACAAACTTTGAAATATATGTTTACATAATTTTTATATTTTTTTGATATTAGAATCTATTAATATTTTTATATTAAAAGTTTTTTTATTTTATAGATGATTATGTTAGTTATTTTTAGAATAATAGAATTAAAAGCTTTTTATATGTTATTTAATATGAAATATATAAAAATTTTTTGAATTATAATAAAAAGTAATATATTAATTAAGTTTTATTTTAAGATATTTTGAAATTACTTGGATGTTATAAAATAATTATTTTATTTGTTTATGTTTTAATTTAGAAATAGTGTTGAATTTAACGAAAAATTTAATAAAAGATGTTTGATTAGTGATTTTTAAATTTAGATATTAAGAATTGTTGCGAAGTATTTCATATTTGTGACTATGTTATTAGTTTAGAATCTAATTAGAGTTATTGAAATTTTTTTAATATTTTAAAGTTTATTATTTTTTATTATAATTTGATATTAAAATTTTTTATTTAGAATTTTTAAAAAGAAAAATTAAATTAATATTTAGACGTTTGGTTTGAGTTTTTAGGTTTTATTGTGCTGTGTTATAGTTTGTTTTAATGTGGTTTTTTATAAAAATATAGAGATTAATAGCATTTTTTATTAGGTTAATTTAATATGTTTAAAAATATTTTTGAGATTAAAAAGAAAATATTTAATTTTAAGTTAGATATTTTTTTTAAAGTTTTTTGACAATAAAAAAAAAATATGATATTATTGTGTAAGTTTAAAATTTTAGGTTTAAAATAATTAAAAAACATATGAAAGGAAATAGTAAAAATGTATGCAATAATAGATATTGGTGGGAAACAATATAATGTGGAAGTTGGAGATGTTTTATATTTAGAAAAACTAGATGCAAAAGAAAAAGAGTCTTATTCTTTTAATAATGTTGTTGCTGTTATTGAAGATAAAGCTTCTAATTTTGGTGCACCATTTTTAAAAGGTGCTAGTGTTGTTGCTGATGTTTTAAAAAACGGAAAAAGAAAAAAAATTAGGGTTTTTAAATATAAACCAAAGAAAAACTACAGTAGAAGATTTGGACATAGGCAACAATATACAAAGGTTAAAATAACAGCAATTAATTCATAATGATTAGCGTTGTTTTTTATGAAGATAAAGAAAAAATTTTAGGTGGGTTTTTGGTTAGCGGACATGCTAATTTTTTAGAACACGGGAAGGATATTGTTTGTTCTGCTGTTAGTTCTTCTGTTCAGATGTGTTGCAATGGAATAACAGAAATTTTAAAGGAAAAAGTTGAAATCTTTTGCGATGAAGGAAAAATTTCTTTAAAAGGGGATTTAAATAAAGAATCTATTCAAAATTTTTTAAAAGCATTAAAGTTGCAGCTTAGTTTAATTGAAAAGCAATATCCAGAGAATATTAAATTAGATATAGTGGAGGTTAGTTAAAATGTTATTGATTGGTTTACAGTTTTTTGCACATAAAAAAGGAGTTGGGTCTACAAAAAACGGAAGAGACTCTGAATCTAAAAGGCTTGGTGTTAAAAGAGCAGATGGGCAGTTTGTTCTTGCTGGAAATATTTTAGTTCGCCAAAGGGGAACACATATTCATCCAGGTAATTCTGTTGGAATTGGTTCTGATGACACACTTTACGCAAAAATTAGTGGTAGGGTTAAGTTTGAAAGATTTGGAAAATATAAAAAAAAGGTTAGCGTTTACGCTGTTTAAAAAGGTTTATGTTTGTTGATTTTGCAAAGATTTATATAAAAGCTGGAGATGGCGGAGATGGTGCAATAACCTTTCATAGAGAAAAATATATGCCTTGTGGTGGCCCTGATGGTGGGGACGGTGGAAAAGGTGGAGATGTTATATTTTTGGTTGACAAGCATCTAAACACCTTGAAGAATTTTAGATTTAAAAAAAAATTTGTTGCACAAAATGGAGATAATGGAAGAAAAAATAATTGTAGCGGAAAAAATGGGCAGGATTTAGTAATAAAAGTTCCAAATGGCACAATTATTAGAGATATTAAAACCAACAAAATAATTGCAGATATTAGTGATGAAAATTCACATATAATAGCAAAAGGAGGCCGCGGAGGTTGGGGAAATTTTCATTTTAAAAACCCAACAAGACAAGCGCCACGATTTTCAAAACCAGGGCTTTTAGGAGAAGAATTTGAAGTTTCTTTAGAACTAAAACTTTTAGCTGATGTTGGGTTGGTTGGATTTCCTAATGTTGGAAAATCTACTTTAATTTCTGTTATTTCTAATGCAAAACCAAAAATTGGAGATTATCAATTCACGACATTAATTCCGTCATTAGGAGTTGTTGAAAAAGAAGGTTTAAGTTCGTTTGTTGTGGCGGATATTCCAGGTTTAATTGAAGGAGCGAGCAAAGGAAAAGGTTTAGGACATAAATTTTTAAGGCATGTTGAAAGATGTAGATTACTTTTGCATCTTGTTGATGTTTCTTGTGTTGATGATTCTGATCCTGTTGAAAAAATAAAGATAATTAATAAAGAGCTAGGAAGTTTTGAAAAAGGACTAGAAAAAAAACCACAAATTGTTGTTGCAACGAAGATTGATGTTTTATCTAAAGAAAAAATAGAAAAATTAAGAGAATATGTTGAAAAGAAAAATATTCCGTTTTTTTTGATTTCTTCTCTAACAAAAAAAGGATTAGATGAACTTTTAATTTGCATTGATAGAACTTTAAAAAAATTGCCTAAAATATTAACATATGAAAAAGAAATGTTGGAAAAGGAAGAAAATTTTAGAAGTAATTTTGAGATTTCAAAAAAAGATGGAGTATATTATATTAAAGCTACTTGGCTTTATAAAATAGTTAACAATATGGACATATATGAACTTGAAAATTTGCGGCATCTACAGAAAATTTTAAAAGAAACGGGAATAGACGATAGGTTGAAAGAGTTTGGAGTTGAAAAAGGGGATACAGTTAATATATCTGGTTATATTTTCCAATATGAATATTGAAAAAAAACCTGCCACAAAGGTGACAGGCACATTAATTAGAGTTAATTTCAATGAATAAAAAAGGGCTTAAAAATTCATTTATTTTTTGTTTTGTTTATTTTGATTGTTTTTGTTTTCTTGTTTTTTAGCATTTTCTTCTTTTTTTGCATCGTTATAGTTTTTGTTTTCATTTTTGCTCATATCTTTCACTCCGTTTCTTTTAAAACTTTATATAATGCCTTAAACAAAAGGCAATACAGTTTAAAACTTAAATGAAAAATCACAGTAAAAATTTCAAACTGTATTAGTAGTGTTTGCATTTTAAAAAAAAATATTCAGAAAATTAGACAAGAAATTTACGTTATTTTTTGTTCTGGTTTTGGTAAAAAATATTTTAAAGGAATTTTTTGGTTATATAATCAGAACTTAAAAAGATTGCATAATTAAAAAAAAACTGGTAAAATAACTTTTGTAAATTTTTTTTAGGAGAAATTTTTATGTCTGGACATTCTAAATGGAGCACAATAAAAAATAAAAAGGAAAAAGCTGATAATGAACGTGCAAAAGTTTTCACAAAAATTGGAAGAGAAATATCTGTTGCTGTTAAAATGGGAGGTTCTGATCCTGCAACGAATAAAAGGTTAAAAGATGTTATTTTGAAGGCAAAAGCAAATAATGTTCCAAATAGCAATATAGATAGAATAATTAAAAAAGCTGCTGGGGATGGCCAAAAAAACAACTTTTTTAATATAACATATGAAGGATATGGTCCGGAAGGAGTTGCTGTTTTTGTTAATGCTTTAACCGATAACAAAAATAGAACAGCTGCAAATGTTCGACATTATTTTGACAAATTCGGAGGAAATTTAGGAGCAACTGGTTGTGTTTCATATTTATTTGAGAAAAAAGGTGTTATATATTTAAAAATAGATAAAAATAAAGAAGAGGAAACGATGGAAAAATGTATTGGGATGGATGCATTAGATTTTGAATTTGAAGAAGGGGTTGCAAAGGTTACAACAGAGTCTGATAAATTTTCTGATTTTGTTGAAAGGTTAAAAGAAGAAGGATATGAATTTTTGTCAGCTGCTGTTGAAGAAGTGCCAGGAAATTATGTTGAAATAAAAAGTGAAGATAATAGAGAAAAAATGGAAAAATTGATTAAAAGTTTTGAGGATGATGAAGACATACAAGAAATTTTTACAAATTATAAAGATTTTTAAATTAAATTAGGAAGTTCAAGGAGAATTAAAATGGATTTTAAAAATTGCTATAGAAGTTTTAACACTTCAAAAATAACAAAAGAGCTTGTGGGACAAGAAATTAAAGCTGCTGGATGGGTTTTAAACATAAGAGATCATGGAGGAGTTATATTCATAGATTTAAGAGATCATTATGGAACTTTGCAGGTTGTTATTAATGATGAAAAATTGTTGGAGGGAATAACAAAAGAGACAGTTATTTCTGTTGAAGGCTTAATTAGAAAAAGAAGTGAAGACACATTTAATGAAAAAATTGAAACTGGGGAAATAGAACTTGTTTGCAAGACATTAGAAATTTTGGGAAAATGTAAACAAGAGTTGCCGTTTGAAGTTGCAACAAGTAAATCGGTTAAAGAGGAATTGCGTTTAAAATATCGTTTTTTAGACCTTAGAAACGAAAAAGTTCATAAAAATATTATTTTAAGAAGTAAGGTTATTTCTTTTATGAGAAAAACAATGGAGGAATTAGGATTTTTAGAAATACAAACTCCAATTCTTTCTGCTTCATCTCCTGAAGGAGCACGAGATTACATTATTCCAAGTAGAAAATATAAAGGAAAATTTTATGCTTTGCCGCAAGCACCTCAAATTTTTAAACAGCTTTTAATGACTTCTGGGTTTGATAGATATTTTCAAATTGCACCATGTTTTAGGGATGAAGATGCAAGGGCAGATAGATCTCCAGGTGAATTTTATCAGCTTGATTATGAAATGGCTTTTGCAACTCAGGAAGATGTTTTAAAGGTTACTGAAGAAGTTTTGTTTAGAACATTTGATGAATTTTCAAATTCTAAAATAACAAAGCCGCCTTTTGAAAGAATAACCTATAAAGATTCTATGTTAAAATATGGAACAGATAAGCCAGATTTAAGAAATCCATTAGAAATTATTGATGTTTCTGAAATTTTTAAGGATTCAGATTTTAAACCTTTTTCAAATAAGTGCGTTAGAGCAATAAATGTTTTGGATTGTGCTAAAGAATCTAAAGGATTTTTTGAAAAGATGCTTAAATTTGCTATGGAAATAGGCATGAAAGGGCTTGGATATTTCAAGGTTGACGATGAATTAAAGTTTAACGGGCCAATAGATAAATTTTTGGACGATTCTCAAAGAAAACGTTTAATTGAAATTGCTAATTTAAAGCCTGGATGTGTTTTGTTTTTTATTGCAGATAAAGAAGAAAAAGCTAACGTTTTTGCAGGCCAAATTAGAACAGAGCTAGGAAAAAGGTTAGATTTAATAGAAAAAGATAGCTTTAAGTTTTGTTTTATAACCGATTTTCCTATGTATGGGCTTGACGAAGAAACTTCTAATGTTATATTCACTCATAACCCGTTTTCTATGCCGCAAGGTGGGGTTAAGGTTTTGGATGAAAAAGATCCGCTAGACATTTTAGCATGGCAATATGATGTTGTTTGTAATGGGGTTGAGCTTTCTTCGGGTGCTGTTAGAAACCATAGTTATGAAGGGTTAATTCGTGCATTTGAAATTGCTGGTTATGAAAAAAGTGTTGTTTTAGAAAAGTTTTCTGCTCTTTGTACAGCATTTTCGTATGGGGCTCCTCCTCATGCTGGAATGGCTCCTGGGGTGGATAGAATTTTGATGTTGCTTTGTGGGGAAGAAAACATAAGAGAGGTTGTTGCTTTTCCTATGAATTCTAATGCGCAAGATCTGCTTTTAAAAGCGCCTAATGAAGTAACAGAAACGCAGCTTCGAGAAGTTCATATTAAAATACGTTAAAAAGGGGTGAAAATTTTGAATAAGGAAGAGCTATATGATATTGCGATTTTAAGTAAATTGGAAATTAAAGAACAAGATGTTGATGAAATTTTAAAAGATATGGAAAATATAATTTCTTTTGCACAAAAAATTAATGATGCTAAGGTTTTAGATGAAACGGTTGAAGATTTAAATGATTTAGAAAATATTTTAAGAGAGGATGAAGTAATTCCTTCATATCCTCAAGAAGAAATTTTAAAAAATGCTAAAACAAAGGAAGATGGATTTTTTTATTTGAAAAATACAGAAAAATAAAAAACAAGATATGGTTGGAGGAAAAGGTTTTGATATTTAAATTTAACGAACTTTTAAAGAATAGAAAGATTAGTTCTTTAGAGTTAACAAAAAAATATTTTGATGCAATTAAAGAAATGGATAAAACTTTAAATTCTTATGTTTGTTTGAGCGAAGATGAAGCTTTTAAAACAGCAAAGTTAGTTGATGAAAAAATAGCAAAAGGTGAAGAAATAGATTTATTAGAAGGTTTGCCATTTACTTTAAAAGACAATATTTCAACAAAAGGCATTGAAACAACATGTTGTTCAAAAATTTTAAAAGGATATGTTCCAATTTATGACGCATTTGTTTGGGAAAAGCTAAAAGAAAAAAATGCGGTTTTGTTAGGGAAAACAAATATGGATGAATTTGCAATGGGTTCAACATGTGAAACTTCTTGTTTTAAAGGGGCAAAAAACCCGCATAACACCGATTATGTTCCTGGAGGAAGTTCTGGAGGAGTTTCTGCTGCTGTTGCTGGAGGGCTTTGTGCATATGGGCTTGGGTCCGACACCGGAGGATCTATTCGCCAGCCTGCAAGTTTTTGTGGATTGGTTGGGCTAAAGCCAACATATGGGGCTGTTTCAAGATATGGATTGGTTGCTTTTGCTTCTAGTTTAGATCAAATAGGGCCAATTACAACTTCTGCAAGAGATGCTGCTATTGTTTTTGATGCTATAGCTCAAAAAGACATACAAGATTCAACAAATAAAGGAGCAAAAGAAAAAACAGTTCCACATTTAAACGATCCTATATCTTCTTTAAAAATTGGGGTTGCTAAAGAATTTTTTTCTTATGGTGATGAAGAAGTTTTAAAACATGTTAATGAAGCTTTAAAAACATATGAAAAAATGGGAGCCACCATAGTTGAAATATCGTTGCCACTTGTTGATTATGCTTTGATGGTTTATTATATTATTGCTTGTGCTGAAGCGTCTTCTAATCTTGGTAGATATGATGGAATACGATATGGTATGAGAGAAGGTGGCTATAAAAATTTTCATGAGATGATTTGCAAAACAAGAAGTGAAGGTTTTGGAAAAGAGGTTAAAAGAAGAATTTTGCTTGGAACATATGTTTTGTCTGCTGGGTTTTATGATGCATACTATAAAAAAGCGCAGCTGGTTCGAGGGGCTATTGTTAAAGAATTTAGAGATGCTTTTGAAAAATGTGATTTAATACTCACTCCAACAGCACCAAGCACAGCTTTTAAGGCGGGTTTTTCTTCTTTAGATCCAATTTTATCATATATGGCTGATGTTTGCACCGTTCCTATTAATATTGCAGGGGTTGCTGCTATTTCTTTGCCTTGTGGATTTGATGAAAAAGGGCTTCCTATTGGTATGCAGCTTATTGGGCCAAATTTTTCTGAATCAAGGCTTTTAAATGTTGCTAATATGTTTGAAGAAGAAACAAATAGATGTTATTTTAAAAAGGTTTTAAAGGGGGTATACCCTGATGAATTATGATATTGTATTAGGGCTTGAAACTCACGTTGAACTTTCAACGAAGACTAAAATTTTTTGTGGATGTACAACAGCTTTTAAAGGAGAGGCTAACACGCATTGTTGCCCGATTTGTATTGGGCTTCCGGGGACTATGCCTCGGCTTAATAAAGAAGTTTTACACTATGCTATTATGGCAGGGCTTGCTTTGAACTGTAAAATTGCTAAATATTCAAAGATGGATAGAAAAAATTATGTTTACCCAGATTTACCAAAGGCATACCAGATTTCTCAGCACGATAAGCCACTTTGTTATGATGGACATGTGACTCTTTCAAATGGAAGAACAATTGGAATAGAGCGAATTCACATAGAAGAAGACGCTGGAAAGTTAATTCATGAAGGTGGAGCAACATATGTTGACTATAACCGTGGAGGAGTTCCATTAATTGAAATAGTAACAAAACCAGACTTTAGAGATGTTGAAGAAGCTGTTGAATATTTAGAGTTAATTCAGCTAACTATGCGGTATATTGGTGTATCGGACTGTAAGATGCAGGAAGGAAGTTTGCGTTGTGATGTTAATGTTTCTGTTAAACCTTCTTCTCAAGAAGAGCTTGGAACAAGAACAGAAATTAAAAATATGAACTCTTTTAATAATATTCGAAAAGCTGTTAATTTTGAAACTAATCGGCAGATTGATGTTTTAAGTTCGGGTGGAAAAGTTATTCAAGAGACTATGCGTTTTGATGTTGAAAACAAAGAAACAAGTCCTATGCGTGGAAAAGAAGATGCGCAAGACTATAGATATTTTAAAGAGCCAGATTTGGTTAGAATACACATAGAAGAAGACGAAGTTTTAAAAATTAAAGAAAGTTTGCCGGAATTATATGGTGAAAAGTTAAAAAGATATGTTGAAGAATTTAAACTTCCTGTTGCTGATGCTAAACTTTTGGTTGAATATAGAAAGGTTGCAGAATTTTTTGAAGAGAGCACAAAAAATGTTAAAGAAATAGAGTCGTATAAAAACTGTTCTAATTTGATTTTATCTATGATTTTCGCTAAATTTGAAACAGAAACCGAAAAGGAAGAATTCAAAATTTTAGTTTCAGCTGAAGAAATGGAAAAGCTTTTGAATTTGATAGAGACTAAAAAAATTAGGAACAATATGGCTAAAAAAACTTTGGACGAAATGCTTTTAACTGGCAAGAAGGTTTTTGATATAATTTCTGAAGATGATTTAAAAGGGTTAACAGATGAGGAATTAGAAAAAATTTGTAGTGCTGCTGTTGAACAAAATGAAAAGGCTGTTAAAGATTATATGTCTGGAAAGGTTAAGGCTATTAAGTCTTTGGTTGGGTTTGTTATGAAAGAAACAAAAGGAAGAGCAGATGCTAACCTTGCTGAGGAGATTCTTGTTAAAATATTGCAGCAAAAGGGTTGATTTAATATTAATTGAAAAAGAATTGTTTAGAAGATTGTAGAATTTAAATTAGATGAAAAATAGTGTTTATTTTCAAAAATTATTGTGTATATGATATTTTAGAGTTTTTTTGAAGCATCTTTTTTTAGAAAAGTTTTTGCGTTATATTGTTTATTATTAAAGTAATTTTTATTTTGTTATAAATTATTTTTGTTATTTAAATTAAAATATGCGGTGATATTTAATGTGAATTTTAGTTTATTTTGAATTTTTAAAACGGTGAAATTATGCTTATTAATATAGATTAAATGTAGATTTTTTAGTGTTTTTAAAGTGTAGATTTTTAAATTAATGAAATATTAAAGTTATTATGATAAAAAAGTAGAGTGAAATTGTTAGGGAATTGATATATTTTTTAAAATTTAATTTTGAATTTTTTAAGTGGTTATTGACATTTTTTGTTGTTTTATATACAATAAAGGAAAATAACAGAATGCAAGATAGGGGAGAGATAGGGTGAAATTTAGTAGAAAAGTTATGGGAGTTTTGTTAACTTTTGGGTGTTTTTTAGCTTTTGGTGTTGTTTGTGGTGCAAAAAGCAAAGGTGAAGTTAAAACTCAAAAAGAAGAGTTTGGAGAAATTAAAACAAACCCTGTTAGAAGATTTTGTTTTTCTGCAGATTTTAAAAACTCTGCTGATAAATTAAATCCTTCAGATGTTACAAAGGTTTTTGTTGCTTTTTATTGTAGGTTTAATGAAATTTTAAGGAAATATAACCTAGAAAAACTTGGCCTTGGTGAGAAGTCTTTGTTATTTTTTATGGTTATGAATAGAATTAAAGCTATGAATATTGAAAATCTAAATGAAAAATTAAAAGATTTTTCTTTTGAGTTTTTTAAAGGAAATAAGAAATTGGATGCTCATTTTGAAAAGTTTGTTAGAAATTTGAAAAGTGGAAAAGTAAACGAAATTAAAATAACAGAATCTGGTTTTAATAAAGATTTGAAAAATATTAAAACTAATTTAAAAAGTTTTTTAGATGGCTTGATAGAACTTGAAGATATTTTGAAAAAATATGTTGGTGGAAATGAAATAAGTGATGCGCAATATAAAGAAGTTGGTATGAAAATTTTTGATATTAATATGAAAAATAAAGGGAAAGATGTGGAAATTTTAAGAGAACGTGTTAAAGAGAATTCTTTTGTTTTTAAAGAAACTATTGAAAATCTACTGAATGAAGAAAACATAAAAAATGTTAAAAAAATGATTGTAAACCTTAAAAATAATTTAAGTAATATTGAAAATATTAATTTTGATGAAATTAAAAAAATTAGTGAAAATATAACTTTTAATGAAGATTTAAAAGATATTACTAAAGAAAGTTTGGGTGGTTTAAAGGAAGAAGATGAATTAAAACTTGAAAATTTATTGTGTTTGGTAGATCCAAAAGCAAAAATGAATTTTTGTGGGACTAATTTGTGATGTTTAACTATTGGGTTTAATGCTAAAAGAAAATAAAATGTTTGATTTAAAAATTGTTATAAAAAAACTAAAAATAATTTAGGTAAAATGTTAAAAAAAGGAAGATTTTTGGTTGTAGAAAAATATTACAAAAAAGTTACAAAGATGTTTATTTTGTAGTATATTTGTTGCTAATTTGTTCATAAATTGTAACTTGACTTTTTGAAAATTAATGAGAAAATATTATATGTAAAGATTAAAAATGGAGGGTTTAATATGAAGTTGAATAAGAAATTTTTGGGAATGTTTTTAACTTTAGGTATGATGTTTTCTCTTATTTCTGTTAGTGCAGAAAATTTAAAAAATGGCGTTGTGAACAACGTTGCAATTGAATTTGTTATAGATGGAAAGAATATGCAAAAAAGAAAAGAGGGTTCAAAAAATGGGCCAGATAGATATATTGAAAATAAAAAAAATAAAACAACCGAAAAAGAAGGAGTTTTTTTATATATAGTTTTAAAAGAAGCTTTTGAAAAAAATGGCTTGTGGAATGATGATATAAAGAAAAAGTTAATAGATGAAGTTTTTTTAAACAAAGATGGAATTAAACTAACAACAGAAATTTCGTTTTATGATTTAAATGTTGAGGTCGTTGAAAAATTAAAAGATGCAGTTAAGAAAACAAATTTTAAGGATATTAAGATAACTGAAGATATGTTAAAAAAAGCTATAAAAGATATGAAAGATGTTAGGGGCAAAAATGTTGAAGATGCGATTGATGAAGTTAGAGAATCTAAAGAATATTTAAAAGGCGGAGATAAAGCTTTGAGAAAAGGTTTTATAAATAGGATTAAAAAAGACATTAAAGAACAAGAAATTTTGCTAGAAAAACTTGAGGGAGAAGAATTAAAAGAAGGTAAGAAGAAATTAGAAAATTTAAATAACGATTTGAAAAAAGCTAAGAAAGAAATAAATAAAAAAGTTTCTAAGGAGACAAAAGAGGCGGAGAAACAGTTTATTAGAAATGGTGAAGGTTTTATAGAAGATAATAAAAGGAAGTTAAAAGATATTGAAAAAGTTAAGTTTAATGATATTAAAAATTTAAGCAAAGATTTAGTGGTTTCAAAAACTTTAATAGATTTGAAAACTGGAAAAAGAATTTAAAAAAGAAGTTTTAATTGTAAAAAGCCAACATTGTTTAAAAAGGCAGTGTTGGCTTTTGTTTAGTTTAAAAAAATGTAAAATTAAGTAATAAAAAGTAAAATAATAAATTTTTTTGTTAAATTATGCTTTACTTTAGTAATATTTTTCTGTAAAATATTAATATAAAATTTAAAAAAGGGTTGATTGAAGTGAAATTTAATAAAAAGTTTATGGGGATTTTTTTAAGTTTAGGGTTATTTTTAACTTTTAGTGTTTCTGCTAGTGCTATGTTGAGTGATGTTAATGACAAAGGATGTCATTCAATAGATAGTAAAGGTAAGAAAGAAATAGATCAAAAAGTTTTAACGAGTTATGGGGTTTCTTTAACCCTTAATAAAAATAACAATCTTGATAAGGTTAAATATTATGTTAATATTTTCTTTGCATTTAAGAATTTATTAAAAAGATGTGAATTATATTATAAAGATAATTTGAAAGATCAGCTTATTAATAATATTTCTAGATTTATTCTTTCAGATGAAGAAAAAAGTGTTGATGAATTAAATTTAATTTTTAGGTATGAAGATGATGTTGATAAATTTCAAAAAGAAATTAATAATAATGGTTTAGGAAAATTTAAAGTAAGTGAAGATGAGTTATTAGAATTTAAAAATTATATAAAAGAATATGTTGAGGCAGATATGAAAAATATGGAGGAATCATGGGGAGTGAATAAAGAAAGAAAAATTTTAGAAAAAGGTGAAAATGATCTTATAGATTATTATATAAATACTAGAATTGGAAGGTGTGAGGATAATATTGAAAGTTTTAAAAAAAGTTTAAATAATAATAATATTTCTGAGAAAAGAATTAAAAGATTAGAACGTTCTATAAAGTGTAATAGTAATGATATTAAAAAATTAGAACTTTTGAAACAAAAATTAGAAAAACCTGAATTTAAAGATAATAAAATAGTTAAAATGAAAAAATCTGCATTTTGGAAAGATTATAATGATTTTAAATATCTTATTGTTAAAAATTTTGACATGATAGATGATTTTAAAATAAAATGTGATAGTTTATTTAAAAAAATTGATGAGATAAAATTAGAAGATATTGTGAATTAAGAAGAAAATTTAGTTTGTTTTTAAAATAAATAAAAATTAGTATATAAATAAAAGTAATCACATAAAAATGATAAAATTATTGTTTTTATGGTGGTGGTTTTTATGAAGTTGAGTAAAAAATTTTTGGTGGTATTTTTAAGCGTAGGTTTATTTTTTTCTTTTGAATTTAGTGCTAGTGCTATGATTAGAAAAAATGTTGTTAATGAAAATGAAAAAAATTATGATTTAAACAAGCATTTAAAATCTGAAAGTTTTTATGTTGCAATGGAATATGATATTTGTGGAAGAGGAATGCAAAAAAGAGAGAAAGATGGCGTTATTAAATATAATAATTCGACAAATGCTATTGATGCAGTGGGGTTATATATAGTTTTAAATAAATTTTTAGAAGAAAATGATTTATTAAATGGAGAAACTAAAGAACAAATTTTGTTTGGAATTTTTGATGTATATGCACAAGATTTAAAGTTAAAATCAGAAGTAGATTTCTTTTTCAAAAGTTTTAGGGAGGTTAAAAAACTTAAAAAAGCTATTGAAAAAACTAATTTTAAAGAAATTGAAATAACAAATGAGATGTTTTGTAGCGCAATGGAAGAAATAAAAAAATATGTGCAGGAAAAGTCTATTAGAAAAATTGAAAATAGATTAAATGCATATAAAAATGCTTTTGAAAGAGGAGATTTGGCTTTAGTTGAGCTTGATATAAAAAATGTTGAAAAAAATTTAAAACATTTTAAAAAGGAAATAAAATCATATAGCATTAATAGTTTGGAATATAAAGAGCTTTTAAATAACATAGATTATAATGAAAATATTTTGAAAAATTTGAAAAATGAGATGAGTTTAACAGAAGAAAGAAAGCATCAATTTGAAATTGTGATACAAAATTTAGAAAAATTTCTTGAAGGTGCGAAACGTTCTTTGAATGAAATTGAAAGTGTTAAATATGAAAATGTTGTTGGAATAAATAATGCTTTAAATGTTGAAAAAACTTTATTTAATTTAAGAACTCATGAAAGGATTTAGTGAATTTAAAATAAATATTTTTAAGGGTTTTATATAAATGGTTTATTAAGTGAAGAGATTATTGATGAATTGTTTGATGAATTTAAAGGTGCAAATAATTTAAAATTATATGGTAACAATATTTTAACAATTCGTGGTGAAGAAAATTTTAGGAAATTACAAAATATTTTTGCTAAAACAAACTTTAAAAATGTTGAATTAAATGAAGAAAATTTTAAACAAACTATTGAAAAGATTAAAAAAGTTTTGTTAAAAGAAAAAATAAAGTGGAAGACCTTTATGCAAAAATTAAAGAAATTTTTAATAATAAAGATGAAAAAAAACGTTACTTGAATGTTAAAATATGTGTGAGAGAAATTTTATATTAAAAGAAAAGCTATTTGTTTTGTTAAATTTAAGAAGTTTTAGATAGTTTAGTTAAATATTTTTTGTTTAGGATATATTTTGAAAAGTTTGAAAATTTTTTTATAAATTATAAAAAAACAGGTTAAATAATGACGTTTTTAAAAAATTTGTCGTTTAATTGAAGGTTTTATTTTGTTATAATGATTATATATTTTAGAAGTTTTGTTAAGATATATTATTAATAATGTTATTTTAAAAAATTTATTAAAGACAAATATTTTTTGTTTAGATATATTTTGAAAAGTTTGAAAATTTTTTTATAAATTATAAAAAAACAGGTTAAATAATGACGTTTTTAAAAAAATTGTCGTTTAATTGGAATAAAAGTTTAATGTATTAAGTATTTTTAATATGTTTCATTTCAAAAGTAGATGTTGGTTTTATTTTGTTATAATGATTATATATTTTAGAAGTTTTGTTAAGATATATTATTAATAATGTT
>CACXZI010000003.1 GCA_902772105.1 Oscillospiraceae bacterium | reverse complement strand
AAAAAGTCTATTCATAACCAAATATTAAAAAAAGGAGATATTGTTGAAGTTTATTTTTTAGATTCTTTCTTTGAAGAAAAAAAAGAAGACTTATTTTTAAATTTAAAAAATTTTAGGTTGGATGTTGTTTATGAGGATGAAAATATTTTGGTTGTTAACAAAGAAGGAGGAATTAAAACCCAGCCAAATAGCAAAAAAAAAGATAGTTTAATAGATTTGGTTATTAAATATCTAACCGAAAAAAAAGAATATATCGCTGAAAAAGAAAATAGTTTTAAGCCGGCATTTTGCACAAGGCTAGACACAAACACAAAAGGTTTAGTTATTGCTGGAAAAAACAGAAAAGCTTTAATAACTTTAAATGAGCTAATGAAAAATGGCAACATTAAAAAAACATATCTTTGCATTGTTGAAGGAAAGATGCAAAAAAAAAGAGAGGTTTTGGTTGGATATTGGAGTAAAGATCACATAAAAAATAAGGTTAAGATATCTAAAAATAAAAGCATGTTTTCAAAGAAGGTTATAACCGAATATTTAGTTGTTAAGCAGCTTTTAAAAACAGCAAAATTAAAGGTTATTTTACATACAGGAAGGTCACACCAAATACGAGCACATATGGCATCTATTAACCACCCGATTGTTGGGGATTTTAAATATGGCAGCAAGGTTAAAGAAAATTTAAAACTCTTATGTTATTCTTTGGAGTTTAACACAAAAGGAACATATTTAGAATATTTAGATGCAAAAAAAATAACCCTAAAAGACGAAATTCTTTAGAGTTTTAGATATGGTACGCCAGAGAGGATTCGAACCCCCAGCCTTTTGGTCCGTAGCCAAACGATCTATCCAATTGATCTACTGGCGCAAAAATTAACACTCAAATTATATTACATTAGTTGAGAAATGTCAAATTTTTTTGTGTTTTAATTTTAGAAGTTTGTTGAAGTTTTGGGTGGTTATTAAAATATATAGTTTAATTAATTATTAATATAAATTTGTTTACAATTTTAAATTTTTTTCATATGCAGGCTTATCTTTTTTTATATTTTACCAAAACATTATTTTTAATTTTAACTGTATGTATTTAAATAAAATAGTTAATTTTACTTTTGTTAGGTTATATTGAATTTATGAAAATAAAAATATTAGTAGTTTTTTATGCGGCCGTAACTATAACGGTTTTAAGTAAAGATTAAAATAGAGATTATTGCTGTGAAAAAATTTACTATATCTATAAATTTAACGAATTTGACTTTTTATGATGAAAATTGTTATAAAAATTTTTTTAAATTTAGACGAAAAATTTAAAATACTCATTGTATTTTGAAAAGCTAAAAATTATTATGTTATTGTGGGTTTTAAACAAGAAATTTAAACAATAATAAAAAATTATGGGAAAATTTGTATGATATACCGAAAATTTAAAACAAAAAAGTTTTTCAAAAAAGGAGATGGAGATTAAAAATATGAATTTTTTAATTTTTTAAATAAGTTCATAAACATAAATCTAAAAAATTTGATATTTTATGATAAAATTTTCAGACAAAAATTCAAACTTTCGCTGTTGTTTAACATTTTTCGAGTGTTAAACTTATATTATACTAATAGTAAAGGAGGTGAAGAAAAATTGAAATTAAAAAAATTTTTAAATTTATTTAAATTAGAGAACTTACTTAAATTAGAGGCTAATTTACTTGAATTTAAGGATGTTGAATACTATGTCTTAAGTTTATTGAATGAGAAGGAAAACAATAAGTCAGATAGTAAAAAAAAGGATAGAAAATCACTTAATGAGAATTTTAATAAATTAGTAGGCGATAGTCAAAATAAATTTGATAAAAATGTTAGTAATGAAGAAATTCTAAAAATTTTACATGATTATCAGAAAGAAAATCGTGAAGAATTTCACAAAATTACTAATAAGTTAGGAATAATAAATCGCAAGGTAGATGCAACAAAAGATTATTCGAGAATTGCTAGTAAAAAACATTAATTTTCGACTAATTTCACAGTTTTATACATAATTAAACCCCTTCTTAAATTCATCATAAGGAGGTTTAAATTGTACTAACTAAATATTTTTCATCAACCAATTTTGCTCTCCAACTAGTTTTATTAATTCTAATTGAGATTTTGTCCAGTTTAAATCTTCTTCTTCGTCTTTGTAATATTTAACTAAAAAATCATATGTAGAAATTTTATCTTCTGCTTTTTTAATAACTTTTTTTAACCAAGCTAAGCCATCTTCTGAAACTTTAAGTTAATTTTTTAAATATTCTATTAGGTTTTCAAAAATTTTTAACTCTTCCTTATTGTTTATATTATTTAAATTTATTTTTCCACCAAAATCTATCATTTTTTCTATTGTTTTTTCTAAATATTCTTGTTCTTCTTTTAGATGAGCTTTATATCTTTCTTCTAGCTTTAAAAATCCTTTATCTTTAAATATTTTGCATTGAATTGCACAAGCTAAAATTTGGCTGTTTAATCCAAAAACCAATTCTTCTAAATCTTTTATTAATTCTGCATTTGCGTTCATTTTAAATACTACCAATTTTTTCATTATATATGTTATTAAAAATTTTGTCAATATTTTTGTTATTTAATATTAGATTGTTTTATTGTTTTTAATAATAAAATATAGTGAATTTATAAATTTATTAGTTAACATAGTAAACTGATATAGCTTAAAATTTTTTATTTATAGGTTTGATAGATTCGATTATTAAAATATTTATATATTTTTAAGTATTAGATTGTTATGATTTTATTTAAATGACTGATTAAATTAATTTAGAGATATTATGATTATTATTAAAAAATAATTTATAAATTTATTAGTTAATGTCATATAAAAAAATATTTAATATGGTCTAAAATTTTATGAAATAAAAAAGATTTTGAGTTATATAAATATTTTAATTATTAAGAATATTTGAAATATGTTTATATAATTAATTTTATTAGTAATTTGGTGATTATTACTCAAAAAATTCAAATAAAAATAATATTAAAGTTTATTAGATTTTGACACTATAAACAAAAGCATTTTATATATCTTAAAATTTTTTATTTATAAGTTGGGGTTAAATAATAAAAAATGGTGGATTCACTTTAATATTAAACATATTAGTTTTGTTCTTTAAACAGGTTATATAACTTTAAATAAAAATTCTTGCAAAAAAAGCTAAAAAATAATATAATAATAAAAAGATGTTTAGAGTTAAAAATAGGTTTATATTGCTCATAAAAATAAACATTTGAAAGGATTTTATTGCGATGGCTGATATGTTTGAAAAGTTAGATGATGCTAAAAAAAGATTTGATAAAATTAATGAAGAAGTTGTTAAACCAGAAGTTATTTCAGACCAAAATAAATATAAAGAACTTATGAAAGAAATCAAAAATTTAACTCCTATTGTGGATTGCTATAAAGAATATGAAAAAGCAAAAAATGAAATGCAAGAAGCAAAAGAGCTCCTAAAAGACGGAGGGCTAGATAAAGATTTTAAAGAAATGGTTAAGCAACAACTAGAAGACAGCGAAGTTAAAATGGAGGAAATTTCTAATGAATTAAAGATTTTGTTGCTTCCAAAAGACCCAAACGATGAAAGAAATGTTATTATTGAAATCAGAGGAGGAGCAGGAGGAGAAGAAGCTGCTTTGTTTTCTGGGGATTTATATAGAATGTATAATATGTATGCTGAAAAAAAGGGTTTTAAAACAGAGCTTTTAAATGCTAATGAAACTGGAATTGGTGGTTTTAAAGAAATTAGCTTTGAGGTGAAGGGGCATGGTGCATATTCAAAATTCAAATTTGAAAGTGGTGTGCATCGTGTTCAAAGGGTTCCAGAAACAGAATCACAAGGAAGAATACATACATCAACAGTTACTGTTGCTGTTTTACCGGAAGCAAAAGAAGTTGAGTTTGATTTAAATCCGAGTGATATTCAGGTGGACACATTCAGAGCAAGTGGTGCAGGAGGGCAACATATTAACAAAACAGAGTCTGCAATTAGGCTAACATATATTCCAACGGGATTGGTTGTTGAATGTCAGGATGAGCGGAGTCAGTTTAAAAACAAAGAAAAGGCCATGAAAATTTTAAGAAGTAAACTATATCAAGAAGCGCAAAGAAAAGCACAAGCAGAAATAGCAAATGAAAGAAAAATGCAGGTTGGAACTGGTGATCGTTCTGAACGAATTAGAACATATAATTTTCCACAAAGAAGGGTTACAGATCATAGAATAGGGCTTAGTTTATATTCAATAGAAAACATAATGAATGGTGATTTAGATGAAATTATTGACGCATTAATTTTGGCAGATCAAGCTTTAAAACTTTCTTCTGAAGGATCTATTTAAATGGAAACAAAAATTTTAAAGCCAACTAAAGAAAATATTTTAAAAGCTGTTGAAATTTTAAAACAAGGGGAAGTTTTAGCTGTTCCAACCGAGACTGTTTATGGTTTGGTTGCTGATGTTTTTTGTGATAAAGCTGTTGAAGATATATTCAAAATAAAAAAAAGAGAAAAAGAAAAAGCGCTTAGTTGCAATATTAGTGATTTTAAAATGCTTTTTAGTTTAACAGATTATGAATCTAAAATGTTTAAAAAGTTAAGAGAAAAATTTTGGCCAGGGCCTTTAACCATTGTTGTTGAAAAAAAGTCTTTAGTTTCAAATTTAGTCACAGCTGGAAAAAAAACTGTTGCTATTCGTTTTTCGTCAAATGAAATATTAAAAAAAATAACTAGTTTATTTGGTGGGCCTTTAGTTGTTCCTTCTGCTAATATATCTAGAAATAAAAGTAAAATAAATGCAAAGGATGTTTATGAAGAGTTGAGTGGAAAGGTTAAATATATAGTTGATGGTGGAGAGAGTGAACATAAAATAGAGTCTACTATTGTTTCTATTGAAAATGATGAATTAAAAATTTTGCGGCATGGCGCTATAAAAGAAGAGGAGATATTTTCTGTTATATAAAAAGTTTATGATTATTTTTAGTTATAAAATTCAAATTGTATTTTAAAAAAGAAATTTTGAAATAAAATTAGATTTAAAATATTTAAGATTTTGTTAATTATTATGAAAATTGTTATTGAATGTTCTATTTAATTTTAGTTTATTATTTTCTGGGAAATAAATTTTTGTTTTAGATTTAATAAAATTAGTTAATTTAAATTTTATTATTGCAATTATATTTAGAGTAAAGAATATTTTAAAAATAAAATAGTTTTTAGGAATATATTTATTTATAAAAATAAATTTAAAATAACTAAAATATATAATTTTTATTAGTTAAAATTTTAATTTGTGATATTTTTATATTCTAAAGAAATTAATTATTTGTTAAAAGGTTGAAGATATTTAAATTTAAAGGAAAAATAATTAGTTAAATATGATTTTAGGTTTGTATTGATTTTTAGGATATAATTTATTTGTAAAAATATAAAATATTTTAATAAAGCAGATTTTTGTTAAAATAAATATTAATAGGTTTAAAATGTTAATTTAGTTTAAGTTTTTAATTTAATTAATAAAGAAATTAATTATTTAGTTGAGAAAGGTTAATATGTTTAGAATTAGAAAAATAAAATAATGTTATGATTTATGATTTTGATTATTATAAGTTAAATTATGTAATAAAAATTAATTTGATTAGAAATTCAAATGCTATATTATTTGTGTTATATATTGACTGTAAAAATCAAATTGTAGTTATATTTATATTTTAGAATATTTTAAAAATTGAAAGTGTTTTATAATATTATGTTATATAAATTGTTAAAATAAGTTTTAATATAACTTTAATTCAAAAAATCTTTGGTGATATTTTAATATAAAAATAAATTATTTATCTGAAATGATAAGATAAATTTAAAGTTATTAAAATAATAAATATTTTAAATTTTACTTTTATTTAAAATAATTTATGTTAAATATAGTTTTTGTTAAAATAAATATTGATAGATTTAAAATGTTGAATTAGTTTAATTTTTAATTTGTTATTTTTAAATTTATTTTTATTTATAATAATTAGTTAAATATGATTTTAGGTTATATTTTTTTTAGAATTTAATTTATTTATAAAAATATAAAATATTTTAATAAAGTATATTATAATTAAAATAAATATCAAAAAGTTAGAATATTAAATTAGTTTAAGTTTTAATTTATTAATAAAAAAATTAATTGTTTGTTAAAAGGTTAGAAATATTTAGAGTTAGAAAAGTAGAATATTTTAATTTGTTATTTTTAAATTTTATCTGTATATTTTTGTTATAGAATATTTTTTTAAATCAAGGGAGAAACAATATGATTATTGGGGTTACAGGGCCTTCTGGAGCTGGTAAATCTACTTTTAGTTTTTTTCTAAAAAAGAATGGTTTTGTTATTTTAGATGCAGATTTAATTGTTGATTCGCTATATAAAAAAAACGAAACTTTTATTGAAGAAGTTAAAAAAGAGTTTCCTTTTGTTTTTTTGGATGGAGTTTTAAATAAAAAAAAATTATCTGAACATGTTTTTTCTAATAAAGAAGATTTAGAAAAATTAGCTTTAATTTGTAATAGATTTGTTCTAAAAATTTTAGATAATGAAATAAAAAAAAATAAAGGGAGAAATATTGTGATAGACGCGCCAACTTTATTTGAAAGTAGAGCAAATTTATTTTGTGACAAAACTGTTTCTGTTATTGCTAAAAAAGAAAAAAGGTTAAATAGAGTTGTTAAAAGAGATAACATCTTAAAAGAAATTGCGTTAAAAAGATTTAGTTGCCAACCTGATGATGAATTTTATATTAAAAATTCGGATGTTTTTTTTGTTAATGATGGTGATATTAGTTTTTTTGAACGAGAAATGCAAAAAATATTAAAAATTTTTCTTAAGTAAATTTTAATTTATATTTTTAAAATTTTTGGAGTTATTAAATAGTTAAAAAAATTAAGTTTATTAAAATTTTAGTATAAAGGTTAGTGTTAGATTTATATTTTAATGAATTTTTTTAATTAGTTTTAAATTTTTATTTTTATATTTTCTATATTTTATATGTAAATTATGTTCAAATACATTTTAAAAAACATAATAAACATAGTGTTTATTTTATAAATATTATATTATATTATTTTTTAATTCATATTTTTTATGCATTTTGATGAATAATTTTTAACATTTTTTAATATATTTTAATTATTATTTTGTGAGATGTATATGATATAATGTAGTAAATAATTATTTAAAAATTCAGTGTAATTAACAAAAAAAGTGAAAAAAACATATATATATTTTGAATAAAAAAATCACAAATATATTGCATATTTGTTTTAATATAGTTAAAATAAAGAGCATATTGAAAAAAATTTTGGATATTTAAAAAGGGGAGTTTTTAAAATGCAGGATAATAAAGAAAAAGAAATAAAAGAAATTAAAGAATTAAAAGAAAAATTATTTTATAAAAGAGAAAATGTTAATTTAAAATTATCGGATGAGTTATTAAAAAAAGCAAAGGAATATTGTGAGCAATATAAAGAATTTTTAAATAGTTGCAAAACCGAAAGAAAAGCATGTGAATATGCACAAATGTTGGCAAAAGAAAAAGGATTTGAACTGTTTTCTAAAGACAAAAAATATAATCCAGGGGATAGAGCCTATTATGTTAATAGAGACAAAAATGTTGTTTTATTGGTTTTTGGAAATAAACCAATTGAAGAAGGGGTTAAACTAGCAATAGCACATATAGATTCTCCAAGGCTAGATTTAAAACCAAATCCTGTTTTTGAAGAAGATGAAATAGGTTATTTTAAAACTCACTATTATGGTGGAATTAAAAAATATCAATGGACAACCATCCCTCTTTCTTTATATGGTGTGGTTTTTAAAGCCAATGGAGAAAAGGTTGATGTTTGCATAGGAGAAGATGAAAAAGACCCCGTTTTTTGTATTAGTGATCTTTTGCCACATCTTGCAGAAAAACAATATAAAAAAAGTGTTAGAGAGTTTATAGATCCAGAAAGTTTAAACATAATTGTTGGGTCTTGTCCATTTAAAAAAAGCAAAGAAGCTGATATGGTTAAATTAAATGTTTTGAAAATTCTTAACGAAAAATATGGAATAACAGAAAGAGATTTCTTGTCTGCTGAATTTGAAGTTGTTCCAGCATTTAAAGCAAGAGACATAGGGTTTGATGGCAGTTTAATTGGAGCATATGGGCAGGATGATAGAGTTTGTGCATATAATTCTTTAAGAGCAATTCTAGATTGCAATAGCACACCAACTTACACAGCGGTTACTATGCTTGCAGATAAAGAAGAAATTGGAAGTTGTGGTAACACTGGAATGGAGTCTAATTTTTTCGAATATTTCATAAATGATTTAGGAGAGATGTTTGGAGTTAGTGGACACACAATTCTATCTAATTCTGAATGTATGTCTGCTGATGTTGGTGCTGCTTATGATCCTAACTATAAAGAAGTTTTTGAAGACAAAAACTGTGCACATTTTGGATATGGAACAATAATAACAAAATATACTGGAAGAGGTGGAAAATCTTCTGCTTCGGATGCATCTGCAGAATTTGTTGATAAGGTTACTAGACTATTAGATAAAAAAGAAATTTCTTGGCAGATAGGGGAGCTTGGAAGAGTAGACATAGGAGGCGGAGGAACTGTTGCTATGTTTGTTGCAAAACTTAATATGGATGTTGTTGATGTTGGAGTTGCTTTGCTTTCTATGCACTCTCCTTATGAAATTTCTTCTAAGGTTGATGTTTTTGAAAACTATCGTGCTATACATGCTTTTTTAACTCAAGAATAAAAATATTTGGAGTGAATATATTTGGCAGATTTATTAAATATACGAGATATTACGGTTAACGACAGAGATGAATATTTAAATATGAATAAAGAGCTTTATGATAGTAATGCTACTACAACTGATTATGATGAAGAAATTGCAATTTTAAATTTTAATAATGCAATTAGTGATTCTAAATCAATTAGATGTTTAATTCTTGAATATAAAGAAATGGTTTTAGGGTATGCATTTTTATCGTTTTCATATAGCACAAGTAAAGCATCTCAATGTATTTGGCTTGAAGATTTATTTATTAAAGAACCAGCAAGAAAAAAAGGTGTTGGTAGTTATTTTATGACTTGGCTCGTGAAAGAATATAGAAATAAAGCAAAAATCATAAAATTAGAAGTTACAAAAAGTAATGTTCATGCTAGAAGATTTTATGAAGGATTAAATTTTTCAGAAAGTGGATATATGGAGATGTATTTGGAATTTAAATAGTATTTAAAATTTAATTTAACTAGTTTTGTATTTTTTACAAAGCTAGTTTTTTATTTTTAAAATAACTTGATTGTTTTATTAAAATATGATATTATATTTCACATTAATTTAGTTATATAAACTGAAATTTTATTATTTTTTTTTATTGTTTAACTGGTTGCAAAATATGTTGTATTTTGCTATAATTTTATGGTTAAAAGTTATTAATTTGATACATATAAATAGGCTATATTTTAAAATCAAATTAATGGTTGTTTAAATTAGTTGGAGGGTTTAAATGGTTAAAATTGCTATTTTAGGGCATGGTGTTGTTGGTTCTGGTGTTGCGCAGGGCCTTTTTTCAAAAACAGAATTGTTTAGAAGAAAATTTGAAAACAAAGATTTAATTAAAAGAAAGATAGGAGAAGAAATAATTTTAAAAAAAATTTTAGATATAAAAGAATTTAAAAATTTGTCTTATTCTAATCTTTTTGTTAAAGATTTTGATGAAATTTTAAATGATGATGAAATTTCAATTGTTGTTGAAACTATGGGTGGACTTAATCCTGCTTATGAATTCGTTAAAAAATTGTTAGAAAAGAAAAAAAGTGTTGTTACTTCAAATAAAGAGCTTGTTTGTGAAAAAGGGGAAGAACTTTTAAAAATAGCAAAAGATAATGGTGTTAGTTTTTTATTTGAAGCAAGCGTTGGAGGTGGAATGCCTATTGTTAAACCATTGCAATTTTATTTTGTTTCTAGTGGTATAGATTCAATTGAAGGGATTTTAAATGGAACAACAAATTTTATTTTAACAAAGATGGCGCAAGAAAAGATTTCTTTTGAAGAAGCGTTAAAGTTAGCTCAGGAATTGGGTTATGCAGAAAAAGATCCATCTGATGACATAAATGGAATTGATTCAGCAAGAAAAATTTGTATATTAGCAGAGTTAGCATATCTAAAATATGTTCCTTTTAAAAAAGTTAGTGTTAAAGGAATAAAAGACATAAATTTAATAGACATTTTATATGGTAGATCTGTTGATATGGTTTTAAAATTGGTTGCAACGGTTGAATTTTCATATAATTTCATTGAAAATATTGAAGTTCGGCCTTGTTTTTTAGAAAGAACGCATAGGCTTTATTCAATTGATGGAGTTTTAAATGGAGTTGTTGTTAATGGGAATGTTATGTTTACTGGAGAAGGGGCAGGAAGATTTCCAACTGCAGGTGCGGTTTGGTCGGATATAGCGTTTATTGTTAAAAATAATTTTAGAAATATTTCACCAGTTTTAGAAAGAGATGATCATTTCACATCTTTAAGTTATGAAGAAGAAAGAAGAAAGTTTTACATAAGGCTTAAAGCAAAAGATTTAGATAAAGCAAAAAAGGTTATTAAAGATTATTTTGCACTTAATTTTAAAATTATGGATAAAGATGTGAAATGTGTTAGAGATATTGAATATTTAGATAGGGAAGGGAAAAAGGAAGATGAATTAGCTTTAATAGTATGTGGCATACTCAAAAAAGAAGTTTTAGATTTAGAAAAAATTTTAAATGAAAGTGGAATTGAGATGAAAGCATATTTTGAAATTTTGTCTAAAGATTATTAGGTTAAAAATGAGAGGTTTTGAATATGGTTTGGGGTTAGAATTTTTATTAAAAAATAAAAGATATTTGGAATTATTATGTAATTTATTTTGAAAGTTTAGATTAATAAGTTTTAGATTTAGAAAGAATTTTAAATTGGTTAGATTATTAAATTAAAATAAAACTTAAAAAATATTTTAAAATAGTAGATGAAAATTTTAAAATTAAAAATGTTAAATTTTATAGTAAGAGATGTTTATGAAGAATTTTAAATTAGTGTAAAATTAAAATAAAAAGTAGAATTTAAAATTTTGTTTAAAGATTATTAAGTTAAAAATGAGAGGTTTTGAATATGGTTAGTGTTAAGGTTCCAGCAACAAGTGCGAATATTGGAGCTGGGTTTGATAGTTTAGGGTTGGCAGTTTCTCTATATAACTACGTTTATTTTGATTGGGCTAATGAGCCTCAAATTAAAAGTTTAGATAGGGTTCATATTCCAACCACAAAAGAAAATTTAATATATAAATCAGCAATGTATTTGTTCAAAATTTGTGGTGAAAAAAAAATTAAACCCATTAAAATTTTGCAAAAAAATAATATTCCAATGGCAAGAGGTCTTGGTAGTAGTTCTTGTTGTATTGTTGCCGGACTTTTTGGTGCTAATGCGCTTTTAGGAAATGTTTTAAATAAAAAGGAGCTTTTAAAAATAGCGGCAAAAATAGAAGGCCATCCCGATAATGTTGCACCTTGTATTTTAGGGGGGTTTGTTGCAAGTGCAATTGATGAAGGTAGGGTTTTTTATGTTAAAAACAATATTAGCCCTGGTTTGAAATTTGTTTTTTTGGTTCCAAATTTTAAGCTATCAACAGCAAAGTCTAGAAAGGTTTTAAGAGAACAGGTTCCTTTAAAAGATGCTGTTTACAACATATCTCGTGCTTCTTTGTTGGTTTCTTCAATTTTAAAAGGCAAATTCTATAATTTAAACGTTGCAGTAAAAGACAAGCTTCACCAAGATTATAGGTTAAAATATATTGAAGGTGCAGAAGATATTTTTAAACTTTCATATGGTTTAGGAGCTTGTGCGGTATATTTAAGTGGAGCAGGGCCTAGTATTGTGGCAATTTGTGATAGATCTAATCGTTTTTTTGAAAAAAATATTAGTTTAAAATTAAAAGAAAAAAATATGACAAATTGGCGTGTTTTAAAATTAGATATAGATAATAAAGGTGTTGTTGGAAGAATAACATAGAATAAAAGTTATAAAGATTAATTTGGAGGAATGTTTTTTATGAGCTTAATAGTTCAAAAGTTTGGTGGAAGCTCTGTTGCTGATGCTAAAAAGGTTGAAAATGTTGCAGATATAGTAACTTCTGCAAAAAAAAATGGAAATGATGTTGTTGTTGTTGTTTCTGCCCAGGGAGATACCACAGATATTTTAATTGAAAAAGCAAAAGAAATTAATAAAAATCCTTCTAAAAGAGAGATGGATGTTTTGTTGTCTACTGGAGAACAAATAACGATTTCTCTTTTAGCTATGGCAATAGAAAAAAGAGGATTTTCTGTTATATCTTTAACTGGTTGGCAGGCTGGGTTTAAAACAAAGTCAAATCACACTAATGCACGTATTATTAAAATTGACACAACAAGACTAAAAAGTGAATTAGAGATGAATAAAATAGTTATTGTGGCAGGTTTTCAGGGAATTGATAGACTTTTTGATATAACAACTTTAGGAAGAGGAGGGTCTGATACAAGTGCTGTTGCTATTGCTGCTGCTTTGCATGCAGATTTGTGTCAGATATACACAGATGTTGATGGAGTATATACAGCAGACCCAAATCTTGTTAAAAATTCTAAAAAGTTAGAAGAAATTAGTTATGATGAAATGTTAGAGCTTGCAACGCTTGGAGCACAGGTTCTACATAATAGATCTGTTGAAATGGCAAAAAGATATAACGTTGACTTAGAAGTTTTGTCTAGTTTTAAAAATGTTAAAGGAACAAAAGTAAAGGAGAGGGTTAATGTGGAAAAATTATTAATACGAGGGGTTACAAAAGATGACTACACAGCAAGAATAGCACTAATTAATGTTCCGGATGAATCTGGATATGCATATCATATATTTTCATTAATGGGAAAAAACGGAATTAACGTTGATTTAATAGTTCAGTCCTATGGAAGTAAAAGCAAAAAAGACATTAGTTTTACTGTTCCACTTGATAGCATGGAGCTTGCAACAAAAATTTTAAAAGAAAATCAAGAAAGATTGCAAATTGAAGATATAAAGGTTTCTGATAGTGTTTCTAAGGTTTCAATTGTTGGAGCTGGAATGCAGATGAACCCTGGAGTTGCAGCTAAATTTTTTGAAGCGCTTTATAATGCAAACATAAATATACACATGATTTCCACAAGTGAGATAAAAATTTCTGTCTTAATAGACAAAAAAGATAGCTCAATGGCAATTAATTCAATTCATGATGCTTTTTTTGAATAAAGATAATTAAAAAAACTTTTTGTAATGCATCATTTTTGTTAGATGAAAACTTAAGGAATAAATTTTAATTTAATAAAATATATAAAGGTGTGGTTATTATTAAATGTAATGAATATCTAAAAATTTTTTAGATATTTTAAATAAGCAATTTTAATTTATTAAAATGAAAATTTATTTAGTTAAAAAAATAAAAAATATTCAATTTTTCTTAAAATTGTGCATATAAAAAATAGAAATTGGTATATGTAGATTCTTGCTATCTTTTATTTATTGTAATAATAAATTAATTAAAATAAAAATTTAAAGTTTGTTTGGAGGTAAATTTTGATGGAAGAAATATATGGAAAATTTTTCAAAGAACAATTCGATGAGGCAGGGAAATTAAAATCTGTTTCTATTGAGTGCACAGATGATTTTAATTTTTCTTATGATATTTTAGATGAAATAGCGAAAAATTATCCAGATGATTTAGCGTTGATTTGGTGTGATGACTACAACAACGAAAAAAAAATAACCTTTAAACAAATGAGTGAAATGTCTAATAGGGTGGCTAACTTTTTTATTTCTCAGGGAATAAAATATGGGGATTTTGTTTTAGTTATATTAAAAAGAAACTTTGAATATTGGTATGTTTTAAATGCTTTATGTAAAATAGGGGCAGTTGCAATTCCAGCAACACATATGCTTAGTAGCATGGATTTAAAATATAGAATTGAGTTTGCTAATGTTAAATCGATTGTGTTCACAAATCAGCAAGATCTACCTCAAAGAATTTCTAGCGTTTTATCAGAAATTGAAAACGATGTTAAACTTTTTTCTGTTCGTGGAAGTGTTTTAGGGTCTGTTGATATATTTAAAGAAATAGAAAAATATCCTAAAACATTAGAAAGAATTAAAACAAATGTTGAAGATAAAATGCTTTGTTATTTTACGTCTGGAACTACAGGTCTTCCAAAATTAGTTCAGCATTCTTTTTCATATCCTTTAGCACATATAGTGACGGCAAAATATTGGCAAAAAGCTTTTAAAAGAGGGATACATCTAACTGTTTCAGACACAGGATGGGGAAAAGCTGCCTGGGGAAAAATTTACGGTCAGTGGGCTGTTGGAGCAACCGTTATGGTTTATGATTATGATAAATTCTATCCAGATAAGATGTTAGATGTTATAGAAAAATATAATGTTACAACATTTTGTGCACCGCCAACTGTTTATAGATTTTTTATAAAAGAGGGAGTTATTAATCGTAATATTTCTTCTGTTGTGCATGTGACAACAGCAGGGGAAGCTTTAAATCCGGAAATTATACGGCAGTTTAAAGAAATAACAGGGCTTGAAATAATGGCTGGGTTTGGTCAAACAGAAACAACAGCACTTTTATTTAATGATGTTGAAACAAAAGATAAGGTTGGATCTATAGGAAAAGTTTCTCCTATTTATGATGTTATTTTGGTTGATGAAGATGGAAATGAAGTTGGGGCTAACAAAGAAGGGGAAATATGCATTAAATTAAAAGAAAATGAGCCAATTGTGGGGCTTTTTATAGGATATTATAATGATGATATGGCAAATGAATATGTATTAAGAGATGGGTTATATCATACTGGAGATGTTGCTTTTTATGATGAAGATGGATTTTTTTGGTATGTTGGAAGGAAGGATGATATAATAAAATCTAGTGGATATCGAATAGGGCCTTTTGAAGTTGAGAGTGTTTTAATAGAGCATCCGGCAGTTTTAGAATGTGGGGTTGTTGGAGTTTTTGATGAAGTTAGAGGGCAACTTGTTAAAGCAAATGTTGTTTTAACAAAGGATTTTAAACCTTCAGAAGAACTTTCAAAAGAGCTTAAAGATTTTGTTAAGAAAAAAACAGCGCCATATAAATATCCGAGAATTATTGAATTTATGGATGCTTTGCCTAAAACTATTTCTGGAAAGATAAAACGAAATGTTTTAAGAAATGAACATAATAAATTTTTTTTTAAAGAAAGTTTACATATAAAAAATAAAAAATAATTTTTATATGTGTTATGAAATAAAAATGTTTAATATGAGTTTGATATTAAGTTAAACAATATTACAAATTTTTTGTTATTTTTTTTATTGTTTGTTGATTTGAGTTTTGTTAAAAAAATATTATGCTATTATTTTTATTTTGTGGGTTTAGTTATTATAGTTATTAAAGATTTTATTAAGAAATTGTTTAATAAAAAATATAAGTTGATTTTATATATCATAGTGTTTAATTTAAATATATTTATTTAAGTGTATTATAAACAAAGTCAAAATTTTTGATTTTGTTATTAAATATTTTTTAAATTATATTATTAAGTTTTTTGAAAAATACAATTATTATTAAAGATAAAATTTATAGTGAAAATATTTATATTAAAATGATTTATTGTTTATTTTATGTATATTTTTTGTTTAATTAGTTTTAATATTTATTAAGATTATAATTTTGATTATGTTTAGTTTAATATTAATAAATTTTAAGTTTTATAAGTTTTATATAAAAAAATTATTAAAAATTTTATTAAATATTAAATAGAATAAGTTAAAAATGAAACATAATTTTTTGTTATGTTATTTTTAGTATTATTTAAAAATATGATATTATTTAGGATAACTGAAATTAGTGTATAAAAAAAGCAGTATATTATTAATTTATTATATTAACAATATTAATATTAAAATATATTAATTTAATTGAATTAGAAATAAAATTTTTATTTTGTTTTATGTTTAAATATTTATATCATGGTAAATATAAAATGTTTTATTAAGAAGCTGTTTATAAAAATTTAAAAACAACATGTTACTAAGTTTTTTGTTTATTGTATAAATTTAATTTAAATTTTAATATTAATAATTTTAATTTATAGTGAAAATAGTTATATTAAAATGATTTATTGTTTATTTTATGTATATTTTTTGTTTAATTAGTTTTAATATTTATTAAGATTATAATTTTGATTATAATGTTTTTTAAAAAATATTATTAAGTTTCAAAATCAGAAATAAATATATAATTTTTAACCTTAATAATAAAAACACAAATTATTTTTATATTAAACACTAAAAAATTTAGAATAGAATTCATTTAAATAAAGTAATTATATAACATAAAATTTATAAATTTATAGTAAAATAAATTGTGCTTAATTATTAAAATATATAAATTAAAAACACTTTAGAACATTTTTGAACTAAAGTGTCTTTTAATATTATTTTTGATTGTTGTTTACTTCATCAAATTTTTTTATGTCAATATTTTGTAAAATATTTTTAACTATATTTGCTGTTAATTCGCTGCTTTGGTTTTTTATTGATGTAATTTTTTTAAGACAATTTTTACATGTTTCTAAATTTTTTGTTTCTAATTTAATATTCATATCTAATATGTCATTATATAACTTTTTAGTTTTTTCATCTAAATTTTCTGGATTCGTATTTTTTATCTTATTTGTTAATTCTATATATTTTTCTCTTATTTCATTGGTTATATTATTAAGATTTTCTTGTTCTATATTTTCTTCTTTAGATATTTTAGTAATTACCATTCCATCGTCAAGATACGAAATATCATTTGAATTTTTTATTCTATTAAACTCTTTTAAGTTTATTTCTTTTTTTTCTATGAGTTGTTTTAGTTTTTTAATTTTTTCTTCTGTTGATCTTTCATATTCTATTAAATTACTTTCTACAGATCTTATAACTTGTCCAGCTATTTTAATTATTTGATCAAAATATGAATCTTTTTCTTGTTGTATTTCTTCTAAGCAATTTTTAAATTCTCCGCTATCGAAAAATTTTTTTACATTTTGTTTTTCTATTTCTGTTCCATAAAAATCAAAATTATTAATAATGTTAGATGCTGAAATATCTATGTAAACTTTTCCTTTATCATTTAAATTTTTATTTAATTGCCTTATTATAATTTCATCTGCGACTAATATTGCTGCTATATTTTCTATGTCGTTAATATCATAGAAAAAGGGTAGAATTGTTGGTGTTTTTTTAGTATCTCTATTAATTTCTTCTAAATTGCGACTGTCTTCTTCTTTTTTATATATTATAAATTTCTTTTTAATATTTTCATTTAAAACTCTTTTTAAAATATCACCAATATAAGAACCAATATAATTTGAAAGTGTTTTAGGATTTTTTTCAAATTGACCTTTTTTATCTAGTTTAAAATATTGTTTTGAAAATGGTTCATTATAAAATATTAAAGATTTCATTATTTTTGTAGAAATATCTGTAAAATTATAATCACCATTATATATTTTATACATAATCATTTTAAGAGTTTCTTTGTTAAGATCACTTGACATTATTTTACTTTCAATAATTTTATTTGTAATTTCTTTTATAATATCTTTAATGTTTTCCTCTTCTAATATTTCTTCATTATCAGTATAAATAAGCATCTCAAAAATATCTTCATCTACCATAGAAATATGTGTTTTTAGGTCTTTAATTTTATATTTTTCCATTATTTCTTTTATTGTTTTTTTAACATAATTTTCGTCTAAACACTTTAAAATTTCTTTATCATAGATATCTAAATCATGGATGTCATATTTTATTGTAGCTAAATATTTGGTTTCATATTCTTTTGGTTCATATATTTTAAATGTTTTTTTAGCATTTGCAAATGTTTTAGAAATAGGCATTTCAAAATAATCTTTATTTATAAATTTTTCTTCTCCTATTTTTGCTATGTTATATTCTTTTTTAACATCAAACAAATATTTTTTAAATAGGCTTATAACCTTTTTAGCTTTTTCTAAATTTCTAAATTGTAGAAATATGAGTGGTTTAACATTTACAATATTTTTATTATAAAAATCTTTTACTTCACTGTGTTTAATTTGTTCTATTTTTTCAGGTGTTCCACCATAATCATACATTAATTTTCTTAATGTTACATCTCTTGTTTCTTTTTTTATAATTCCATTTATTCCTTCGAATTTTGGTGGGTTTTGTATTCTTTCCATTTCTAAAAACATACGGGATATTTCTCTATTAGTTATTTCTTCATTTTTAACAGCTTTTGAGTTTCCGTTTAATTCATTTGAAATATCTTTAATAATATCTTCAATATTCATATTGTTTAGCATATAATCATTAACATCAAATAATAAATAAGCCAAATTAGCTGCTTCATTTAAAGACATAGTGTGTGCATTCAAACCAGCATTTTCATTTTTAGAACTACAAGAAAAAGATTGCCAAAAAGGTTGTTCTTTTCCAATTCCAAGGCAGGTTAATAGATGTTCTGTTAAATGTAGTAAACCTTTATCGTCTTTTGTTCCTGCAGGAAAAGAAACAGTTATATTTTCTTTTATTTCTGGGTCGGAAGAAACATTAGCTAAGATACAGCATTTTTCGTTAAAATAAAAAATATCTCCAAAAGCGTTTGATAAAACTTCGTTAAAATTTAAACCTTCTACGTTAAAAGTTGTTGAACAATGTTCTTTTTTGTTAAATTGTGAACTAGTAGAAGACTCTTGTAGATTGTTTTTTAAAGAATTATTGTTTAAATTTTCTTTTGTTGCAAAAACTTTAATATTGCCAATTAATATTAAAGAAACTAATATGTTAAATATTTTTAAACTTTTAATTTTATTCATTATAAATTATTCCTTTTATGTATTATTTTTTTCACGTTATTTATTCTAATTGGTTAGTATTTTGTTGTCAATATTAAATTAAGTGTAAATTTTTGGAAGTGAAGAAAAATACATTGTTTGAATATTTATAAAGAATTTTTTATATGAAATATCAAGATATTTATAAAAATTTAAAAATAACATGTTACTAAGTTTTTTGTTTATTGTATAAATTTAATTTAAATTTTAATATTAATAAATTTTAAGTTTTATATAAAAAAATATTAAAAATTTTATTAGATATTAAATAGAATAAAATAGAAATGAAACATAATTTTTTGTTATGTTATTTTTAGCATTATTTAAAAATATGATATTATTTAGGATAACTGAAATTAGTGTGTAAAAAAAGCAGTATATTATTAAGTTATTATGTTAACGATATTAATATTAAAATATATTAAGTTAATTGAATTAGAAATAAAATTTTTGATTTTGTTTTATATTTAAATATGTATTACGATACATATAAAATGTTTTGTTTAAAAGCTATTTATAAAAATTTAATAAAGCAATATTAGAATTTTACGTTTTTTGGAATTTTGTATTTTAGTTAGCTATGTAGTTTTTTAAATTATAAATTAAATAAAGCTTTTTTATATGTTATATTAATAAATTTTAAGTTTTATATAAAAAAAATTATTAAAAATTTTATTAGATATTAAATAGAATAAGATAGAAATGAAACATAATTTTTTATTATGTTATTTTTAGAATTATTTAAAAACATGATATCATTTAGTATAACTGAAATTAGTTTGTAAAAAAAGCAGTATATTATTAAGTTATTATGTTAACGATATTAATATTAAAATATATTAAGTTAATTGAATTAGAAGTAAAATTTTTGATTTTGTTTTATATTTAAATATTTATATTATGGTAAATATAAAATGTTTTGTTTAAGAGCTGTTTATAAAAATTTAATAAATTAAATATTAGAATTTTACGTTTTGTAGAATTTTGTATTTTAGTTAGCTATGTAGTTTTTTAAATTATAAATTAAATAAAGCTTTTTTATATGTTATATTAATAAATTTTAAGTTTTGTTGAAAAATATAATTATTATTAAAGATAAAATTTATAGTTAAAATTGGTTGCATCAAGATGATTTATTGTTTGGTTTTATCTATATTTTTTGTTTAATTAGTTTTAATATTTATTAAGATTATAATTTTGATTATAAGGTTTTTTAAAAAATATTATTAAGTTTCAAAATCAAAAATAAATATATAATTTTTAACTCTAATGATAAAAACACAAATTATTTTTATATTAAAACTAAAAAATTTAGAATAGAATTAATTTAAATAAAGTATTATATAACATAAAATTTATAAATTTATAGTAAAATAAATTGTGCTTAATTATTAAAATATATAAATTAAAAACACTTCAGAACATTTTTGAACTAAAGTGTTTTTTAATATTATTTTTGATTGTTGTCTATTTCATCAAATTTTTTTATGTCAATATTTCTATATTAAATTCTAAAAAAAATTTATAATAGAATTAATTTAAAGAAAATATTATGTAAGATAAAATTTATAAATTTATAGTAAAATAAATTGTGTTTAATTATTAAAATATATAAATTAAAAACACTTTAGAACATTTTTGAATTAAAGTGTTTTTTAATATTATTTTTGATTGTTGTTTACTTCATCAAATTTTTTTATGTTAATATTTCTATATTAAATTCTAAAAAATTGGAATAAAAGTATTATATAACATAAAATTTATAAATTCGTAGCAACAGCATATTTGTTAAAAAATACGTTTTTTAAATTTTATATAATTTTTATATTTTAGTTATATATTAAATTTATTTAAGGTTTTCTTTAGCTGAAGCCAGCATTAATTTAATTCTGTTTTCTTGGTTTATTTTTGTTGCTCCCGGGTCGTAATCTATTGTTATTATATTAACATTTTCATTGTTATTTAAAATTTTTCGAATCATTCCTTTTCCTACTATGTGGTTTGGCAAACATCCAAAAGGTTGAACACAAATTATGTTTTTAATATTGCTATTAATAAGCTCTAAAATTTCTGCAGTTAAAAGCCAGCCTTCTCCCATTTTAACACCATAGTTTAAATATTTTAAAACTCCTTTTTTTGTTTCTTCAAAAGATGCTGGAGCTTTAAAATTTTTATTTTTTTTAATTGAATCTATAAATATTTTTTGTAGATCTTCTAAATATTTTTTAAATTCAACACAGATATATTTTTTTATTTTGCTCCCTCCATATAAATCTATGTCAACAATTCTATTGTCTGCTTTAAATATTATGAAGTTTAAAATTCCTGGAATTATAACTTCAACATTTTCTTTATGTAAAAATTTTTCTATGTTGTTGTTTGCAGTTGATGAATATTTAACATATATTTCGCCAACTATTCCAACTCTAACTTTTTTTGTTTTATTAATCTTAATATTAGAAAAATCTGAAACTATATCGTTAAAATTTTTGGTCATTATTTTTTTACCAAATCCAGTTGAATTTTTATATTGATTAGAAAGGTTTAAAACCCATCTATCTTTTAATTTTAAACTAGAACCTTTTTCTATTTCGTATGGCATTGTTTGGTTATATAAATTCATTATCATATCACCATATAGTAGAGCAGAAGCAAGCTTTTTAATTAAAGGTATGCTAAATTTAAAACCAGGATTTTTTTCAAGACCAGAAAGATTAATAGATATAACAGGAATTTGTGGAAATCCTGCTTTTTTTAAAGCCTTTCTTAATATGTGTATATAGTTAGACGCTCGACATCCACCACCTGTTTGTGTTATTAATAAAGCGGTTTTATCAACATCATATTTTTTGCTTTTTAAAGCATATATAAATTGGCCAACAACCAGAAGGCAAGGGTAGCACATGTCGTTGTGTGTATATTTCAAACCTTCTTTAATAACATCTTCTCCTTCATATTTTAAAAGGTCGCAATCATACCCTTCAACAATTAAAATATTTCTTAAAAGTTCAAAATGTATTGGAAGCATATTTGGGATTAAAATTTTATATGTTTTCTTCATTTCTTTTGTAAATATGATTCTTTCTTCGTTTTTATATTGAAAATCAGACATAAATATGCTCCTTAATTTGTTTTTTATTTTTTTTAGCTTCTTCAATTGCAGCAAACATACTTCTAATTCGTATGCGAACAGCTCCTAAATTTGCTATTTCGTCAATTTTAATACAGGTATATAGTTTGTTGTTTTTTTCTAACATTTCTTTAATTTCATCCGAAACAATGGCATCAATCCCACATCCAAAAGAAACAATATGTAGAAGATTAGCATTTTTTGTTTTAGTCACAAAATTAGCTGCTGTATAAAGTCTTGCATGATAAGACCATTGGTTTAAAATTGTTGTTTTAATTTTTTCATTTGTTAAAAAAGATATAGAATCAGCAGTTAAAACCACCGAGTCAAAACTTGCAATTAATTTATCTATTCCATGGTTTATTTCAGGGTCTATATGATATGGTTTATCTGCTAGAATTATTATGTTTTTGTTTTTTTCGTTTGCAAATTCTATTGCATCTTTTGTATATTCAACTATTTTTTGTTTATATTTTAAATATCCTTCATATGCTTTGTTTGAAGCATTTTTTATTTCGTTTTTTGTTATAGAAAAATATTTATTAAAAATTTCAAAAGCTTTTTTTTCAAAGAACTTTTTGTTGTTTAAACCGATGGGGTCTATTATAAGCTTTTTATCTGTTTTAACATTTGCTTTAATAACTTCGGGGTAGTATGCAACAATTGGGCAGTTATAAAAATTATCGGATATATGTTCATCAAAATTATATGTCATTGAAGGATAAAATATAAAATCCACATCTTTTTTTAAAAGAGATTCAATATGGCCATGAACAAGTTTTGCAGGGTAGCATGCTGTGTCCGAAGGAATTGTATATTGGCCCATTTCGTAAAGTTTTTTGTTAGATGTATCCGATAAAACAACTTCAAAATTTAACTCTTCAAAAAAAGGAACCCAAAATGGAATGTTTTCATACATATTTAAAACTAATGGAATTCCTATCTTTCTTTTTTTATTTGTTTTTTTTGGAAGGTTTGTTACTAGGTTATATTTAAAATCAACTATGTTTTTTATTTCTTTTGGTTTTTCATCTTTTTTATATGAATCACATTTATTTCCAGAAACAAATGTTTGTTTATCTGAAAATGTGTTTATCGTTAATGTGCACCTATTTGGGCATTTAAAGCATGTTGCAGTTTTAACCGTATATGAAAAATTTTTTAATTGTTCTAAATTTAAAATTGTTGAACTTTCTTTTTGATTTTCTTTTGCATATAAAGCGCAACCAAAAGCTCCCATCAGTCCTGAAATTGAAGGCCTTGTAACATTAATTTCTAGCTCTTTTTCAAAAGCTCTTAAAACTGCGTCGTTTAAAAAAGTTCCACCTTGAACAACTATTTTCTTTCCTAGTTCTTCTTTGCTTTTAGCTCTAATAACTTTATATATTGCATTTTTAACAATTGAAGTTGAAAGCCCTGCTGAAATATCTTCTATTGATGCTCCATCTTTTTGAGCTTGTTTTACACTAGAATTCATAAAAACAGTGCATCTAGACCCTAAATCTACAGGTGATTTTGCAAAAAGCCCTTTTTTAACAAAATCTTTTAAAGAATATCCTAAAGCTGTTGCAAATGTTTCTAGAAAAGAACCACATCCAGAAGAACAAGCTTCGTTTAAAGTTATTGAATCTATTGCGCCATATTTTAATTTAAAACATTTAATATCTTGCCCACCGATATCTATTACAAAGTCAACATCTGGAACAAAATGTCTTGCTGCTTTTAGGTGTGCAACCGTTTCAACAATTCCAAAGTCAACCAAAAAAGCATGTTTAATTAAATCTTCACCATAACCTGTTACAGTTGCCGATTTTATTGTTATTTTGTTTTTTGAATTTTCTATTTTTTCATATATTTCTTTTAAACAATTTAAAACAATTGAAACAACTTCTCCTCCGTTTGAAAGATATTTTGAATATAAAATTTCATCATCTTTTGTTATTAAAACAATTTTTGTTGTGGTAGACCCAGCATCTATTCCAAGAAAGCAATTTCCAGAATATTCATTAATATCTTTTGTTTTAACATCGCTTTTTTTGTGTCTTTTTAAAAAATCTATATATTCTTCTTCGGTTTTAAAAAGAGGGGAGAGGGAAGTTTTAATTTCTTTTTTTTCTTGTTTTTTAAGGCTTTCTATTATTTCATCTATATTTGTTTTTTCTGTTAAAGAAGCGCTATATAAACTAGCACCTAAAGCTATGAAATATTGGCTGTTTTCAGGGAAAATAGCATTTTTTTCTTCTAGTTTTAATGTTTCTTTAAATCTATTTTTTAATTCTTCAAAAAATGTTAAAGGTCCGCCTAAAAACATAACTTTTCCTTTAATTTGTCTTCCTTGAGCAAGGCCTGCAATTGTTTGGTTAACAACGGCTTGAAAAATGCTTGCTGCTAAATCACTTTTTGTTGCACCTTGGTTTATTAAAGGTTGAATATCTGATTTTGCAAAAACCCCACATCTAGAAGCTATTGTATATATTTTTTTGTGTTTTAGTGCTACTTCATTAAATTCATCGAGAGTTAATTTTAAAAGAACTGCCATTTGATCTATAAAAGCACCTGTTCCACCAGCACAACTGCCGTTCATTCTAACTTCTTTGTTGCCAGATAAAAATAAAATTTTTGCATCTTCACCACCAAGCTCGATTACAACATCAACATCTTTTTTATATTTTAAAGCTGCTATTTTTGTTGCATAAACTTCCTGCACAAATTCAATATTTCCCTTTTGAGAAATTCCAAGGCCAGCAGAACCAGTTATAGAAATAGTAAAAGGATTATTTTTTATTATTTGTTTGATCTTAAAAAGAAGTTCAATTGTTTTTTGAACTGCCATAGATTTGTGTCTTTCGTAAGATTTGAAAATAATTTCTTCTCCTTTTAAAACAACACTTTTAATTGTTGTTGATCCAACATCCAAACCTATTTTATATATCAAATTCTCCATAATTTTAATTTTTCCTTTAAATAAAATACAACAATAAGATTATATAATATTTTAATGTTTAAATCAAGCATGGTATTTGTTTTAAAATCATTAATATTAATATTATTTTGATTTATATTTTATGCTGATTTTTTTAAAATTTAAAAATATAATAGTTAAAATATAATTATAAAATATAATAAAAATTCTAACATATATTCAATATACAATGATATAGTATGTGGTGATATAATTTTTTGTAATATTTAATTTAAATATAAAGTTAATTATTTCAATAGTAATATAATTTTTTTGTTGTTTTGATCATTATAAAATATATATTATAAAAATGTTTAAAATAAATTGATTTTTATTTTTTTAAAAGTATAAATTATTCTAAATTTATATAAAGTTTTAAAATATTATTATATATAAAATATATTGAATATGAAAGATTATTTTTTGTTGATATATTATTTAAGAATTTCTTTTGTGGTTTTTAAAAATTTAAAGTTAATTTTTATTTATTGTGTTTATTATAATGTTAATGAATTAGTTTTTTAAATTTTTTAATGATTTTTAGAGTTTGATTTTAAAAAAAATTATGAAAAAAGTAATAAATATATTAATTTTTTAGCTTGAATTTAATTTTTAAATATATTAATGTGATTGTTAAGTTATATTTTTATCAAAAATTTTTAGATGGTTTTAATTAAAATATAAGAAAAATATAAAATATAAGAAAATTTAGTTTTTGAATATCTTTATTTTTAATTTTTATATATAGTAATAAAAAATTTTTAAAATTTAAATAGTGGTTTATGTAAATTTTATTTAAATAATTAGTGGTATTTAATATTTATTAATTATAAAATTTTGTTGAATTTGTCTAATATTTTAAATATTTAATTTTAATTAAAATAATTTCTTTAAATATAAACAAAATTAATATTTTTTTGTTTGGTAAGTAGAATTTATACAAAATATAAAAAAATTTGACTTTTATTTTTTTTTAAAGTAAAATAAATTTGGGTTTTGGCAATAAAATTCCTTTTACGTCAAAATTATACTAAAACTAAGTTAATATTTGTTTTATGGTAAAATGCTATTAAATTATAGAAATTTCGCTATTAAGCTTATTTTTAAAATTTAAAGATTTGAGGTGAAGTTTAAATGAATGGTAGTGTTCATATTAGGAAGATGATTTTTTGTTCTTTGTGTTGTGCTTTAACCTGTGTTTGCGCCATTTTCACAATTCCAATTGGGCCGGTTCCAATAACTCTTGCTAATCTTGCTGTATATATTTCTGGAGCTATATTAGGGCCTATTTATGGAGCGATTAGTCAAATTTTATATATATTGCTTGTTTTGATGGGGCTTCCTTTTTCAGCAAAATGTAAATCAGGCCCAGGTGTTATATTTGGGCAAACTGGTGGATATATTTTTGGATATATTGCTATTGCTTTTATTGTGGGACTTGTATATAAAAATTTTGCGCAAAAACAAACTAGTTTTTTTAAGAATATGTCTTTTAATTTAGTTGGTTGTGTTTTGGGAACAATGGTTTGTTATGTTTTAGGTACATATTGGTTTATTTGTCAAAATAAAATGAGTTTTATAAGTGCATTAAAAATTTGTGTTCTACCATTTTTAATTGGAGATTTTTTAAAGATGCTTGTTTCTTCAATAATTGTTCCAAGGATTTGTAAGGTGATTAATTTGTAGTTTTAAAGGGTGAAAAAAATTGCAGGAAGGTTTATTTTTTAGTCTTCCAACAGCTGAATATTTAAAATTTAATAATATATATTCTGGAAGTTTTGGGGAATTTAACTATAAACTTTTTCCGGATGTTGAAAAAAGTAGTGTTCGGGTTGTTGTTTGGAAGGGAAGATATAGTTTTGAAAAAAGTGACTTGCTTTTTGAAGAAAATTTTAATTTTGAAGATAATTTAATAAAAAAAATTGATGAATGGTTAAAAATAAAAAAAGAAGAGATTTAAAAAATTAATTATTAGTTTTGAGTTAGTGTTTTTTAGCACTAGCTTTTTTGTTTCCAATATTTTCTAGGTAATTTATATGTTTGTTTCACTAATTTATGGAAAAAATATTAATTGTAATTAAAAACACATTTTTTGAATAATTTTTATTTAAAGGCAAATTTAAAATTAATATTTTTTTAAGAGGTGTAGCATTGAAGAAACTAGCAAAGACCTTGTTTTTTGTTATTTTTATTTCGTTTTGTTCTATTATTTTTTTAACAGGGTATTATTCATATAAAATTCCTCAAACATATAAAATGTTTGTTGGGCAGAAACCTGAATTTAATTTTTTTGGAGTTGACTTTGAAAAAATTGAGCAAAATATTCCTATTAATAGACCCTCTAAAAAGTTTATAGACACTGAATTTTATAAAGCAAAATTTTTAGGTTTTATTCCAATTAAAAATATTAGTGTTAAAAAATATAATAAAGTTTTTGTTATTCCTTGTGGAACTCCTTTTGGTGTTAAATTTTTAACCAAAGGAGTTATGGTTGTTGATACACAAAAAATCACAACAAAACAAGGAGAAAAAAATCCAAGCAAAGATGCTGGCCTTAAAAAAGGTGACATAATTGAATATGTTAATGAAGAAGCGGTTAATTGTAATGATGATATAAAAAATATTGTTTTGAAAAGCAGTGGGGGAGAAATTAAACTTAAATATAATAGAAATTTTAAACAATATGAAACAACTTTAACTCCTGTTTTATCTAAAAAAGAAAGAAAATGGTTAACAGGGCTTTGGGTTCGTGATAGTTCAGCAGGAATAGGCACAACAACTTTTTGCACAGAAGATGGAATTTTTGGAGGTTTAGGTCATGCTGTTTGTGATGTAGACACAGGGGATAAGTTGCCTTTGGGGACAGGTGAAATTGTTGAAGCTTCTATTAGTGGAGTAAAAAAAGGGATTTGTGGAAGTCCTGGAGAGCTTAGTGGAACTTTTTTGAAAGATAAAATAATAGGGCATGTAAAAATAAACACAGATTGTGGACTATACGGAAAATTTTATAGGCCGATTTATCCTCATGAACCGGTTATGATTGGGTTTAAACAAGAGGCTAAAGTTGGAAGTGCATATATATATTCAACAATTGATGGGAAGGAATCTAAAAAATATTCTGTTTTAATTGAGTCTGTTGATAGTAATTCAAAATCCAGAAATTTTGTTATTAAAATAACAGACAAAGAACTTTTGGATAAAACCGGAGGAATAGTTCAAGGAATGAGTGGTAGTCCAATAATACAAAACAACAAAATAATTGGTGCTGTAACACACGTTTTTTTAAACGATTCTACAAGAGGGTATGGGGTTTTTGCTGAAACAATGCTTGAAGTTTCGGATGAACTTCAAAACTCTTATATGGAATAGATTTTAAAAATATTTAATTTTTACATAAAATTATTAAAAATAAAACTAATTTAAATAAAAAATAAAAATGAAATAATAATCTTTATTTAGTGTATATTTTTGATAGATTTTTTTGAATTTAAAAATAGTTTTTAAAAATATAGTATTATCGGTTATTTTTATATTATGTTTAATCTAAAATAGAAGATTATTTATAAAATATTATAATTTTATGTAACGTAAGAATTTTAAATTAAGATAAAAAATAAAATTAATTATATTAAACAGGTATTTTAACTAAAATTTAAGGTTAATAATTTATAAAAATTATATTATATATCAAAATAAGAACTAATATTATTTTATATAAACTTAAAATATATGTTTAATTTAAAATATAAATAAAAAACTATACTAAAAATTTTAGTATAGTTATTGGTTATTATTAAACAATTTTTTTAAAACTAATATATATTTATAAAAAAAATCGATTAATAAATTTAATTATTGTATTATTTTTTACTTATTTTAAAATAAATTAACTAATTTAATTATTTGTATTTATAATCTAATTTATTTTAAACCGACTTTTTCATATACGTCATCCAAGGTTTTTTTAGCAATAGCTCTTGCTTTTTCAGCTCCTTCTTCACATATTTTTTTTAGTTTATTTCTATCTTTTAAAAGTTCATTATATTTTTCTTGAACTGGTTTTAAATTTTTTGCAACAACATCGGCAGTTTCAAATTTTAAATCTTTATATGTTTTGTTTTTAAAATGATCTTCGGCATCTTCAACAGAACAATCTGCAAACGAACTAAAAATGCTAAGCAAATTAGAAATTCCTGGCTTTTCTTCACTATATATAATTTTATTGTCTGAATCTGTTGTTGCTTTTTTAAATTTGTTTAAAATGGTTTCTTCTGTGTCTAAAATTGAAATAAAGGAATTTTGGTTTTCATCAGACTTAGACATTTTTTTTGTTGGATCTGTTAAACTCATTATTTTTGCTCCAATTTCTGGAATATATCCTTTTGGAATTTTAAAGGTTTTTCCATATGTATTGTTAAATCTTGTTGCAATTGTTTCTGTTAACTCTAAATGTTGTTTTTGATCTATTCCAATTGGAATAACGTCTGGATTATATAATAAAATATCTGCTGCCATTAAAACAGGATAGCAAAACAGCCCTGCATTTATGTTACTGCTATTTTTTTGACTTTTGTCTTTAAATTGCGTCATTCTTTTTAGTTCTCCAAATTGAGTTAAGCACTGCAAAATCCATGAAAGTTCTGCATGATATGAAATGTCGCTTTGAATGAATAATGTGTGTTTATTTGTGTCTATTCCACATGCTATTAAAAGAGCAACTATTTTTGATGTTAAATCTTTTAAAATTGTTGCATCTCTTTTTGTTGTTAGCGAATGTAAATTAGCAATGAAAAATATACACTCATAATTCTTTTGAAGTTTTTCCCAATTTCTAACTGCTCCTAAATAGTTTCCTAGTGTGAAAATTCCTGTTGGCTGAATTCCGCTTAAAGCTACTTTTTTTTCTGTTCCTTCCATCTTAAAACCTCTTTTCTTAAATATTTTAAAATTTTATTTAGATGCAACTTTCACATAAATATAAAAATTTTTTTAGGTTAAGATAGAGCAGTTTTATTTTATATAAAATTTAGTGAAAATATTGCATTAGGAATAGTTAAAACAAATTTTTTTAAAGCTTCGCCAATTTTTAACTAATCCGAATTTTTTATTTTTCATTATAAAAATCTCCTTTTCAATTTAATTTAAAAATTTTTCAATAGATGCAATTTTAACACAAAGGCAAAAAACTTCTAAAGCTGTTTTTAGTTCATCTATGTTTGGATATGTTGGAGCAATTCTTATGTTTTTATCATCTGGGTCTTTTTGATATGGAAATGTTGCTCCTGGAGAAGTTAAAATAACCCCAACGTTTTCACAAAGATTGAAAATTCTTTTAGCACATCCATCTAAAGAGTTAAAAGATATGAAATATCCACCATTTGGATTTGTCCAATTTGCTATTTTTAAAGGTTTTAGTTTTTCTTCAAATGTTTTTAAAACAAGATCGAATTTAGGTTTAATTATTTTTGCATGTTTTTTCATGTGTTCTTCAACTTTTTCTTTAGAAGAAAGAAATTTGTAGTGCATAATCTGATTAACAGAATTATAGCATATTATTTGTTTTGATACTATTTTTTTTATATCTTTTATATTTTCTTCTGATGTTATTAAAGCACTAACTCCGCTTCCAGGAAAGGTTATTTTTGAAGTTGATGCAAATTCTAAAACCATGTTCATATTGTTATTTTTTTCACATTCATCAAATATATTTAAAAGTTCGTCTTTTTTTTCGTTTAGGTCGTGTATGAAATAAGCATTATCCCAGAATATTCTAAAATCTTTTGCTGCTGGCTTTAAAGAGGCCAAAGCTTTAACAATTTCATCACTATATGTTATTCCGGTTGGATTTGAATATTTTGGAACGCACCATAAACCTTTAATTAAATTGTCTTTTTCAACTAATTCTTTAATTTTTTGAACATCTGGGCCGTCTTTGTTAATTTTAATATTAATCATTTCTATGTTAAAAAGTTCACAGATTGCAAAATGCCTATCGTAACCTGGGCAAGGGCACAAAAATTTAACTTTTTCTAGTTTGTTCCAAGGAGTGTTTCCCATAATTCCAAATTGCATAGCATTTGATATATATGTGTACATTAAATTTAAGCTAGAGTTTCCTCCAATAAAAACCATCTCTTTTTTAACATCTAATAAATCAGCAAAAAATTCTCTTGCTTCAACTGTTTCATCTAGGTTTAAATAGTTTCTTGGATCTTTATTATCTTTTGTTTTTGTAAGATCTTTAACGTCAAAATTTTCTATCATACCTAAAGATAAATCTAGTTGCTCTTTTGAAGGTTTTCCTCTTGCCATATTTAAATCTAAATTTAAAAGTTTTAGTTCGTTATATTTTTTCATTAATTCTTCTTTTTTTGCTTTTAGTTCTTCGGTTGATAAATTTTCGTAACTTAACATTTTTTAGCCCCTTTTGATTTTAAGATAAAAATTTTTTATTTGTGGTTATATATTTTTATTTGTGGTTATATAATAGTTTAAATAATATTATAATATATGTGTAGGTTGTTTTGCAACTTTTTTAAATTTAAAAATATAATTTTTTTTTATAATTGGCAAATATAGATAATATGATATAATATTTGTTGTTATATCAATTTAGTTATTTTAGTATGGAGATAGTTTTTTTATGAAATATAAAAAAAATAAATTTAGTGATTTTTTAGAAAAAGATGAAGGATTTAAAGAAAATTTTCAAGCTATAAAAAAACAAAAAAAAAATAATAAAATCAAATATACTGTTAAAAGAAAAAGAAAATTGTGGTTAAAAATTTCTTTAATAGTTTTTTTGATTTTAACTGTTGTTGTTTCAGCTTTTTTGTATTTTTTTAGTGGACTAGATGTAGACACTAATTTTGATAAATCTGATGATGCATTAGGGCTGCTTTCTAGTGCAAAAATTCATAACAAAGTTACTAATATTGCAATTTTTGGGCTTGATAAAAGAAAAGGGGAAAATTCGGGTAGATCGGACGCTATTATGGTTGTTTCTTTCGATGGAATACATAAAAAAATTAAAATAACTTCTATTTTAAGAGATACAAGACTTTTAATTGATAGGCATGGACAAGATAAGTTAGGGCATGCTTTTTCATATGGAGGAGCTAATCTTGCTGTTAAAACTTTAAATAAAAATTTTCATTTAGATATTAGGGACTATGTTGCTTTAAATTTTGGGCAGTTAATACATATTATTGATGCTTTTGGTGGAATAGACGTTAAGGTTTTAAGAGAACATGTTAGTCAGATTAATGGAATTATTAATAGCACACCTGAATATAAAAAATCTCCAAGATTAAAACCCTTTAAAGAAAAATCTAAAATATTACATTTAAATGGTGCGCAAGCATTGTCTTTTGCAAGAATGCGAAAACAAGATGATGAACACCACAGAGCTGCAAGACAACAAATTGTTTTAAATTTATTGTTAGAAAAATTAACTAAAATGAAAGCTGCAGAATATCCAGGACTTTTAAGAAGGCTTATGCCATACACAGAAACATCTTTATCTTTGCAAGATATTTTAGGGTTTGTTCCTTTTGTTTTGGGTGGAAAACCGAAAATTGAAAGAGATATTATTCCTCATATTAATGATCCAAAATTAAAATATGGAATAATTAATGGGATATGGTATTGGAGATATGATTTAGCCGAATATTCAAAAATTTTACATAAATTTATCTATGAAGAAGAAAGCACTAAATAGAAATTTTTTAAGATATTAAAATAATTGTTATTAACCTGTAATAAATTAGTTATTAATTTAATTTTTATTAATTTTAAAACTAAGTTATAGGAAATTATTTTTTAAAATAACAAAATTTAGAAGAAAATTTTTTAATATTATGTTAATGTATTGCGAAATTTAATATAAATAAACATATTAAAAAATATTATTAAGAATTTTTGTGTTAGTATAAATTTTTAAAGATATATTAAATATTTATTTAAATTGTTAGTTGGTTTAATTTTTGTTGATATTTAATAGTAAGTTGTAGAAATTATTTTAAATATAGTTAAATATATCAAATAAAAATATTTTTGGCGGCACTGAAAATGAAGTTAGAGCAATTTTAATTTTTTTATATATTAACTAAATGTAACAAATTGTAATTATTAATAAAATGATCTTTTAATATGTATTATTTTTAGTATGTACTAAATATTTATTTATTTAAATTGTTAGTTGGTTTAATTTTTTAAAAATAATAAATGTTTTGTAAAAATTTTTAGATAATAAATTTTTTTAAATATTTAGAAAAATATATTAATTAAAGATAATTTTGAAATTATATAAATTTTAACAATATTATTGGATTTTTAAGTTATATAGGTTTTAAAAAAAATATAACTAATAATATTTTTTGTATAATCACTTTATGTTTAGAAAAACTAGATATAATAGAAAATAAGCATAGGGTGGGTGGATTTTTAATGAAGGAAAAAAAAGAAACAAAGGTGACATCTAAAACAAAAAAAGGTAAAACAAAAGAAAAAGAAGTAAAAAATGAAGAAAAAAAACCTATAAAATATGATGAAAATTTTTGTATATTTAATAATATAAATCAAGAAAAAATGCAGCAAATTGTTGAGATGGGAACAATAACAACAAATGGAAAATATTTTATTCACTGTATGTCTATTATAGGGCAAATTGAAGGACATTATGTTTTGCCTAAAGATGTTAAATCAACAAAATATGAACAGATAATTCCCGCTTTGGTTTCAATAGAACAGGCTGAAAATATAAAAGGGTTATTGATTGTTTTGAACACAGTTGGAGGAGACATTGAAGCAGGGCTTGCAATTGCAGAATTAATTAGCGGATTAAGTAAACCAACTGTTTCTATTGTTTTAGGAGGAGGTCATTCAATTGGGGTTCCTTTAGCAGTTTCTAGCAAATATTCTTTTATTGTTCCTTCTGCAACTATGACGATCCATCCTGTTAGAACCAGTGGAACGATTTTAGGGGTTCCTCAAGCTTTTTCATATTTTAAAAAGATTCAAGATAGAATAGTTAAATTTGTTGTTAAAAATTCTAAAATAACAGAAGAGAAATTTTTAAAATTCATGATGAACACAGATGAATTAGCAACAGACGTTGGAAGTGTTATCGATGGCGTTGTTGCTGTTAAAAGTGGGCTTATAAATAGTATTGGAGATATATCTACTGCAATAAATAAACTATATAAAATGATTGAAAAAGAAGAAAAAACTAATAAGAAAAAATAAAATAATTATTAAAATTATAGTGTTTAAATCTATTATTATATATATCTCTAGTATATATACTATGTCGAAATTAGAATTTATTTTATTTAAATATTTATAAAAAAAACTATTCTTAATAGTTAAAGCAAAGTTTGAATAGAAAAAATATTAGAATTTTAATAGTTATATTTTTATGTTTATTATACTTAAGTTAAAAAGTTTAAGAAAAATTAAATATTTTTTTGTAGATAATAAACGTAAGAATTTAAAAATATACAATACTTATAATTAGGGATAATATGAAATATATAAAAACCATAAAATTTTTAGAAATATATAAATTATTTTATTTAATTATGATTTAACAAATATTTAATAAGAAAATTTTGTGGAAAAGTATTACACAATATTTTTTATTGTTAGAAAAATATTAAAATTTAGCTTTATTAAAAACTGTAAAACTATAAAATGTTTAAATATTTTATAAAAAAATCAAATTTTTTTCATTAAGTTAAACGAATTTTAATATACATATAAGTATATTAATTGTTTAAGAGGTGAACTTAATGAAAAAAAACTTAAATTTGAAATTTAAAAAGTTTAATTCTAATAAAAAAATTAAAAAAAAAATTGCAAGAATTGCCATTTTGATGGTGATTGCAGTTATGTTGAGTTCTTGTGATAAAAAAAGTTTATTGTTTGGTAATAAAAATTCAAAAAATGATGCTAAATGTGGTAATAATTTATTTATACAAAATCAAAATCCTACAGATTCTCCTGAATGGTTGATGAAAGTAGACGGTGTTGAAAATTCAGATCAAATAATTGTTGTTGCAGGTGTTGAAGGTACTACTGCATATGTTAGTATGCATGAAAAAGATAGTGATGGAAAATGGAAAATGATTTTAGAAACTCCGGGTTATATTGGGTTTGAAGGTATGGGAGACTCTAATGCAAATAATAAAATGACACCAATTGGAACTTTTACTATTGATAAAGCATTTGGTATTGCAGATAATCCTGGTTGTAAGATGGAATATACTCAAATAACAAAAGAACATTATTGGTCGGGGGATTCACGTGATGGTATGCACTTTAATGAATTGGTTAATATAAATGATGTTCCTGGAATTAACGTTGGCGAATGTGAGCGTATTGATGATTTTAAATATGAATATAGATATTGTCTTAATATGGGATATAATCCACAAAAAGATCCTAATAAAGGTTTTGGATTTTTTATGCATTGTACAGGGCTTCAAAAACCTTACACAGGTGGTTGTGTTGCAATAAATGAAGCTGTTATGAAAGTTATAATGCAAAAGGTTAAAAACGGATGTAAAATAGCTATTAATAAAGCAGATAAATTTGGTATAAATCTTGAAGAAATGCAAAAATTTACTAATGAAGCAGGTGTTTAATAGTTTTTGTTTTTTTGAATAATGTTCTACCTGTGGTGTTTATTTAAATCCACAGGTTTTTTATTTAAAACAATTAATTTCATAAAAATAGCTCTTTTTTTTGAATTCATTATCTATATATTCTTCTCCATATTTTTCTAATAATGTTTGTTCATTAGAAAAAAGGTTAACCCCAAGGCCTAGTTTTTCGTTTTCTATTTTTGCTCCTAAACTAGAAATAACAGAAGGAAATATATCTAAATTAGAGAATATTTTTTTATTATTTTGTGGTTCGACTTTACTGTTTATGAATTTAACCGAAGAAATTTTATTTTCGTTTTTATCTAAAAAGTTTTCACATATAACAATTGTTGTGTTTTTGTAACAATTTTGTTTTTTAATCCATTTTACAAAATTATTTATTTCTTCTGATGTATCTAAAAGTTGGTATTCAATTTTTTTATCTTTATTTTTAATTTTTTTATTTTCAATTTTTTTATTTTTGTGTTTGTTTTTTTTATTTTTTAAATTTTTTGTTTTTTTTGGTAATTTTTGTTCTTTAATTTTATTTGAAAAATTTGAATTAGAAGTTAAAATCAAAAGGTTAAATGGTTTATTTTTTTCGTTTAAATTTAAAAATTTATATCTTGCGATTTCAAAGAGTTGGTTGTTGTCTAGTTCATGCCATTTATTAAATTGTTTTTTTATTAAGTTTTTTTTTACTGCTTTATCGTAATCTAAAATTTTAAATTTGCCATGATTTTTAACTAAAATATCACGATTTTCAAAATTAATGCTTGTGCTTAACAAAAAAAGTTGGTTATATCCTTCTTTTTCTAAAATATTTCCAAGACCATATATATTTTTAAAAGGAAAAGAATTAATAGATTTTTCGTTTAATATAAATGGAATTCCTAAAGTTGCTGATATTATTTTTTCTTTTTTTGAATTTGTTCCAAAAAGTTTTTTGTTATTTTTGAATTTTACTACGTCATTATGTTCTTTTAAATTAGGATTTTTTTCTAAATTATTAACAAAAATAAAGACAAGATTTTGTTTTTTTTTAGGGAAAGAAATGTTAATATTTTTTGGGTCTACATAATTTTTTTCTATAAAGTTAGAAGTGCTTTTTAAAGAATTAAAATATTCAATTGGTTTTAATATATTAAAAGATGTTTTAATTAAATAAAATATAATAAAAATTTTTAATATTATTAAAATATAAAATATTAATTTTCTTTTTATTTTTATTGTTAATTTAAATTTTAAAATGCTTATATTAACTAAAAAATCTTTTTTTCTTTCAAAAAAATTTATCGTGTTAAATAAACTTAATTTTTTAATCTTTAATATTATGTTTTTTTCTGTTATTATTTTGTTGTTAATTTTATTTGATATGTAGGCTAAAATGCAAGAAAAAAATAAACTTTTTAAAAAAGTATTTATAACAAAGTTAGCTGCCTTTTTAGAACCTGTTGTTTTAGAAAAAATATAGAAAAAAGATTCAGTTAGCGGAATATCTTTATAGTTTTTGTTAATCCAGATAGCACTAAAATATAAAAATAGTATTAAAAATAAAATTAAAATTCTAATAATATTTTTAACTATGCTAGGAATTTTTAAATTTTTAAAACCAATCAAAGTTGTGGAAAGCCCTTTCTTTAAATTTGCATGCTCAGTTTAATTGTTGTATAATGTTAGCTAGTGAAAAAATGGAATGTGAAAAAATTAGGAGGTATAATGAACAAAAAGGTTAGAAAAAAGTCTTCGTCTTCTGGTTCAAAAACTAAAGCTAACACAAAAGGAAACAAAAGAGAAATTGATGAAATAAATCAGTTTAGATACATAATGCTTTTTGCTTTTGGACTACTTTTGTTTTTCCTTGTTTTAATAAAAGGAGAACATCTTTGGAAACTTTTACACAACATTGTTTTTGGTTTATTTGGTTTTTTGGCTTTTTTTGTGGGAATAGTAACTATGGCTGTTTCTGTTTTGTTTTCGTCTAGAATTATTAAAAAAAGCTCTAAGTCTAAGTTTTATCAGTTCGTGGTTTTTTTTATATTTTTATGCGCACAAATACAAACATATGCTTTTGAAGATATGGCAGGGGTTAACCTAATTAAATCTTTGCAAAAAGCTTGGAAATATGGTGTTTTAGATTATTCTGGTGGTGGAGCTGCTGGAGAAATTGTTAGTGTATTTTTTAGAAGTTTTTTAGGAAAAAAAGCAGCGATTGTTTTTATTTGGATTGTTTTATTCGTTTTACTTTTAATAATAACAAGCACAACTATTTTTGGGTTTTTTAAGGTTTTATTTAAACCGGTTAAAAAGGTTGAAACTAGTATTAAAAATTTTAAAATAAATAGCAGATTCAACATAGATGTTCCTATTGGAGAAAGCGATGTTGAAAGTTTTGAAGAAGAAGAAAAACAGGTTGAACCTTTAGATGTTGCTGATAATTTAAACTTTTTTAAAGATAAAGAAAAATTGGAAGAAAAAAATGTTGCTAAAGAAGAACCTTTAAAAGTTGAAGAAAAACCAATAGAAATAGAAAAACCAATAGAAAAAAAAGAAACAAAAAAATTAGATTTAGCAGTTGAAGAAAAAAAAGAACAAAATGCTGATGTTAAAATAAAGCTTGATGATTTGGTTAAAAAAGCATCACAAGATTTTAGTGAAAAGTTTATTGAAGATTTAAAAGATAGTGTTGAAAAAAAAGATTTTGATGGATATAGCTTTCCATCTGTTTCACTGCTTAACAACAAAGAAAATAAAGGAAATTTGGATGTTTCTTCCGAATTAAAAGCAAACGCTGCAAGGCTTGTTGACACACTAAAAAGTTTTGGTGTTGAAACAAGAATAACAGATATTTGTAGAGGGCCTTCTGTTACTAGATATGAGCTGCAACCTTCTGCTGGGGTTAAAATCAGCAAAATAACAAATCTTGCTGATGATATATCTTTAAATTTAGCATCAGGAGGAGTTAGAATTGAAGCGCCTGTTCCAAATAAGGCTGCTGTTGGAATTGAGGTTCCAAACAAAGAAAAAGAGGTTGTATATTTAAAAGAAGTTATTTCTAGCTCAGAATTTAAAAATGCTAAGAGCCCTTTAACATTTGCCTTAGGAAAAGACATTGCAGGAAATGTTAAGGTTTCGGATATTGCAAAAATGCCACATGTTTTAATTGCTGGGGCAACTGGGTCTGGAAAATCTGTTTGTGTTAACTCTTTAATTGTTTCGCTATTATATAAAAGTTCTCCTTTAAATGTTAGATTGCTTATGATAGACCCAAAAGTTGTTGAGTTGGGGGTATATAACGGAATTCCACATCTTTTGGTTCCTGTTGTAACCGAGCCTAAAAAAGCTTCTGGAGCTCTTAGTTGGGCTGTTGCTGAAATGATGAAGCGATATAAACTTTTTGCTAAAACTGGTGTTCGTGAAATGAAAAGTTTTAATTTGTTGGTTGAGTCTGGAAAAACAGATGAAGAGGGAAATCCATATGAAAAGATGCCAAATATTGTTATTATAATTGATGAGTTAGCAGATTTGATGATGGCTTCTATGTCTAGAGAGGTTGAAAATTCAATTTGTAGGTTAGCTCAAATGGCTCGTGCTGCTGGAATGCATCTTGTTATTGCAACTCAAAGGCCTTCTGTTGATGTTATAACTGGGCTTATTAAAGCAAACATACCAAGTAGAATTGCTTTTACTGTTTCATCTCAGGTGGATTCTAGAACTATAATTGATGTTGCTGGAGCTGAGAAACTTTTAGGAAAAGGGGATATGTTATATTACCCAATGGATGAACAAAAGCCAATTAGGGTTCAGGGTTGTTTTTTAAGTGAAAAAGAAATAGAAAGAATTGTTGCACATATAAAGCAGGATAAAGAAATTAACTATAGCGAAGAAATAATTGAGGAAATAGATAGACATGCTGTTAAAAATGATAAAAAATCTAGTAAAAAGGAAGAAGATTTTGATCAAAAAGACCCAATGTTGTTTGCTGCAATTGAAACTGTTGTTGAAAATGGGCAAGCATCAACGTCTTTTTTGCAACGAAAGCTGAAACTTGGATATTCACGGGCAGCAAGAATTATGGATGAGTTAGAAATGATGAAGGTTGTTGGGCCGCAAAGTGGAAGCAAACCTCGTGAAATTTTAATGACAAGAGAAGAATTTTTGCAACTTAGTTTAAATGAGGAGAAATAGAATTGTTTTAATTATAATATTTGTAGGTGTTTGGTTTTAAGGGAAGTTTTTTGTTATGAGTATGTATGCTTTATGATATAGGGTTATTGTAAAACATTTTTTAGAGTGTTTAATATATTATGAGTTAAATAGCATATTTTTCAAAAAATTAATTTTTAATAAATAATAAATTAGCATTAAAACGCTAATATTTAACCGTTATAAGATAATGTGAAAAAACGATTTAGCGGTAAGCTTTTTTAAATACCCGTTACCAAAATAATTTAAGTTTTGTTAAGAAAAATAAATTAAAAGTTTACGAGAAATAATATTTTTTAAATAATAAATTAAAATAATAGGTTAAACAAAGAATTTTTAAAGATATTTAGATGAATTATTGAAAGCTTTTTTGAAATAAAAATTTATATTTAAATTTAAAAAATATTTAAGATTAATAGAATTGTTAATATGTTAAAAATTTATTATTTAGTTAGAATATATTAAAATAAAAAGATTTGATTTTAAAAAAACTTACTTAGAAAATGGTTGTTGTATATTTCTTTAATGAAATAATAAATATGAAAATGGATAGAAATGTTTAAATTAATTGTAGAATAGATATTTTATTTTTTTGAAATAAATTAAGAATTTTAATATTTAGCTGAAAATTTTTAGTTGGAGATTTTATAAGATTTTATAGAAAGGTGTCGTTAATATATTAATATTTGGTAATATCACAGGTTAAGTTGTTTTTAATTAATAAAATATAAATTTAAGATTTAAAAAATGATAATGAGATATTAAGTATAATGATATATATAATACTAAATCAAATAAATAAAATAATATTTAAAGATTTTATTAACGATTAAATTTTTAAAATAAATATTTTGCAAAAAAATGAAAAATAATGTAATATGTATTAGTTAAAATTTTAGTATTAGATTTTTTTTAAATAAATATAAATTCTATTAGATAAAAATTTACATATAATTAAATATATTAAATTAAAATTTTAGAAATTTTTAAATGGAGGATTTGTGTTGAATAAAAAAGTTTTTAAAAATAAGGTATTATTAATTCTTGTTTTGGTTTCTGTTGGCCTTGTTATTGGTTGGCATTTTTTTAAAGGAAAAAATAGGCACGACGATTTAATTTATAAAGATGCTCCTTTTAGTGTGCACTTTATTGATGTTGGCCAGGGAGATTGTGAATTAATTGTTAGTGATGATAAAAATGTTTTAATTGATGCTGGAGAAAAAGATAAAGGGAATATTGTTGTTAGATATTTAAAAAATTTAGGAATTAAAAAGTTAGATTATGTTATAGCAACACATCCGCACACAGATCATATTGGAGGTATGGCTGATGTTTTTGATAATGTGGAAGTTGGGTGCATTATAATGCCATATATACCAAAAAATTTAATCCCTACAAATGCTACATATAAAAAGTTTTTAAAAAAAATAAAAGAAAAGAATATTAGCGTTAAAAAAGCACAAAATAAAGAAGTTTTTGATTTAGGGGAAGGGAAGTTGAACATAATAGGCCCTGTAGGTCAAAATTATGAAAATTTAAATAACTTTTCTGTTGGGGCTTTGTTTTCTCATTCTGGATATTCTTTTTTACTCTGTGGTGATATGGAAAAAAGTGCTGAAAAAGATGTTTTAAATAGCAATCAAAATATAAAAGCAGACGTTTTTAAACTAAGTCATCATGGCAGTTTCACATCTAACACTAAACAATTTTTAGAAGCTGTTAAACCAAAATATTGTGTTGCTGAAGTTGGTTTAAACAATCCATATGGGCATCCGCATAAAAAGGTTTTAAATAGTTTGTTAAAATCAAACATAAAAAAAATATTTAGAACAGATTTAAATGGAACAATTGTTTTTGCATATAAAGACAAAAAATTATTCTATAAGGTTGAAAAAGGTGATAGCAAAGGATGAAATATTTTAGTATTGATAGATTCGAAGGAAATTTTGCAATTTGTGTCGATGAAGACGAAAAAATTAAAAAAATAGAAATTAAAAAACTTCCTAAAAACATAAAAGAAGGGGATATAGTGAAGGTTTTAAAAGATGGAACTTTTAAAATAGATAAAGAAAAAACAAAACAAGAAAGGGAAGATATTTTTAATTTGCAAGAAGATCTTTTTTCTGATGATTAATTTTTAACCAGATTTTTTGTTAATAAAATTAAAAGACCACTCTAGAAAAAATAGAACTAGAGTGATTTTTTATTTTATTTAAATTTTCAGCTTGTTTTTAATTTTTTAAATTATTTTTAATATATTTTTCTGTATTATTTTTAAGAATTGGAAAAATCATTCTTATGTATAGCAAATTTCATTCTTAAAATATTATGTGAATAGGTAGTTATTAAATGTTTAATAGCAAAATAAATATAAAATATTTGTTTTTTATATTTTTATTTTCTTTTTCTGGTAATTTTAAAAATATCATAACTTTAAAAAAATAATCTTGATTAAAAAATATATTTTGTTTTATTTCTTTTAATGTTAAACTTTCTTTTTTTAATAGTTTTTTGAAAATTTAATTTTTTTTAATAAATTTATAGAATTTTTTGTATTGTTTTTTGCTACAAAAACTTTCAAATTTCCAATTAATGTTAAAATGGTTATGGCACTCAATATTTTTAAAATTTTAAATTTTTTCATAATTAAAAACTTCATTCACTTTTTATACTTCATGAATTTGACATATATATTATATATTTCAACTGAATGTAAAATTTTGGTTATTAATTCATGATTTTACAAATATTATTAATCCAAAAAAACATTGATATCTGCAAAAATACCAATATAATAATTGAATATTTTTTATATTAAAAAAAATAAAATTTAACTATAATATAACTTAGATATATTAAATAAAAAAATCTTTAATTAATACTAAAATTTTTAATAATAAATTTTTTAAATTAATCTATTTTTAAATAATTTTTATAACTAATTTGGTGGAGGCGAGGGGAGTCGAACCCCTGTCCGAAAAAAACTACATAAAACTTTCTACGAGCGTAGCTTTTTGTTTTTATTTCCTCACACATAAACAAAAAGCAAATTAAAATGTGAGTTAGCTCTAAATTTCTCTAATAGACTCGAGCAGTCTAAAAGATATTGCTGCTTTTAATGAAGCTTTAAATTAACCGCAACAACAAATTAAAATAAAGCTCGGTAGTGTTCTATTAAGCTACCTTTAATAGAGAATTAGATTTTTTTGAAACAAATCCAATTCTTCTTTTGTTTATTGGTGGTTCTCCACCTGCAATTTTGTTTGCATTTAAAATTTAATTATCTTTTTTAAAGAGAAAGAAAAAACTCTGCCCGCTTATTCTACTTTGTTAGTCCCGTCGAAACCTTTACGCCCCCAAAATCAATATTTTAAATTTTCTTTTAAATTTCTTTCAATTTTTCTTTTAACTTCGTTTTTAGCAATTGTTTGCCTTTTATCATAAATTTTTTTACCTTTACACAACCCTATTTTAATTTTAACTTTAGCATTTTTAAAATATAACGAAAGCGGAATTAAAGAAAACCCTTTTTGTCGAACAGAGTCAAAAAGTTTTAATATTTCTTTTTTATGCATTAAAAGTTTTCTCTTCCTTAAAGGGTCTTTATTAAAAATATTTCCTTGTTCATAGGGAGATATATACATATTATAGACAAAAATTTCTCCTTTTTGAATCACACAATAGCTGTCTTTTAAATTAACACTTGCTTTTCGTAAAGATTTAACTTCTGTTCCTTTTAACTCAATCCCTGCTTCATATGTGTTTAATATTTCATAGTTAAATCCTGCTTTTCTGTTTGTTGAAATAGTGTTATCTAAAGATTTTTTCATAATATTTCTCTTTCTTTATGAAATATATTTTAAAATTTTAAATAATTTTATTTATAAAAGATTTTTTTAATTTTAAATTTTTATCTTAATAAATCTATTCAAATTTTCTTAACTATATTTTGTATACATTAAAATAATTTAATGTTTTGGCTAATTCATGAATATTTAAAATAAATTAACAAAAAATTATATTTTTTAAACAAAACCAATTTACCAATATTAAACTAACAAAAAGTTTTATTTAAATTTATAATTTATATAATTTAATAATAAATTAAAATCATAATATAAAAAACTTAATAATATAGTTTAAAAAATGTTTTTTAATTTTATATTTATTTGGTTTTTATATTAATCTAAAAATATTAAATTTAAAACAATAATCTATTTTAAAATTTTAATTTTTTATTTTAATAAAACTATATTTAATTTTAATTACATTTCTTATTTTTAAATTTATTAAAATAATTTAATTTTTTATAAATTTTCTGTTATTTAACTTTTTCTAAAAATATTATCTTAATTTCTACATTTATTTTTTATTAACCTTAAATATAATATAACCTAAAAAATAATATGTTTTAAAATTTTAATTATTAATTAAAAAACTAAACTAGTTTTTGGTGAGATAAAATATAAAATTTTTTGCATACTGTTTACTTTTAGCATTATTTAGATTGGTTTAATTTTTTTTACTAAAATAACATATTTTTAGTTTTATTTGTAATTTTTAAAATAAAAAAACACACCTAAAAAAGTACACATATTACCAGTAATTAAATTTTATTAGTTTAAGAATAAAAACAACCCACCAATTTTTTTTGATAATTTCTGTAAAAATATATTTATGAATCTACCTATTATATCAACTTATTACGGTTTTCAATAGATTTTAAAATTGTCATATTATCTGCATATTGTATTTCACTTCCAATAGATATTCCATATGCAAGTCTTGAAACAACAATATTTAAAGGTTTTAAAAGTTTTGCAATATACATAGCTGTTGCTTCTCCTTCGGTTGTTGGGCTTGTTGCCAAAATAACTTCTTTTATGTTCTTGTTTTTCTTTATGTTTATTATTAGCTCTTTTATTGCAATTTCTCTAGGACCAATTCCTTCAATTGGTGAAATCAGCCCATGTAGAACATGATAAGTTCCAAAGAAACTATTGGTTTTTTCAAAAGAAATGACGTCTCTTGGATTTTCAACAACACAAATAATTTCTTTGTTTCTTTTTGCGTCACCACAAATAGAGCATATTTCTTCTTCGGTGTAATTTTGGCATATTCGACATTTTTTTGTATTTTTAGAAACACTAACTAATGTATTTGCAATTTCTAAAACTTTTTCTTTATCTAATTTTAAAATATAAAAAACCATTTTCCAAGCAGATTTAACACCAATTCCAGGCATATCAGAAAAAATTTTCGCTAATTTTTTGAGATTATTTTCTTTATACATTAGTTCAAACCAGGGATTGGAATTCCTTTTGTTATTCTTGAAATTTCTTGATCTGTGTATTCATCAACTTTTCGTAGGGCGTCATTAGTTGCTGCAACTATTAAGTCAAAGAGCATATCTAAGTCCTCAACAAGTTTTTTTTGTGATTCTTTTTTCATTTTTATTTCTTTAAGAGTTTTATCTCCTTTTGCTGTTACCTCTACTTCGCCACCACCTGCAGTTCCAATAAATTCCATATCAGCAATAACTTTTGAAATATCATCTAGTTGACCTTGAACTTTTTGCAATTTCATTGCCATATTGTTTTGTGCACCTTCCATGCCTGCATTATCTAATTTTCTTGATTTCATTTTTATTTCTCCTTTTTATATTATATTTTATATTTTTAAATTTACTTTTCTTCAATTGAAATATCATTTTCTTTTGCTATTTTTAACAATTTTTCTAAAATATTTTCAATTTCTTTTATATTTTCTTTTTTTTCTAATAATTTTTTTTCTTTTGATGTAACTTTTAAAGTTTCATTTTTCTTTGTTTCTTCCTTAGGATTAGTTTCATTAATTTTAACTTCTTTTTTTTGTTTTATATTTAAATTCAAATTTTTATTTAAAAAATTAGAAGGGTTTAAAATATCTATAATTTTTAAAAACTCTAACTCTAAAAGTAATTTTTGATTATTAGAATTCTTTATTTTTTCTGTGCAACCCAAAATTTCTTCCAAAATTAAATTAATTTCTTCAAAGCTAAAAGGTTCCACATTTTTTATTTCATCTATATATTCATAATATTCTAAAAATTCTCTTGATTTTTCTTTTAAAATATTAAAATATAGCATTTCACGATAAAAACATAAAATTTCTTCAACAACATCTTCTAAATTTTTTCCGTCATAATATATATTTTCAATTATCTCTAAAATTTTAGTTTTATCTTTTTCTTTAATTGCTTTATGCAAACTTAAAATGTAATCTTTTTTTACTATGCCCAAAATTTCTTCTAAAATTTCTTTTGTTATTTCAGAATCTTTAATAGAACATTTATCAAAAATTGAAATAGCATCTCGCATAGAACCTTGTGAAATCAATGCTATTTTAAAAGCTGCCTCATCTGTTATTTTAATTTTTTCTTTTTCTGCAATATCTTTTATTTTTAGCATTATTTCGTTAGGTTTAATTCTTTTAAAATCAAACCTTTGGCACCTTGAAAGAATCGTTTTTGGAACTTTATATATGTCTGTTGTAGCTAAAATAAAAACAACATACTTAGGAGGTTCTTCCATTATTTTTAAAAGAGCATTAAACGCACTAGAAGAAAGCATATGCACTTCATCTATTATATAAACCCTATATTTGCAGTGTGTTGGAACAAAATTGGCTTCATCACGCAAAATTCTAACATCACTAACACTATTATTACTAGCACCATCCATTTCTGTTATGTCTAATATAGATTCATCTTGTATTCCTCTACATATTTCGCATTCACAGCAAGGTTCACCGTCTTCTTTATTTTTGCAATTTATTGCTTTTGAAAAAATTTTAGCACACGTAGTTTTTCCTGTTCCTCTTGGGCCTGTAAACATATATGCATGAGCAATTTTATCTAGTTTTATCTCGTTTTTTAGGGTGGTAGTAATATGATTTTGTGATATAACATCTTCAAATTTTATTGGTCTATATTTTCTATATAACGCAACATACATCTTATCTCTCCAAAAAATTTTCAAAACCAAAACTTTTAATTTATAGCCCTAAATGCAGACATTTAAGTTATTCTGCGGCGCAACAAAGGTCTTATTTAATGCTGCTCGGTTCCCCGCCTGACATGGTTCATAAGTTTTGCTCGCACAGAGCTCAAATGCCCACATCAAGAGCCATAAACTAAAATTTAACTACCAAACTGATTATATACCATTGTTTTTATAAATGCAAGAAAAAACAAACTATTTTTTAATATTTTATAAATTTTTTATTTTAATATAAAAAGGGCTAAGCAATATTTTAATAAAATTTTTATTTATTAATTTAAAAATATTTTTTGTATATAATTTTTTAGATATTTTTTTATTTTTGTAATTTAAAAAATTTAATTTAACATAAAACTTTAACCTAACATTTTTTAATAAATTTCAAAAAACTTTTTATTAATAATTTTGTGTTTAATTTTTTCTGGCTCTAAATATTTGTGTTTATATAATTTTAAAAATAAAAATTTTAAAGAAAAATATTTTTAATAAACTTTTATTTTCTAATAATTTTACAGTAATTATATAAAATTTTAAATAATATTTTTTAATAAATAACTAATAATAAATCATAAAATTATTTTATATGAATTTTAGATATATTTGCAAAAATTTAATTTTAATTTTGTTTAAATTCTATTTATTATGTTTTTATTTAATCAAATTTAAAAATTCTTCTTTATTAATAATTTTAACATTTAGTTTTTTTGCTTTTTCTAATTTAGAACCTGCTTTTTCTCCCGCTATTAAATAGTTTGTTTTTGATGAAATAGCGCTTAAAACTTTTCCTGAATTTTCTTCTATTAAATTTTTTAAATCTTCTCTAGATAAATCTTCAAATTTTCCTGTTATAACAAATGAAATATCTTTTAAAGCAATTCCTTTAACATTTGTTTTTTCTGAATCATCTAGGTTAACGCCATATTTTTTTAGTCTTTCTATTAAATTTTTTGTTTCTTTAAAAGAAAAATATTTTGTTATGTTTAAAGCTATTGTTTCTCCAATATCTTCTATTTCCATTAAATCTTCAACTTTTTTTTCCATTATTTCGAATATGCTTTTATATTTTTCACATATTATTTTTGCAGTTTTTTGGCCAACTTCTCTAATACCAAGCCCAAATAATAGTCTCCAACATGGATTTTTTTTAGAGTTATTAATAGAATTTATTATGTTTTTGGCAGACTTTTTTTTAAATATAAAACCTTTAGTTCTTAAAATTTCTTTATCTTTTAGTTTATATAAATCTGAAACATCTTTTATTATTTTTTCTTCAACCAAATTTTTTATGTCTTTTTCTTTAAATTTTGTTATGCTGTTTATGTTTTTTAAAATATATATATCCGAAATATCTTTTATTATTTTTTCTTTAATTAAGTTTTCAATTGCTTCTTCATTTTCGAGAACCTTTGTGTTTTTTAATATATAAAAATCCGAAATATTTTTTACTATTTTTTCTTTAACTAAAATTTCGATTGATTTTTTATTTAAACTTTCTTTTATATAGCTTAACATATAAAGGTCTGAAATGTTTTTTACTATTTTTTCTTTAACTAAAAATTCAATTATTTCTTTTCCTAAACTTTCTATGTTTTCTAATATATAAAAATCTGAATAATTTGTTATTATATTTTCTTTAATTAAAAGTTCAAATGTTTCTTTTTCAATATATCTATTGTTAACTATTTCTTTAGATGTTGCAGGATTTTTTTTATATTTTTTTATATCGCTTATAATATTTTTTGCAGAAAAATTATCTAATTTTAAAATATCTTCTTCTTTTAAATTATAGATATCTGATATATTTTTTATTATTTTTTTTTCAATCAAATTTTTAATATCTTCTTCTTTTAAATCTTTTATGTTTTTTAATAGATATAAATCCAAAATATTTTTTATAGCTTTTTTCTTAACCAAAAATTTGATTGTTTTTTCTTTAATAATTTCCAAATTTTTTAAAATATAAAAATCCGAAATATTTTTTATGGTTTTTTCTTTAACCAAAATTTCAACAGTTTCTTTTCCTAAATCTTTTATATATTTTTTTATGTTTTTTAATAGGTATAGATCCGAAATGTTTTTTATTATTTTTTCTTTAACTAAAAATTCAATTATTTCTTTTCCAAGACTTTTTACACTATCTAATATGTAAAAATCTAAAAATTCATTCATTATCTTTTCTTTAATAAAAATTTCAAATATTTCTTTTTCGTTTTCTCCATCTAAATTTAAAATATCTTCTTCCTTTAGAGTATAAAGATCTGCAATATCTTTTATTGTTCCTTTTTCAACTAAAGTTTTAATTGTTTCTTCTCCAAGATCTTTTATGTTCATTGCTCCTTTAGAAACAAAATGTATTATGTTTTGTAGCTTTGTTGCAGGGCAGGAGGGGTTAACACATCTAATAAACGATTTAACTCTAACAACTTCACTTTTGCAAGCAGGGCAAATGTTTGGAATTTTAAAGGGAATGCTTTCTTTTTTATGTTTAATAGACCTAACAACTTCTGGAATTATTTCTCCAGCTTTTCTTATTGTTACTATATCTCCTATTCGTATATCTTTTTTATCTATATAGTCTTGATTATGCAGCGATGCTTTATTTATTGTTGTTTTTGCAACGTTAACAGGATTAAAAACTGCAATTGGGGTTAAAACTCCTGTTCTTCCAACCTGAATTATTATATCTTTTATTGTTGTTTTAACTTCTTCTGGAGGATATTTAAAAGCTATTGCCCATCTAGGATTTTTAGAAGTTTCTCCTAAAATTTTTCTGTCATCAATGGAATTTATTTTAACAACTGCTCCGTCTATTTCAAAGTCGTAGTATTTTTCATTATTTTTTATTTCTTCTATTTTTGTTTTGCAATCCTTCATATTTTTAAATATTATTGATTCCGGAATTGTGTAAAATCCAAGATTTGTTAAAAGTGCTATAGCATCAGAATGTGTTGATATTTTTGATCCTTCAATTTGTTGAATGTTAAAACATATTGCTTTTAACCCTCTTGTTGATGTTATAAATGCATTTTTTTGTCTTAAAGAACCAGCCGCTGCATTTCGTGGATTTTTAAAAGGAGTTTCACCAGATTTTTCTTGTTCTAAAATTAATTCTTTAAATTTTTTAATTGGCATATATATTTCAGCTCTAACTTCTAAAAATGGTATGCTTTTATTTAGTGTTTTTGGGATTGTGTTAATTGTTTTTAAATTTTCTGTTACGTCTTCTCCTTCAAATCCGTCTCCTCTTGTTGAACCTCTTTTAAATTTTCCGTTTTCATATTCTAAAGAAACAGATAGCCCATCAACTTTTGGTTCTATTATATATTCTATATTATTTATTTTTTGTTTCACTCTTTCTTCAAATTTTAGTAATTCTTCAAAAGAATATGCATTTTGTAAACTTCCCATATAAACTTTATGTTGAACTTTTTCAAAGGTTGAAAGAGCTTTTCCTCCGATTTTTTGTGTTGGAGAATTTTCAAATTTAAACTGTGGATATTTTTCCTCTAATTTTTTTAGTTCATTAAAAAGCATATCATATTCAAAATCTGAAATTTCTGGATTATCTTTGTTATAATATAAATTGTTATGGTGGTTTATTTCTTTTGTTAAATTTTTAATTTTTTCTTCTACTGTCTTTAGATTTTGCAAACGAACACCCCCAAAAAAATAGTTGCAATTTTTTATAATATTTTTAATAATATTATATATTAAAATCTTTATTTTTTAAAGTGAGGAATAAAATGAAAATTTATGAGTCTGGTGAGAATTATTTAGAAACAATTTTAATTCTATCTAAACAAAATAAATTTGTTCGTTCTGTTGATATTGCGGATAAAATGAATTTTTCTAAACCTAGTGTTTCAAGAGCTATTTCTGTTTTAAAAAATAAAAAATTAATTTTTGTTGATAGTGTGGGTTTTATTTTTTTAACAGAAGAAGGGGAAAATATAGCAAAACAAATTTATGAGAAACATTGTTTTTTAACAGATTTTTTTAAATTTTTAGGTGTTGAAGAAGAAGTTGCAAAAAAAGATGCTTGCAAAGTAGAGCATGCTATGAGTCAGGAAACATTTGAAAAATTAAAGGTTTTTTTTAGCAATTTGAAAGAAAAAGATAAAATATAAAATTTTTTTAAAAAACTATTGACATAATAAAATATGAGTGATATACTTAAGAGCGTTGTAAGGGTTAAGCCTTTTGAGTCACTAGCTCAGTCGGTAGAGCGCCCGGCTTTTAATCGGAAGGTCCTGGGTTCAAATCCCAGGTGACTCACCAAAAAAGTTAAAAGTTTTTGCCTTGAGTTTTCGAGGTTTTTTTGTTTTTTGAGAATAGTAAATTAAAAAGAAATAAATCCTTAGGTGAAACAGGCAAGGAAAATTTATTGAATATCTAAAAAGATATAAAGACAGTTTGAATAAAAAAAAGAGTTAGAAATTTATAAGTTTCAGATAGTTGAAGAAAAATGTTAAATAATTTGTAGTTAATAGTAATTTAAAGTAGGCAGTAAAAAATATAACAAAAAATAAAAAATTTTAGGATATGTTGATTATATAAATTCATATTAAAATATTGGTGTTTCGTTTTTTGGATGGGTTTTTTTAGGTTTTTATACTATCTAGAAGAATTATTAGGTTAATATAGAGATATTTTAACCATTAAATAAAGATTAAAAATGAGTTTTGAAAAAGGGTTTTGTATTGGTTTTTATAATTTTTTAGTTTTATGTTGGGTTGAAATTATATATATTTATTTTTAAAAATTATATTTTAAATAGTTTTTGTTGTTTTAAAATTTTTTATCATTTTTTCAAATTTATGTAGATTGAAAAAGGTTAATTTTGAAATATTGCTAATAAATTCAATTTTTTAAATTTGTTATTTTTTTGAAAATTGTTATTAGTATAAATTTATAATTTTATTTTATTATTAGTTGAAAAGATTAATTTAAAGATTTGATTTATAGTAAAAAATATATTAATAATTTTATTTATATAATCATTTAAAAATTAATTATATTAAAATTTATAATAAATTATTTTTAAATATAACCCACAATTATAAATAAAAAATTCATTAAGAGATTTTAAAAAAAAATTTATTGTGAGTTTGAAATTATTTTAATTATTAATTTTTAGTGTTACTATTTAAAAACTGATATTTATAATTTTAAAAAATTAATTATATTAGAATT
>CACXZI010000002.1 GCA_902772105.1 Oscillospiraceae bacterium | reverse complement strand
ATTTATATTAAAATATTAGTTAGGTTTTAATGAAAAATATTATTTATATTATAAATTTAATTTTTTAAGTTTATCTTAAATATAAAGATTGTAGGATTGCTATATTATTTCTAATAAATTTTTATGATATTTTTTAAGAATTATTAAAGAATTATGTTATTTTGATTTCATATTAGAATATTGGTTAGATTCATAATTTATTACAACTTTATAAATTTAAATTATCAAAAAATTTTTTCATATTTTGGAATCAAATATAATTTCATATAACATCTATGTCCATATAGGAAATGTTTAACAAATAATTATATTAACTTTTCTTAACTATTTTTTTATTATCTGTTTATTTTTTAGCTATGTTAAAATTTAACTTGCTTATAATTTGAGAATTTGGTGATATTCTTTCAATTTTCTAATAATTATTAAAAACTAATTTACTATGTGAATTATGTTTAAGAGAAACTTTAAATATAGCATTAAATCAAGTTATGCTAAAATTTTATTTATTCTGATTTTCTATAATTTTTTTATTTTTAAACTCTTTTAATTCTTTAGCGATTTCTATAGAATTTAACGCATCTTTAAAATCTTTAAATGTTATTTTTTTAATTTCTTCAATTTTTTTAGGTATATCATTCATATCTGCTTCATAACCTTTTAATGTGTTTTCATAAGATAATTTAACATTTTTAACAAAATCCATTTTAGAATCTTTTATAGATTTTTTTAATCCATTTTTTATGCTAATTAAATCTTTTTTTAATTCTTTCAATTTGTTTTTATCTGTCGTTTTATTTATAGTTTTTTCTAATTCTTTAACTTTGATTTCTGAAGATTTAATAAATTTTAAACAACTATCTTTTCTATTTTTTGCTTCTATTTTTATTTCTTCATTATCATTTAATTTTTCTTTATATTGTTTTACCATTTTTTTTGCTTCTTTTAAATCATTTTTCTTTTCTCTTAAACACTTTTCCAATTCACTTTTAAATTCTTCTTCGGTTAGCTTATAATTTTTTAAATCTTCTTTTAAATTATTTAGTAAATATTCTTCAATTGCCTTCTTGTTTGGAAGATAAACAACAAATTCTCTTCCAAAAAATTCGTCATAAGATAAACCTGTATCATTTAAATTTGGACATAAAAATTTACGATGTATGAAATCCTCAATCATTTCTTTTAAATCAAATTTTTTTTCTGTTATTTTTATCGGGCTTTCATATGTTTTGAATTCTTTTGTTTTTTCCTCTTTTTCTTTATTTGAAGTTGCTTTTAAAACATCAATATATGCTGGGCCTTGTTCTGCAATAGATTTTAAATTTTCTTTATATTTCTCAATATTTTGAATGCATCTTTTTCCACTTGTGTCATCTAAAATTTTATTATTTTCAATGTCAAAAAATTTTTTACTAAAAGGATCTTTTGTTAAACTAAAAGATTTACATAAAAAGTCCACTATTCGTTCTTCATCCCTATAACTTAAAACTTTAGATGATTTCATTGAATAGAAACCTTCATTATATAATTCAAAAATTTCTTTTCCTTTTAATTTTTTAATTTTTTCGTAAAATTTATCTAAAAGTTTTTTTGAATTTTCTTTTAAAGCTTTTTCGGTGAATTTAGAAGCATCATTTCCATAAAAATCTATGTAAAATAAACCATCTATTGCTCCAGGGTCATATGCAGTTAATGCGAATTCGTTTATTGGGTTAACTTTTACTATTTTATAACCCAGATCTTTTATTTCTTCAGCTAAAATTTTACTAAAAACATCACTTTTCCTAATTTTAAAAATATCTCGTTCTTTAGGAGAAAAATCTTTCAAATTGAAATAAACTCTAGCTTTATATTTAAATTTCTGTTCAACATTATCTCTATAATTATGATATTTTACAATATCAACTTCTTTTTCTCTAAAAGGTTTTTTACTTATTAATTCATCTGTGTTAACTTCTTTTTCTGCTCCATTAGCGTGAAATTTGCTAAAATATTCCTCATCAAACTGTTTTAGGATTTCTTTATAATTTTCGTTAATATTTTTAGGAATAACCAATAACATATTTGAAGGATTAATATATTTTTTAATTAATTTTTCAATTAATGGCAGGTTTAATTTTTTAATTTCTTCAGCTATACCACCAGCTTTATATAGTCCCCCAATCATTCTTTCTTTTAGGAAATTACCTTGCAATTTTGAATATGGAGAATTTTGTTCAAGACTTTTCATTTCTATTATCATTCTTTTTTTCTCTGCTTCTAATAATTCTTCAGAAAAATTTAAATTATTTAATGTTTTAATAAAGATATCTACAATTTCTTTATTCCATTCTCCAACATTTAAATTAAAACCAAGCCCTAATCTTTTTGTTTCACCAAAAATCCGATTTCTACTAATCATAAACATTTCTTTTGGAGTATATTTTTCGTTCAATTTTTTTTCAATTAAATTACTAAATAGATGTTCTATTAAATGTGTGCCACCTTCATTATTTTTTTGAAAACAATTAAAATAAATTCCTGAATGTTCGGCTACAATGCTTCTATCACTTTTATTCTCAATAGAATATAAAACAACCTGCCCACCAGATTTTTTATGTTTATAGTGATGGAAAGTTATTCCTTCTTTTTCTACTATTTTCTCTAATTTATAGTTATTTATATTAACATTTTTAGCATTGCTTGCTATTTCAACATTTTCTTTTGCTAAAACAGGAGTAACACTAGTTCCAAATAAAGACATTATAATTAAAATTTTTAATATTTTTTTGTTCATATTTTTCACCTACTTTTTTGTTTTTATTTTTTCTCTCTATAATTCATAAAAATATCAAATAAACAATATAAATTATTTAAGCCTATATAAATTATATATATATTGTTAAATTAAACTATCTGTAAATTTTTAAAAAAATCATAAAAATATAAAGACTAATGTAACAAAAATTTAAAACTAAATCTTATTTACATTATGTTTTATTATAAGAATTTACATAATTTTCAAAAAATGTAAAATTTTATTTTAAGTTAAAATTTAATAATTAATATCAATACAAAATCATCAAAATACTTACTATAAATTTATTATTTTTTTAACACACAAAAACTTAAGTTCATTATAACCTATTTTCTTTTCTTTTTCAACCTTTTTCGCAAAAATTACAAAAAAATAGAAAAAACAGATCGAACAATGACTGTTTCTTCTATTAAGACATCATTAAATAAAATTAAAAATGTAGAGCTAATAGGTGTTTACAGCGCTTTAATTATAATAATTTTTTATAAAACCATATTTTAACAAATTTTAAAATTATTTATAAAATTTTTCTAATATTATCATTCCAAAAATTTTTATTGTTACATGTTTATTTAAAATTTATTAAAATTTTAATTTTTTATATTTACATTATTTTTCATATTTTAATATTTAATAATTCAATATTTTATATATCTAAAAATTTCGTGTTTTTTATTCCTAAAATTTTTTCGTTTTTTAACTAAATATACAATATATCTATATTTTACCTATAATCGAACTTAATTAGAAAATAAATAATAAAAACGACATGCTATATATAACATTTTATTTAATTAAAATTCAAACATTCAAATATAAAATTTTCTATTTGTAAAATAATATTTTTAAATTTTAAACTTTAATTTTGTATTATTTTAATTTTAATTTTTTATGTTTTTTATTGTATTATATTATATATTCTCATTTTTTAAGACAAGGTTTAAATCTATTATATAGTCTAGTTTTTATTTAATTTTTTGCTTTTAAAATTTTTATAATTTTAAAATTTTTATAATTTTTCAAAACTTTAAAAATTATTTAATTTAATATTTTATTTTTATTAAATCATAACTTTAATTTCTTCAAAAAACAAAAATAATATAAAAAAATTATGATGCCTCATTTGTTGTTAATAATAAAAAATTTAAATTTTATTTATTTTGTTTATTTGTTTAAAAGATTTATTATCAAAACTATATTTTAAATTTTTACTGTTTATAATTCTAAAAGTTTCTTTTTAATTAAGGGACTTCCATTAACATAAAAATTTTAATTATTCTTTTTATTCTATCATATATTGTTACTTAAAGATTTTATATAACTTTTATAATTTTAAACTTACTTTTTTTACATTACATTTTTTATTTAAATATTTTTTTATAAAAATAACTTAAACTTTTTAGTTTTGTCTTCTTCTTTTTCCAAAAGGAATAACCAAAAATATTAAGAAAATAGCAACAACAGTGCTTATCATCCAATAGTTAAAAACTCCATTCCATCCAAAACGATCTGCAATATAACCAGTACCAGATGAACCTAAAAATGCTCCAACATAAGATAAAGTACCACCAAAACCATTTGCAGCAGAAGCAACTTTCTTCGAACAAACTTCAACTAAATGTAATCCTATTAAATTTTGTAAACCAGCACAAAATAAACCAATTAATGCTGCATACAAATAATCCAAAATTTTTATTGTTCCATTATTTATAGCTAATCCAAAAATACTAGCAAGCAAACCAAATAAACATAAAATATTAGCTGGAGTTCTTTTTCCTTTAAAAAGTTTCTCTGATATCAACCCTGCAAACATTGTTCCTGCCGCTCCAACAATCGAAAGGATTATTAATTTAGAAGAAGCTGCAACTAAAGCATCACCTTTTTCAGAAAAGTATGTTACCAACCAATCTTCTGAAGCAGTTCTAACCACATAAACAAACATAAAAGAAATAGCCAAAATCCAAGCAGCAGGGTTAATTAAAATATATTTTGTGAACATATGCAAATAAGACATTTTTTCTTGTGTTTCTTCTTTTTTTTCGTCTTCTTCTTCTTCGCCTTCACCAATCATCTTTTTGTAGTCTTCAACTTTGGGTAACCCCAAACTCGTGGGTTTATCTCTTAATCTATTATAAAGCCAAAATCCTGTCAAAAGTGTTATAATCCCTGGTATTAAAAAAGCTCCTTGCCAACCTAAACAATAAATAGAAAAAGTCGAAATAACTATTGCAAACAAAACTCCGATTTGGTGTGAAGTTGAAACTAAAGACCATTTCATTCCACGGTCTTTTTTTGTATACCAATATGAAAGACTTTTTGCAATAGGAGGGAAGGTCATAGATTGAAACCATCCACCTGCTCCCCAGAAAAACGCCATTAAACCTATTATTACTGTGATAGGTAGAATTGAGGTTAACATACCTGAAACGGCAAAAAAAAGCAAGCAAATAGCGGACAGAATCGTCCCAAAAGAAAAAAAGGTTCTAACATTAGATTTATCTGCGAGCATTCCATTAACCATTTTTCCTACAGCATAAGTTACATAAAAAGTTGAACCTAATATTCCAAGATCCGTTTTCGTTACATGCAAACTTTTACATAAAGTAGGCATTGCAACTGACAAATTTTTTCGTCCAATGTAGGAAACCACATAACCAATGTATAGTGAATACATAAGCCTTCTTTGAAAATATTTGTAATCTCTAGAAATTTCTTCTTTGCTTTTTGTAACTTCCTTAGGAGCAGGTTCCTTAAAAAAATTAATTAAGCCCATAAAAACACATACTTTCTCTAAGAATTTTTATCACGAAGATAATTATAATACTATTGACCAAACCTGTCAATAGGAAAAGCGGTAAAAAAAACAATATTATTGAAAAAATATGTCTATTTGTCTTAAAAAAAATGTATTATTTTACAAAATATAATAATAATTTTAATAATCCTCAGAGTCAAATTTACATTTTTTGCCACACTATCTCAATATTACTTATAAAAACATAAAATTTTTGACAAAAAATATGTTTTCTAATCATCACAATAGAGATAATATGCTCAATGAAAAGGAAATATTCGTTATTTTTCAAAAAAATTTATTATTTTTTCTGCTATTTTTAAATTAATTTTTAATGTTTTAGACAATTCTTCTGGATTTGAATTTTTTATTTTTTCCATATTTCCATATAATTTTAAAAATTTTAAGGCAGTTTTTTCTCCAACTCCTTCAATTGAAGTTAAATCGAATTTTAAAGTATTTTTTTTGTGTAGGTTTTTTTGATATGAAATTGTAAATCTATGAACTTCGTCTTGAATTTTAGTTAAAAATAAAAAAATATTTTTTTGCGAATATATTGAAATTGTTCCTTCTTTTGAAACTATTGCTCTTGTTTTATGATTGCTATCTTTCACTAATCCAAAAAAAGGAACGTCAAAATTCTTTTCTTTAAATATTTTTTCAACTGCTAAAATGTGATTTTTCCCACCATCTATTAAAATTAGATCTGGCAAAATTTTAAAGCTTTCATCTTTTTTTTCTTCAAATTCTTCAATTCTCCTTTTAATAACTTCTCTCATACAAGCATAATCATCTCTTGTTTTAACTGTTTTTATTTTAAATTTTCTATAATTTTTTTTATATGGTATCTTATTTTTAAAAACAACCATACCACCAACTAAGTCTTGATCTCCTAAATTTGAAATATCATAAGCTTCTATATATTCTGGAATTTTTTTTAACTGTAAAATATTTTGCAGTTGTTTTAAGGTTTTGTCTTCTTTAAATTTTTCTTTATTACTTAAATTTAACGTTTCTTTAGAATTTTCATATGCTAAATTTGCTAAATTTTTGTATGCCCCTCTTTCAGGAATTTTAACAAAAACTTTACGTTTAGCCTGATTTTTTAAATATTCTTCATATAAACTTAAATTATCTATTTTAAAATCTAATATAACATATTCTGGAATATAGTTTTTTTTATAGTAATATCCAGCTAAAAATTCTTCTTTTGTGTTTTCAATATCTGTTGTTATTTTAAAAATAAACTCTTCTTTATCATATATTTTTCCTAACTTAAATTTTAATATAACAAAACAAATTTTGTCTTCAACTCTAGAAAAAGCTATAACATCAGCGTTAAGTTCATTTTTTAAATAAACTTTCTGTGTTTCATGTATTTTTTTTATTGCATCTATTTTATCACGAAATTTTATAGCATTTTCAAAATCTTCTTCTTTTGCTGCTTTTTTCATTTGTTTTTCAAGATTTTTTAAATATATTATGTCCCCTTTTTTTATGTATTTTATTGCCTCATCTATTATATTTTTATATTCTTCACTAGAAATATTTTTCTGGCAAAGTCCCATACATCTCTTAATATAATAGTTCAAACATGGTCTTTTTCTTTTTTTTTGATTAAAATCCGTGTTACAAACAGGCAACATAAAAATTTTGTTGACTTCTTCAACTGCTTGTTTAACCGAAAAAGAACTAACATATGGACCAATATACATTGATTGATCTTGAGCTTTTTTGCTACAAACACTAATTTTTGGGTAATTCTCATTTGTTATTTTAATATATTTATAACCTTTACTATCTTTTAAAAGAATATTATATTTTGGTTTATATTCCTTTATTAAACTACATTCTAAAACTAAAGCTTCAAATTCTGAATCGGTTACAAAAAAATTAAAATCACAAACATTCTCAACCATTTTTTTAACTTTTTCATTATGTGAAGAAAGATTTCTAAAATAGCTAACAACTCTATTCTTTAAATTCTTTGCTTTTCCAATATATATTATTTCTTCATCTTTGTCTTTCATTAAATATACACCAGGATTTGTCGTTAAGTTTAATGCTTTCTCTCTTAATTTATTTTTTGTGTCCATCTCGTTTAGAACTATAGCCCTTCTAAAAATTCAACTAAAGCTTCAACAGCTTGTTCTTCATCAACACCATTAGCAGAAATTTTTATTTCATCTTTTCCCATTATCCCAAGAGATAATATTCCTAAAAGACTTTTTGCATTAGCACATTCGGTATCTTTATATACCATTATTGAAGACTTATATTCATTTGCTTTTTTTGTAAAATATGTTGCTGGTTTTGAATGTAATCCTATTCTATTTTTTATACTAATTTTTTTTTCAAACATATTAGTCTACTCCGAAAAAAGTTTATTTTAACATATCTGGCCTTTTTTTTTTCGTTATCTTAATAGCTTTTTGTTCTTTCCATTCTTTAATTTTCTTATGATTACCAGATAGCAAAATTTCAGGAACCTTTAAATTATTCCAGACTTCAGGTCTTGTGTATTGCGGGTATTCTAGCATTCCATTATAATGACTCTCATTTAAAAAACACTCATCATCACCCAAAACACCAGGTATTAAACGAACCATTGAATCTAATAAAACTAATGCTCCTAATTCTCCTCCAGTTAAAACATAATCTCCTATTGATATTTCCTCATCAACTATTAAATCCAATACTCTTTGATCAACACCTTCATAGTGGCCACATAACAAAAATATTGGATTTTTACTTTTGACTAATTCTATAATCTTTTGCTGTGTTAATACTTTACCCTGTGGTGAAAGATAAATAACTTTTAAATCTTCTTTTCTGTTTTTTTTAACAAATTCATAACAACGATATATAGGATCTGCCATCATAAGCATACCTCTACCCCCACCATAAGGATAATCATCTACTTTTTTATGTTTATCGGTTGAATAATTCCTTATATTATGAGTTTTTATATCAACTAAATTAAATTCTTTAGCTCTTTTTAAAATGCTACAATTTAAAACTGATTCGCACATTTCAGGAAACAAAGTAGCTATATCTGCTTTAAACATCAAATAAACCCTCAATTACGTTTATGTATATCTCACCATTTTCCAAATCTTTTTTTTTAATAACGTCATCAATAACTGGGATTAATTTCTCTTTTTCTTTATCTTTAGATATAACATAAACATCATTTGCGCCTGTTTTAATAACTTCTTTTATTTTTCCATAATATATGTCTTGTCTTAAATAATCATAAATTTTAACTCCTATTAAATCTTGTATCAAAATTTCATTTTCATTTAATTTTAAATTTTCTCTTTTAATATAAATTATTTTGTTTTTATATTTTTGAGCTTCATCTATTGTATTAATTCCCTCAAATTTAATTAATACAAAATTTTTAATGAATTTAGTTTTTTTAATTTCTAAACTTTCTTCACCATATTTATCTAAATATATTTTTTTCAAATCATTAAATATATTTAAATCATCACACCATCCATTTATTTTTAAAAATCCATTAATCCCATGTGTTGTTGTAATTTTTCCTAATTCTATATATAACTTTTTTCTTTTGTTCAATTCTTCATACTCCAATTAAACTATTTCAACTAATATTTTCTTGCCCATTCTATTAGCAGCCGCACGCATTATAACTCTTATTGCTTTTGCTATTCTTCCTTGTTTTCCAATAACTCTACCTTTATCTGGAGTTGCAACTTCTAAGTGATATACTATTATTCCTTCTTCATTTGGTTCATCAACAGTAACTTTTACTGCATCTTTATCTTCAACTAACCCTTTAGATAGATCGATTAACAAATTCTCTAAATTATCCATTTTTTATAACCTCCGTGATTCTTACTTTAAATTATATTTTTCTTTCTTTAAATAACTTTGCTAAAACATCTGTTGGTTTTGCTCCGTTTGCAATCCAATATTTAACCCTATCTTCTTTAACATTTAATTGTGATGGCTCTTTTAAAGGATCATAAGTTCCTATTTCTTCTATGAATCTACCATCACGTGGGTATCTTGAATCTGCAACTACTACCCTATAAAAAGGAAATTTTTTTGCACCCATTCTTTTAAGTCTAATCTTAACTGCCATTATTATTATTCCTCCTAAATTATAATATTAAACAATTTTTATAAAATAATTTTTATTTTAATTAAATTTTGAAAAAGGAAGCTTATTAAACAAACCTTTTTTTCCTCCAAACTTTTTAAAAACCTTTTGCATTTGATCATATTGTTTTAAAAGCTGATTAATGTCAAAAATTGTCGTCCCACTACCTGAAGCAATTCTTTTTTTTCTGCTATAGTCAATGATTGAGGGTTTTTCTCTCTCTTTATTTGTCATAGAATAAATTATAGCTTCAATTTTAATCATTTTATCTTCACCTTTTTCTAAATCTTCATCTTTAATTTTCCCACTAACTCCAGGAATCATGCCAATGATACTTTTTATTGAACCTATTTTTTTTATTTGTTTCATTTGATTTAAAAGATCATTCATATCAAAATTTCTTTCTTTTATTTTTTTAGCCATTTTTTTAACATCATTAATTTCTACATTACTTCCAGCTTTTTCAACAAGGGTTAAAATATCTCCCATACCTAAAATTCTAGATGCCATTCTATCTGCTTTGAAAGGTTCTAAATCTTCTATTTTTTCTCCAATCCCAATAAATTTTATAGGCTTTTGTGTCGTATACAAAATTGAAAGTGCTGCTCCTCCTCTTGTATCACCATCTAATTTTGTTAAAATAACCCCATCAAAACCTATATTTTCATTAAATATTTTTGAAACATTAATAGCATCTTGTCCAGTCATAGCATCTACAACAAAAAGTGTTTCACTAATATTTAAATTTTCTTTAAGACCTTTTAATTCTTCCATCAATTTTTCATCAATATGCAATCTTCCTGCTGTGTCTATTATAATTAAATCATAACCATAATCCTCTGCGTATTTTAAAGCTTCTTGCGCTATTTTCAAAGGCTTTTCTATCCCTTTTTCAAACACTGCAACACCAGCATTTTCACCTATCACTTTTAACTGTTCTATCGCTGCAGGACGATATATGTCACACGCAACTAAAAGCGGCCGATGTCCTTTTTTCATATAATATTTCGCAAGTTTTGCTGAGTGTGTTGTTTTTCCACTACCTTGAAGTCCACACATCAAAACGATACATGGTGGTTTAGATGGAAAATTTATCTCGTTTTCTTCATTATCTTTTTTCATCAATTTTTCTAATTCTTCCTTAACTATTTTAACAACTTGTTGGCCTGGTGTTAAACTTTCTAAAACATCCTGCCCCACCGCTCTTTCAGCTAAAGAAGAAACAAATTTTTTAACGACAACATAACTAACGTCTGCTTCTAATAAAGCCAATTTTATTTCTCTTACCGCAATTTCAACATCTTTTTCTGTTAATTTTCCTTTACCACGCAATTTTTTAAAAATATCGTTCATTTTTTTAGACAGATTTTCAAACAGCAATAAATTTCCCCCAAACATTTTTTATATAATAATTATTATTATACATATTCTTTAAAATTTGTCAATTTATATATAATAATTTTTTAAAAATTTATATTTGTTTTTATATCTTCTGCTAAACACTTAACAAACTCCAAAACTGATGGTCTTTCTTCATATATTTTTGTTGAATCTGGATAATTTTTTTCCAAACATCCAAAAGATGTATCCCTCCAAACAACTTCTATCGCATGTCGCATACATCTATCTATGTTTGCAGCTGCAGTTTTATATCTTTGCGATAATTCTTTATATATATCTGAAGTTATATAAAAATTCAAATTTTTCATATAAAGTTCAATAGCGTCAACAATGTATTTATAACCTGTTAAATAACATGTCATTCCTATATTTTCTAATTTTTGACATATTTTACTTCTAACATAAGAATTAGCATAAGATTGAGAAAAAGGAAAAACAGAGTTCATCGAAATATAATTACAAATTTTTTCTACCCATTCTATAACCTTTTTATCGTCATAATCTTTAGATTTAACACAAAAAAGTTTGAAAATTCCACAGGTTTTGACATGTTCTAAAAATCTTTCGCGACTAGTTCTAAAAACACTAATAATATACGGCGTATTATATGTGTTATTATATATATTATGAAGCATATTCATAGCTTTTCCTTTACTTTCTTCAACAAACAAAAAAATAACACAATTTCTCTTCCTATTTATGAAACCACGCACTTGGTTAAAATTCATATCCATACGCATAACATTTATATTTTTTAAGCAATATAAATCTCTAATTAATTCGCTATGTTGCTCAGGCTTGTCTACTAAAAATAACAAACTAGTTTTAACACCATTCATTTTTTTGCTCCTTCAAAATATAAATTATTTTTTAAAATCAACCTAACATTGAAGACACTTCATCGGCAAAATTATCTGATCTTTTTTCTATTCCTTCTCCTTTTTCCATTCTAATAAACTTTAAAATTTCAATTGGTTTATTCAACTCTTTTGAAACTTTTTTAGTATATTCATCAACAGTTAATTTATTTTCCTTAACATATTCTTGTTCTTTTAAACAAACTTCTTGATAAAACTTTTTTATTTTTCCTGCAACTATTTTATCTGCGATATTTTCTGGTTTACCTGAATTAATAACCTGTTGTTTTAAAATTTCAGTTTCTTCGTTTAAAACATTTTGTGGTATTTCTCTTGGTTCTAAATATTGTGGATTTGCAGCTGCTATTTGCATTGCAATATTTTTAGCATATTCAATAAATTTCTCATCATTTAAATCCGCGTCATCATTAAATTTAACCAAAACAGCGATGCTTCCACCACCATGAACATAAGACATTAATTTTCCTCCTAATTTAACAAATCTTCTAATTTTTATATTTTCTCCAATTGTTAGAATTTCTTCTTGAAGAGCTTTTTCTACTGTTAAATCAGAGTTGTAAGCTTTTAATTGATTTAATTCTTCCAAATTTTTTGGATTATTATTTAAAATTGTTTCTAAAATACAATCCGAAAATTTTTTAAATCTTTCATTTTTTGCAACAAAATCAGTTTCTGTGTTTATTTCAACCATAACACCAACATTATCTTTTATTTTAACTGCAACAATTCCATCAGCTGCAATTCTATCCGCTTTTTTAGCTGCTTTTGCTGCTCCTTTTTTACGTAATATAGCAATTGCTTCATCAAAATCTCCATTTGCTTCTTGCAATGCAGACTTACACTCCATCATACCAACACCAGTTTTTTGTCTTAAACTTTGAACATCCTTTGCTGTGAAATTTCCTGCCATGTTTAACCTCCCTATCTTCTATCAAAAATTATATTTTTTCTTCTTCTATTTCTTGATTTTTGGTATCTTTAGAAATATTTTCTTTATCTTCTTCTTTGTTTTCTTGAGTTTCTTCTGGGTCTACTTTTCCCTGTTTTGCTTCGATTATTGTTGTTGAAATTAAAGATGTTATTAACTTAACAGCACGAATAGCATCATCATTTCCTGGAATAACATAATCTATTTCATCTGGATCACAGTTTGTGTCTACAATTGCAACTATTGGAATTCCTAATTTTTTTGCTTCTAAAACTGCAATCCTTTCTTTTTTTGGATCTACAATAAAAAGTGCTTTAGGTAGTTTTTCCATTTTTTTGATTCCGCCCAAAAATTTTTCTAATTTTTCTATTTCGAGATTAAGTTTATTAACTTCTTTTTTGGGTAATAAATCAAAAGTTCCGTCTTCTTTCATTTTATTTAATTTATATAATCTATCCACCCTTGTTCTAATTGTTTTAAAATTTGTCATCATTCCGCCTAGCCATCTAGCATTAACATAATACATATTGCAACGCAATGCTTCCTCTTTAACAGATTCACTAGCTTGTTTTTTTGTTCCAACAAATAAAACGTCTCCACCTTCACTTGCAATTTTGCTTATAAAATTACAAGCTGTTTCAAGTTCTTTAACCGTTTTTTGTAGATCTATTATATAAACTTTATTTCTTTCTGTGTAGATATACCTTTTCATTTTAGGGTTCCATCGTCTTGTTTGGTGTCCAAAATGAACCCCTGCTTCTAGTAATTGTTTCATTGATACTGTTGCCATTTAAAACCTCCATTTTTGTTTTACCTCCGCATTTTAGTAATATCCAGCTACAAAAGCCACACGAATATCACACCTAACAAATGCGTGTGTTTTATATTTTGTTAAAAAATTACAAAATATAGTTTAAAATACAATAACACGCAAATAATATATCATAATATTTGTTTTTATGCAAGTTAATTTTAAAAGAAAATTAGAATTTTTCATATTCATGTTTTGTTTTTCGGTTCATAAGACTTTCAATTGACTTTTTTATATCTTTTTTTTCGTAAAGTATTTCATAAAGTTCTTTAGTGATTGGCATATATATCTTATTTAGGTTAGAAAATTCATATGCTGCTTTTGTTGCATAATACCCTTCAACAACCATGTTAACTTCTTCTAATGCTTTTGAAACTTCAATGCCTTTTCCAATTAAAAAACCTGCTTTTTTGTTTCTGCTGTGCCCACTTGTGCAGGTTACAATTAAATCTCCTATTCCGGCTAAGCCTAAAAAAGTTTTTTCTTTTGCACCTAAAAAAACTCCTAATCTTGCTATTTCAAAAAGGCCTCTTGTCATTAACGCTGCTTTTGTGTTATCTCCAAGGTTTAATCCATCACATATTCCAACAGCAAGAGCTATTATATTTTTTAATGCAGCAGCAATTTCAACACCAATAATATCTTCATTTACATAAACTCTAAAAAAACTCGAATTTAAAATTTCTTGAATATATTCCGCGATTTTTAAATCTTTGCAAGATGCAACAATTGTTGTTGGAATAAATCTTGCAATTTCCTCTGCGTGAGAAGGCCCACATAAAGCAACAATTTTTTTTGAGTTTGTTTCTTCATAAATAACCTGTGAAAGTCTTTTAAAACTTTCTTGTTCTAACCCTTTTGCAACATTAACAATAATAGCATCTTTTTTAATATATTTAGAGATATTTTTTGCAACATTTCTAACATATTTAGAGGCAACTGCAAAAATTATAATATCAGCATTTTTTAAGAATAAACTATCTGTTGTTAAAAAAATTTTATCTGTGTCTATTTTAATATTTGGGAGATATTTAATCTCTTGATTTTTTTTTATTTCTTCTATTTCTTCTTTAACTGCAGACCACAAAATAACTTCATATTTTTCATATGAACAAATAAGTTTTGCAATTGCTGTTCCAAAACTTCCTGCTCCTAAAATTGCTATTTTAGTTTTCATTTTAAAACCTCAATCCTTTATTTTTGGCTCTTTTTTTTCTAGAAGTCTTATTATATTTTCTTTATGCGCAAAAATAATTATAATAGAAACAACTGTTGTGATAATTGTTGTTATGATTGTTATTTTTGTTGAAAGTTGATGATTAAAATAATCCATTAAAAAAGTTGAAATTGGCAAAATAAATGCACAAGATAAAGAACCAAAAGAAACTATTTTAGAAATTTTAAAAACAATTAAAAAAACTGCTAACAACGCTAAAAAAACCTTTAAATTAACCAAAATTAAAGATCCAGCAACAACTAAAATTCCTTTTCCACCTTTGAAATTATAAAATATTGGAAATATATGCCCTATTAAAGCAAAAATCAAAACAATATATCTAAAAATTATTAAATCTTCCGTGCTAAAAAGTTTAAAACACATAATATTACAAATTAAAATAGAAATAAAACCTTTTAGCATATCTCCAGCTAAAGTTAATATTGCAGGTTTTTTTCCAAAATTTCTTAAGACATTGGTCATTCCAGCGTTTTTGCTACCTAATTTTTTTATATTTTTATTATAAAACTTTTTAGTTATGAAAATTGCAAAATTAAAACTTCCTAAAATGTACGCAAAAAGACAAGATAAAATAATAACAAATATTTTTAATATCAAAAATATCACTCCAAAAAACTATTTTTTATTTTCTCTTATAATGAAACGTATGGGAACCCCTTTAAAACCATGTTCTTTTCTAATTTGATTTTCTAAATATCTTTTATATGAAAAATGGAATAACTCCCTATCATTAACAAATATAACAAATGTTGGAGGTTTAATAGAAACCTGTGTCATATAAAAAATTTTTAACTTTTTTCCTTTAATAGAAGGAGTTTGTGTTTTTGCTATAGAATATGAAAGTAAATCGTTCAACATTCCTGTTGTTAATCTTTTTTTGCTTTCACAATCAACCTTTTTTATTAAATCATATAAATTTGTTAATCTTTGTCCTGTTTTGGCGGAAATGAAAATATGTTCAAAATATGGCACAAAACTAAAATTTGTTTTTAACTCTTTAACATATTCTTTTGTGGTATCATTATTTTTTTCAATTAAATCCCATTTATTAATCGCAACTATCATTCCTTTTCCTTTTTCTTTTATGAATCCTGCAATTTTTAAATCTTGTTCAACTGCTTTAATTTCAGAATCTAGAACTAAAATAGCGATATCCGAATTTTCAATTGCCATTAAAGACCGCAAAACACTATATTTTTCAACATTTTCTTTAACTTTAGATTTTTTCCTAACCCCAGCTGTATCCACAAAAACATATTCTATATCATTTTTTTTAATGGTTACATCAATTGAATCTCTTGTTGTTCCTGCTATGTCTGAAACAATTAATCTTTCTTTCCCCAACAAAGCGTTAACTAGAGAAGACTTCCCCACGTTTGGTTTTCCCACAATTGCTATTTTTATTCTATTTTCACTTTCTTCTAGCATTTCATCGTTTTTTATTGTTTTAACAACAGAATCTAAAAGGTCACCAATTCCATGTCCATGCACTGCTGATATTGCAAAAATTTCTTCATGGAATAAATTGAAAAATTCATAAAATTCAACAGGAGGGTCTCCAATAGAATCACATTGATTAACACACAAAAAAACTGGTTTTTTAGTCTTTTTCAAAAAATCAGCTAATTCAATGTCCACAGAAACAACGCCATCTCTTATGTTAGTTACAAAAATTATAACACTAGCTATATTTATATATTCTTTTGTTTTTGTTGTTACTTTTGTTAAAATTTGATCTTCATCTGTTTTTGGTTCAAATCCTCCTGTGTCAACCAACATAAAGTTTTTGCCGTTCCAATCTGTTATTGAAAAAACTCCATCACGCGTAACACCTTTAAAATCGTCAACAATTGAAAGTTTTTTTCCTATTATTTTGTTAAACAAAGTTGATTTTCCAACATTTGCTCTTCCAACAATTGCAACAATTGGAACAGACATAAACTCCCCTCCTTATTCAAAAATATAAAAGATTTATAGTTGTCGCTAAAACTCTAATTTTGTTTATTATATCATTTTTTGAATTTTTTTACAAATCTTTAAGTTAAATATTGTTTAATAATAAAACAAACATAAAAATTTAAATAGTTATTAAACTAAAAACACTAATTTAATAAAATCTTTAAATTTAGGGTTATTAAGTATTTTTTAATATTTTTTTTAATTAGAACCTAAAAAGAAAAGTTAATTTAAAAAACCAGATGTTATGTATGAAATTAAACAAACTCAAAATTTCTATTTTTTAAAACATTATTAATTATTAAGTTTTTAAAAATTAATTAATTAGAATATTTACAACAAAAATTAAAATTTATTCAAAATAATTTAAATATAGATCTATATTCTAAAAATTTCTATTTAGTTTTAATATAAATAATAAGTAAACATTTTTATTAAAAATTATATTATTTCATAGATAATATAAAATTTTTTATAATGTTAAAATAATAATTACAACTAAGCACTTATTAAATTAAAAATATTTAACCTGCAAATTTAATATAAACCACAATTTTGTAATATTTGTAATCTATTAAAACAAAAAATTTTAAATTATTGTTTAATAAATTCTTTAATTAAAATTATAATGAAATATATTTTTAAAATATTTTCTAATTTGTTTGATATAAAAAAATCAGGCAAAGCCAAAGCTTTGCCTTTTATTTTTATTTTTTATGCTTCTTTTTTTTCTAAAACTGCAACACCTTTATAAAAGCCACAATAACCACAAACTCTATGAGGCATTTTCAATCCACCACAATTACCACATCTTGAAAAGTTTGGTTCTTTTAACTTCCAAACATTTGAACGTCTTTTATCTCTTCTAGCTTTAGATGTCTTTCGCTTTGGAACTGCCATTTAAAAACACCTCCTTTTTTTAAATAAAACACACTAAGCCTAGTATATCATAAAAACATAACTTGTCAACTTTTATTTTTAAATTTAGTAGAGAATGAAACCGAAAATATAAGCCCTAAAGCAAGAGCCACAACTGAAAAAAGCCCATGAACAACTAAAAATTCAAAAGTTAAAGTTTTAGAACAAGATTTTAAAAAATTTAAAAATGGTGAAATTGAAGAGCCAATAATTAAACCTAAAATTGCAAAAAAAGTTTGTGCTTTAAATTTTTTCAAACAATATTCAATTATTTTAGCACCAAAAAAAAGTCCAAACAAAATCCCAAAACCAACTGTTAGAATTATTGGTATGTTTATTTTATGAATTGCTTCGATAACGCTGTAATATGTTCCAAAAACAAGCATTATTAAACTTCCGCTGCATCCTGGCAACATCAAACAATATGCTGCTAAAGATCCAACAACAAAAAATCTTAAAAATTCAAAAAATGTTAAATTTTCAATTACTTCCCCAGTTACGTTTAGTGTGAAAGAAAAATAATTTATTAAAATCATAACAAAAATCATCATCATAAAAGTGAAAATAGAACTATATAGTTTTAAAGGATTTGTTTTAAAAACCTTTCTATTTCCTTTAATTTTTTCATCTAGAAAAGGATTTAAAAGTAGAAAAGCTTCCATTGCAATCGAAGGAATAATTCCTATAATTAACCCTGTTAAACAAAAATTAACTTCCATCGGAAAATTTCTATTTAAAAAACTCATAAGATAGCTAAAACAATATACACCAATTCCCATACCTATTAAAATTGGCAGCAATATTTTAAAACTTTTTTTAAAATCTTTTTTAATGTTACTTATAGCTCCAATTAAAGTTTCATAAATCCCTAAAATAAATGCTAAAGTTCCTCCACTTATGCCTGGAATAACTTCGAAAATCCCCATAAAAACTCCATATATAACAATGGTTAAAAAATTAATTGATTTCTCTTCTTTTTCGTTCATTTTTCCCTCCAAAAATTTTATATTTCATTTTGAGATTTATTCAAAAAATTTAAAAAATATTCGTCCGCATCAACAATAAAATTAACATTTTTTTTGAGTTTATAATGAAAAAAACCAAGTTCCTTTGCATGCAGACACTGTCCTTCATTTAATTTATATTTTTTTGCATCAGTTTTAAAACCATATGTTAAATCTCCTGCAACCGGATGATTTAAATATGCCATATGCACACGAATTTGATGTGTTCTGCCTGTTTCTAATTTCAATTCAACAAAACTAAAATTTTTAAATTCTTTTAATACCTTATAGTGAGTTGTTGCTTGTTTTCCGTTTAAAAAATTAACAGCCATTTTTTTTCTATCTTTTTTGCTTCTTCCAATTGGTAAATTAATTGTTCCTTTTTCTTCTTTAAATTTTCCATGCACTATTGCTATATATTTTCTATTAAAAGAATGATTTTTAATTTGGTCAGAAAGACTTTTAAAAGCTTTATCGGTTTTTGCAACAACAATTAAACCTGTTGTTAATTTATCTATTCTATGAACAATTCCAGGACGCAAAACTCCCCCAATTGAAGAAAGTTTTTTCTTACAATGCCACATTAAAGCGTTAACTAAAGTATTATTATAATTTCCAGGAGCAGGATGAACAACCATGCCTCTTTTTTTGTTAACAACTAAAATATCATCATCTTCAAAAACAACATCAATTGGAATTTTTTCTTCTTTAACCTCAAAATTTTCTGGTTCTGGAAAAAAAATTTTTATTGTATCATTAACCGAAACTTTACAGTGTTTATTAATTTTTTTTTCATTTAAAAAAACTTTTTCTTTTAAAAATAATTTCTGTATGAAATTTCTACTACAATCCGGAAATTTTTCACATATTAAAACATCAATTCTTTTATTAATATCTTTTAATTCAACTACTATTTCTTCAAAATTTTCCACTAATTTATACCTATACATTCTTTAGTTAAAATAATAATTTTTTAATATTATAACATATTAAAAATATTTTAGCAAAATTTTATTTTTTAAAAATAAAGATATCTAAATAACTTTTCTATTTTAAAAAAATTAATTTAATTATTGTTAAATTTTCTATCATTCATCACTATATATTTGTTAATGAAATAATATGAAAAAACTTTCAATGTGGATGATTTTAAAGGTGTTACGTGTAATGAAGTTTTTTTAATAACATATTTGAATAGCAGAAACTTTATGAAAGTAACAATAAAAATAAAAGAATATATAAATATTGCTAGTGTTATAATTTGTAATTAACATAAAAAATAGCGTTATTTTTGTGGATAGTTGAATTAGTTTATTTTTAAAGGAATCTAAAAAACCAATTTTTTTATATATTAATCAATGTGATTTTATTAAAGATCATTACTTTTTATATTTTCAATAATATATATTTTGCTTAATATTTCTTAATTTTTAATGTTAGCTTTATCAATTTTAAAACTATTAAACCTAAAGTTTTTTCGTCTATTTTTTTAATGTCTTTGAATATACAATACTCTTAAAATATTCTAAAATAACTTGATATCCGACATTTTTATACATATAATAAAATATATAGAATAATAAATTGACGGAGGATGAAAATAATGTTTAATAATTTTAATGTACAAGATGTGAATATAAATCAACCAACAATAGAAATAAATACCGAAAATCAAAATCAAGAAGTAAGAGTGGAAACGGATGAAGAAATTTTAGAGCAAGCGAAAAATTATATTATAGAAATTAGAAATTTGGACAAGGAAAAAATTAAAATCGAGGGAGATATAATCATAGATCCACAAACAGGCACTTGGATAGATACTAAGAAATATTATAATCCAACAAAAGATATGTTCGACAGTTCATTTTATGCATTTTTAGACCTTACAAAAAAAATTAATGGATTTTTTTCATATGATGTGATTAATAAACAAATAAATAATTTGATTAAAATTTTAAAAGAAGACTATTCAGAATTTAAAAAAGAATACTCAAGTTATGTTGATTACGATATGCAAAAAAGAATGTTATCACGTGCAGAAGCACTTTATATGCTTACTTATTATATTCACCGGAAACTTATGAATAAAAACAATACAAATGGAAAAAAATTGCCTTTAATTTTGATTAGTTTTATACGCGAAATTTTAAACGAAGGGAAAAAATTGGAAATGATTGTTGATGCAAACTTTACATATTGTGGTCCTGGTTTTTTTCCTAAATTTAAGGGCGAAGATTTCGCTAAATTAGAAATTCTTTTTCAAGAAATGTCAATATGCATTGAAAAAGCTAATTACGCTGCTCATAATAATTATTTTAAAACTGAATAAAAAATATAAAACAAACTTATTTTTAATACTTCATCATATTTTATGATGAAGTTTTTTTATATTAAATTTTCAATTCTGTGCTTTTAATACATATAAGCAAAAAACATAATTAAATTTTATTTTTTATTTAAATAATTATTATAAAAAAACTAATATTTAAAATCTAACTTTTTTTGCAGTTCTATATTCATTAACAAAAAATTCTTTTTTTATAAATTTAAATAAAATTATGAAACTTCCAACAACAATTAAACAGTCTGCAAAGTTGAAAATTGGGAAATTATAAAATATTCCAAAAATTAAATCTATGTAGTCAACAACATAACCTTTATATGCTCTATCTATTAAATTTCCAATCCCTCCAGCAGAAATTAAAGTTACTCCAAATATATATATTTTATCTTTTGGTTTGTTTTTTATCATATATATAACAAAAAATGATATAACTAAAATTGTGAAAAATATTAAAAAATTAGTCTTTTTAAAAAATATACTAAATGCAGCACCATAATTTTTAACATATGTAATTCTAAGAAACTTTGGTATTAAAATAAACCCACCTTTAAAATTTATGTTTTTAATAATCCAATTTTTTATGTATTGATCTATAAAAATTAAACCAATACATAAAAATAATGAATAAATTAAAAATTTATATTTTTTTAAATTTTTTTTAAATTTAAATATTTTTGAGTTGCCACCTAACAATGTTATAACACCAACTTTTAAAATAGTTTTTAATTTAAAACTTCACAACATCTTTCACATAAGGTTTTATGTGTTTGATTTTTTCCAACAGTTTCACAATAACTCCAACATCTTTCACATTTTTCTCCATCAGGTTTTTTTATATCTACTCCAATTTTATATTCTTCAAATTTATATTCTCCATCGGTTCCTTTTAACACTTCAACCTTAGATACAATAAAAATTGTTTTTAAAATATCTTTTAAAGAATCTAAAAAATTAAACATTTCATCTTCACAATATATTAAAACTTTTGCTTCTAGTGAAGACCCAATATGTTTATCTCTTCTTTTTTCTTCCAAAGCTTTTTGAACGAATTCCCTAACCTTTAAAATTTTATTCCATTTTTCGATGAACTCTTTATCTTTTTTAACATCTATTTCATCATACATTTCGTTAAACAAAATAGATTCTTCAACATCTGTTTTTTTATGTGGCAAATAGCTCCAAATTTCTTCACTTGTATATGCCAAAATTGGCGCAATCATTCTAGTTAATGCGTCCAAAATAATATACATTGTGGTTTGAGCTGCCCTTCTAGTTTTTCCATTTGCTTTTTCACAATATAATCTATCTTTTATTATATCAAGATAAAAATTAGACATATGAACTACACAAAAATTATGCAAATTATGAAATATGTTGAAAAATTTAAATTCATCATAAGCATTTTTAACAGTTTTAATTAGTTCATTTAATTTAGTTATTGCAAAAATATCAATTTCTTCTAAATCTTTTATTTCTAGCATATCTGAATCTGGGTTAAAGTCGCAAAGATTTCCTAAAATAAATCTTGCGGTATTTCTAATTTTTCTATAACTTTCGGTTAATTGTTTTAAAATGTCTTCAGATATTCTAATATCACTATGATAATCTGACGAAGCAACCCAAAGCCTTAAAATGTCTGCTCCATATTTTGAAAGGATCTTTTCTGGTTTAACTCCATTTGCTAAAGATTTAGACATCTTTCTTCCTTCTCCATCAACAACCCAACCATGTGTACAAACACTTTTATATGGAGATTTTCCTTTATATGCAACAGATGTTAACAAAGAAGATTGAAACCAACCTCTATATTGATCTGCTCCTTCTAAATATAAATCCGCTGGCCACCTTAAATTTTCGTTAGTTTCTAAAACGGCAACATGACTACATCCACTATCAAACCAAACATCCATTATATCTGTTTCTTTTTCAAAATTTTTTCCACCACAATGACCACAACTAAAGTTTTCTGGCAAAAATTCTTCAACACCTTTTTCAAACCAACAATCTGACCCATATAGTCTAAACATCTCGGTTATTTTTTCCATCAAAGCACTATCTACAATATATTTTTTACAATCTTTACAATATAAAATAGGAATTGGAACCCCCCAAACACGTTGACGAGAAATACACCAATCGCTTCTATCTTTTATCATATTTGTTATTCTATTCTCTCCCCAAGCTGGAATCCATTTAACATTTTCAACTTCTTTTAAAGCAGTTTCTTTAAAATCATTAACAGAACAAAACCACTGCATTGTTGCCCTAAACAAAATAGGTTCTTTACATCTCCAACAATGTGGATATTTGTGCTTTATGTTTTTCATTGCAAAAAGTCTGTCTACTTCTTTTAGCTTTTCAACAATTTTAATATTAGCTTCATCAACCTTTAAACCATTAAACTCAAAAGCTTCTTCGTTCATTTTTCCTTCATCATCTATTACAACTTTTATTGGTATTTGTTTATATTTTTTGCAAACTTCAAAGTCTTCAACCCCGTGCCCTGGAGCTGTGTGAACACATCCTGTTCCACTTTCTAAAGTAACATGATCTCCTAAAATTATTAAAGATTCTCTATCTATAAATGGGTGCATTGCTGTCATATTTTCAAAAACTTCTCCAGTGAAAGTTTTAAAAATTTCGTAATTTTCAATTTCAGCTTCTTGCATACAATTTTCAATTAAATCTTTTGCCATAATATAATATTTACCATTTGCTTTAACTATTGCATACTCAAATTTTTTAGAAAGACAAATTGCAACATTAGCAGGCATAGTCCAAGCTGTTGTTGTCCATATAACAAAAAATACGTTATTTTTATCTAAGCCTATTTTTTCAAAAAAACCATTATCTTTTTCAACTTTAAAACTAACGTAAATTGAACAACATGGGTCGTTTTCATATTCTATTTCAGATTCTGCTAAGGCTGTTTTACATTTAGAACAACAATAAACCGGTTTTAGTCCTTTATATATATAACCTTTTTTTAACATTTCACCAAAAACTTCAATTTGTTTTGCTTCAAATTCTTTGTTAAATGTTAAATATGGATTAGAAAAATCTCCAATAACCCCTAAATTTTTAAACTGTTCCCTTTGTATTCCAACATATTTTAAAGCATATTCTTTACACATATTTCTAAGCTCAATTGCAGTTAATTTGTCTTTATCTTTTCCCGCTGCTTTTAAAGCTTTTAATTCAATTGGCAAACCATGTGTATCCCATCCTGGAACAAATGGTGCTTTAAATCCACACATATTTTTTTGTCTTATTATAAAATCTTTTAAAATTTTATTTAAAGCAGTTCCAAGGTGAATGTCTCCATTAGCATATGGAGGCCCGTCATGTAAAATATAAAGCTCTTTATCTTTATTCTTTTCCATTAATTTTTCATATATTTTATTTTCTTCTAAACTTTTAAAAAGTTCTGGTTCTTTATTAGGAAGATTTCCTCTCATAGGAAATTTCGTCTTTGGAAGGTTTAGCCCTTCATCATAATTTTTACACATCTTTAAAAACTCCTTAATATTATCTTAAATCTATTTCTCTAAATTTATTTTTAATATAGTCTTTATCCGGATTTAGTTTATCTAAATCTATTTTTTTTGGATTTAAATCATCATTATCATTATAAATATTTTTATTTGTATTAAATTCTAAAGTTTCTCCTTCATTTTTTTCTATAGATTCCCTAGAATCCATCACCAATTTATTTAAATCAAACTTATCTTCTTTTTCGTTTTTGTTTGAAGAAATATTAACTTCAAAATTAAAATGTTTTGGTTCTTCTTGAGAAGCCATATTTTTTTCTTTCATCTCAATCATACTAACAAAACTATCTAACTTTTCTAAAATTGTTTTTCTTAACATATTCACTTCTCTTTTAATAACTGTTAATTTCAATTTTTCATTTTTTGTTGCCTTAACAACTTCTTCATATGTTATTTTTGCATTATTTATTATTTCTTCTGCCTTTTTTTTAGCTTCATTTTCAATCCTTCCTTTAAAATCATGAGCTGTATTCATTATTTCTGCGAATTTACCTTCATCTATTTCTATTTTATTACACTTATTTTGCAACTTATCTCTTTCAACTTCTAGTTTATATACTTTGTTTTCAAGTTTTAAAACATATTCTGAGATTTCCCGTAAAAAAGCTTTAACATCAGATTTTTTATATCCAAAAAATCCAAAACTAAACACGAGATTTTGTATTTCTGATCCTTTCATTTTATAACCTCCGAATTAATAAGTTTTATTATTTAAAAAATACTCCATTGTTCTCTAATTCATCTATAACATCCTCTCCAACGACATCCACATTATATGGAGTTATTATAAATGTTCTATTTGCAATACATTTTATTTGCCCATTATTTGCATATGCAGCACCACTAGAAAAATCAATAATTCTACGTGAAGCTTCTTTATCTGTTGATTCTAAATTTAAAACAACAGTTTTATTGTCTTTTAAATAATCAACAATTGAACTAGAATCTTGAAAACGCTCTGGTTTAACAATAACTACTCTAACTCTCGCTTGTGCTTTTATGTTAACTACTCTGCCATTACTATTTGATGTATCTTCATTTTTTTGTATAACTTCCTCTTCAAAATCTTCATCAAAATCTTCAGATGCTCCAACCATATTTTTGATTTTATCCAAAAAACCCATTTTAAATCCCCCTAATTTTTTTAATATTTTATCTTTCACCAAATAAAAATCTCCCAATTCTTACTATATTCGCACCATATTCTATCGCTTTTATAAAATCATCACTAGTACCCATAGATAAAAAATCCATATCTACATTATCTATTTTTTTATTCGAAATGTCAATATAAATTGCTCTCATTTGTTCAAAATAATCTTTTACATTTTTCCTAGGTGGAATAGACATTAATCCTTTAACTTTTACATTAGGTATTTTTGAAATAAAATCAATTTTTTCTAATATTTCGCTTGGTTTAAATCCAAATTTAGTTTCTTCTTCCCCTATATTTATTTCTAAAAGAACATTCATTATTTTATTTTCTTTTGCAGAAAACTTAGAAATTGTTTCTAATAATTTTAAACTATCGACAGATTCAATGCAATTTACTAATTTAACAACATCTTTAACTTTATTAGTTTGCAAATGCCCAATAAAATGTATTTCAACATCTTTTTTTAGATAGTGTTCATACTTTTCTTTTAGTTCTTGTGCTTTGTTTTCACCTAATAAATTCACACCGTTTTCAATTGCCACATTAACATATTTTGGACTAACAGTTTTAGTAACTGCCATTAATTTAATTTCTTCAAAATTTCTGTTTGCTTTTTTGGCAGCATTTTTAATTTTTTCTTTTATTATTTTTATATTTTCTATTATTTTTTTTTCTTTTTCAAATTCTTTTGTTGTCATAAAGATTTTTTCCTTTCAATATAACTCTATCAAAATTTTTTATATATTTAGAACTTAAAGATATGTCTTTTGGATCTTTTGAACAAATAACAAAGTGTTCATCTTCAAAAACAATATCAATATTTTTAAATTTCATCTTTGCTAAGTCTAAAACATAAACTCCAGTTTCATTTTTTTCATTAACTTTAACAGCTTCTTTTGGAATTTTAAAACCATATAATTCTTCAAAAATAATTTCAGCATCACTTTTTCTAAGACTTGCTAGTTTTTCTGTCATATCATATATTTCAAAAATTGCAATACCATATTTCTGATCATATTTTAAAATTAAATCTTGTAAATATCCTTCAACTTCCTGTCCTGTTTCTTTAAATTTAATTCTAAATTTTCTATTTATGTTTTTGTTAACTATCTTTTTAGTTGGAACAATTGCTTTAAATAAAATTTTAGGGCTTGTTATTATTTTAACTTTTTTTTGATCGGTTTGTTTTTTATTAGATATTTTTTTGCTAAATTCTCTGAATTCTTCAAGATTTGAATCATCTACAGAATCAATAGAACAAATTTCTTCAAATCCATCTGTGCTTCCAACAAAATAACCTGAATGTTTAGAAATTATTTTTTTTGGCATATTCATAGTTTTTTCTATATTTTTAATTTCATTAGAAATTTGTGAAATAGATTTTTCAAAGTCTGTTTTTTTGTTAACTATAACATCCTTTGTGTTTAAATAAGACATTAACTTTCGTTTATCTTCATTTATGTTTGAAATTTTCCTTTCGTTTATATCTTCTAATAATCTATCATAGGCAGTGCTTATTTGTCTATCTAATCCAACAAAATCTAAATTTTTCATTAATTTGTCATCTCTAGATTTTTCTAAATCTTCTAATTCATCTTCTAAAATTGAAATTTGTTCATATTTTAAAGCATCTTCCTTTGTTTTATATGTTTGTGCTATTTTTGAATCTTTTCCAACTCTTGTTCCATCTTTATGTAGATTCTTAATTATTGTTTCATTTCCAAAATCTAAAACAACTTCATCTTTAAATATTATTCCGTTTGCATCACATTTTCTTTCTATTTTTGAAATATTTATTATGTATGTTTCATAGTCATTAGTAAATTTTAAATATATTTGAAAAACTATAGAAATTAAAACAATAACAACCAAAAAAATTATTAATATCCTTAAAATTAAAGATTTCACAACAAACCTCTTTCATTTTATTTAAAAAAGTTTTTTGCAAGATTTAAAATTTCATCTTTTATTAAAAAATCTTCTTTTTCATCCCAAAAAAACCAATGCACTTTTTTATCTCTTCTAAACCATGTAAGCTGTCTTTTTGCATATCTTGTGCTATTTTGTTTTATCTTAAAAATTGCTTCTTCTAACGTTATTTCATTGTTAAAATATTTTTTCAGTTCTTTATATCCAATTGCTTGCATTGCCGTTTTAGAAGGATTTTTTGAAATGATTTTTTTTGCTTCTTCTAAAAGTCCTTTTTCAATCATTAAATCAACCCTATTATTTATATTTTTATATAGAATATTTCGGTCTTTATAGTTTAAGCCAATTTTTAAAGAATTAAAAGATTCTTCTTTTTCATTGTTTTCTTTTATATATTCTTCAATTGATTTATTAGTTAAGGTTAAAATTTCAATTGCTCTTAAAACTCTTTTAGTGTTGTTTTTATGTATTTTTTTTGCATACTCTGGATCTTTTTTTTTTAGTTTTTCAAACATAAAGTCAGCACCGTTATTTTTTAATTCTTCTTCTAATTCTTCTCTTAATTCTAAATTTTTAACATCACTTTTAAAATTTGTTCCAAAAAGCAAGCAATCAATATAAAGCCCTGTTCCTCCAACTATTATTGGTTTTTTATTTTTCTTTAAAATTTCTTCTATTATTTTTTTTGCCATTTCAACATATTGCGCAACAGAAAATTCTTTTTCTATTTCTAAAAAATCTAACATATAATGTTTTATATTTTTCTTTTCTTTTTCTTCAATTTTAGCAGTAGCAATATTCATTTCTTTATAAATTTGCATAGAATCTGCCGAAACAATTTCTCCATTAATTTTTTCTGCAAGCCAAACTGCTAATTTGCTTTTTTTTGTTGCTGTTGGCCCTAAAATAACGCAAACTTTATTTCTACTTCCTTTCAAATTTTTTGTCAAACCTTTCTTTTTTAAAAATAAATATAACTGGCCTTGAATGTGGACAATTTCGAATTTGTGGGTTAAAATAAACCTTTTCTGCTAACGTTTTTAACTCTTCTTTTGAATTAATCTGATTTTTTTTAATTGCTGCTTTGCAAGATATTAAACTATATAAAGAATCTAGTTTTTCTGGAGTTAAATCTTTTTTTTTGTTTTTTAAATTAGAAACCATCTCTTCAAAAACTTCACTGCAATCTTCACTGGCTAAAATTAAAGGAACTTCTCGTATTAAAATATAGTGTCCTTCAAAATGATCAATTAAAAAACCAAACCTTAAAAAAATATCTCTATTTTGCAAAACTAAATCGCAATCAACGCTAGAGCCTAACAAAATTTTTATTGGGGATATTAAAATTTGCCTTTTTAAATTTTCTTTTTCTTGTTTTATTTTTTCATAAATAATTCGTTCGTGTGCTGCGTGTTTATCTATTATTATGAAATCTTCTTCAAATTCTGCTAATATATATAATTTAAAAATTTCCCCAATAACTCTGAATTTTGAAGTGTTAAATTTTAACTCTTTTTCTTCAACTATTTCTTGTTTTTCAACTTCTTTTTTCTCTTCTTGAACTTCTTCAAAAACAATAGAATTAAACATTTCCTCTTGCAAAGATGTTAAATTTTCTATTCTAGTTTCTTTTGGTTTTATTTCATTTTGTTTTTTTATTTTAGCAGTAGAAAGATATTTAAAACCATTTAAAATATCATCGTCTTTTGATTTATATGGATTTATCGATGAAGATTTAAACTCAAAAGATTCTTCAAATTCATATGCAGGCCTAATATTTTCTAAATTTTTTTCTATTAAAAAACTATTTATTTTCTTAAAAATAGCTTCTCTAACTACAAAAGAAATTTTATTTAAAATATCTTTTTCTTTTGAAAACCTAACTTCTGTTTTATTAGGGTGAACATTAACATCAACCTGATTTAAAGGAACATTTATGTATATTATAAAACACGGATATTTTCCTTTTTCTATTATGCCGCTATAAGCATCTTCAATAGCATTTGCTATATTTTTAGATTTAACATATCTAGAATTAACAAAAATATGTTGCACACTTTTATATGATTTACAATGTTCTTTATCTGTTATAAAACCCTCAATTTTAATATCTTCCTCGTTTAAATTTAAATCAATTAAACCATCACAAAATTCTTTTCCATAAATATTAAATAGAATATCTTTTTTATTTAAACTTTTATATGTTTGCATTATCTTTTTTCCATCTTTTTTAAAATCAAACGAAATGTTTGGGTTAGATAGTGCTAATTTTTCTAATATATCTTGAATATTACCTGCTTCTTTAGAATCACTTTTTAAAAACTTTAGTCTTGCTGGAACATTAAAAAAAATATCTCTAACTTCAATTGTTGTTCCATCCGAACAATTTACTAAATCGAATTCTTTTTCCAAAGAACCTTCAATTAAAAATCTACATCCTAAATTTTCTTTTTTAGTTTTTGTTGTTATTAAAACTTTAGAAACGGCAGCAATTGAAGAAAGAGCTTCTCCCCTAAAGCCTAATGTTTTAATTTTATTTAAATCTTCTTCATCTTTTATTTTGCTAGTTGAATGAGTTAAAAAAGCTAACTTACATTGTTTATTTTTAATTCCTATTCCATTATCAACAACTCTTATTAAACTCTTCCCACCATTTTTTATTTCAACTAAAATATGAGTTGAATTAGCATCAATAGAATTTTCAACCAACTCCTTAACAACACAAAAAGGACTAGTAACAACTTCTCCTGCTGCTATTAATTCAAAAACATTTTTTTTTAAAAGGCAAATATCTGCCATTTTTAATCATTCCTTTTTTAGGTTTGTTTTACACCTTTGTTCTTAAAAAGAAATACCACTTAATAAAACAAAGAACATAAAACTGTGCTGGATAAAACCAATAAAAAAACTTTTTAGGCATTTTAATTAATTTATCTGTTTTTGGTTTTATTAAAATAACTATAAATAAAGCAAAAATAGCAACAATCTGGTTAGTTGTGTTTGCAAAAATCGGGATCTTTTCTATTATGGTATATAAAAAATAATTCATAACATTAAGCAAAAAACAAAACAAGGGATTTTCTGTTTTAATTAAAGTATAATAAAAAATAATTGGATAAACAACTGCATAAAGATTATATTCAATAGGAGCTACACTTGCAACAATGCAAAGTGCAACAATAGCAACTATTGATATAATACTTTTTTGTTCTTTTATATCTTTAATTGAAGCAATTAATTTCAATATAATAACCGAAATGAGCCATGCAAAACATATATTTAAATTAGCTCTACTCCATTCAAATTTGCCATATAAAAAATATGACATAAAAGTAAATATTGTTTGTGTCATAAGGCTAATAATCGTAAGATTTTTTATATATTTAAATGTTGTGCCATGCTTTTCTGAAAAATAAAACCCTCTTGCTATGCAAAAAGCAAAAAGAGGCAATGAAATCCTTCCAACCATTCTACATAATTCACATTGCACTCGCCAATGTGGATTCCATTCTAGCAATATAGCTCCAATATGATCTATTAGCATTGTTACAGCAGCAATTAATTTAATCATTTTAACTCCTTTAAAATTTTATTTATATATTGAGTATTTGTCTTTTTTATTTTTTAATTCATCTAAAATGAAATTTGCTCTTTTAATTATGCTATTTGGAACACCGGCTAATTTAGCAACAGCAATTCCATAGCTATTACTTGCTCTACCTTTTACAATTTTTCTTAGAAAAACTATGTTATCTCCATTTTTTTTAACAGCAACATTATAGTTAACAACCCCTTTAATTTCTTCTTCTAAGGATGTTAATTCAAAATAGTGCGTTGCAAAAAGAGTTTTGCTCTTTATTTTTTTGTTTGTTATAATATATTCAGCAATGGACTTTGCTATGCTTATTCCATCAAAGGTTGAAGTTCCTCTTCCTACTTCATCCAAAATTATTAAACTTCTATTAGTTGCGTTTTTTAAAATTTCAACAACTTCAATTATTTCCATCATAAATGTTGATTTACCCATAGAAAGATCATCACATGCTCCAACCCTTGTGAATATTCTATCTATAACTCCAATTTCAGCATAATCAGCAGGAACAAAACAACCAATTTGTGCCATTAAAACAATAACTGCAACCTGTCGCATATATGTTGATTTACCTGCCATATTAGGGCCAGTTATAATCATCATATTATTTTTATCATCATCTAAAATAGTATCGTTAGTTATGAAAGGGTCTTCTAACAAAGCTTCAACAACAGGGTGCCTTCCATTTTTGATTATTAATTTCTGTCCATTATTCATTTCAGGTTTAACATATCTATTTTTTTGTGAAACAATCGAAAAAGAACATAAAACATCCAACATAGAAATAGCTTTTGCAGTTTGCTGTATTTCTATCAATTTTTGTGCTACAAAATTTTTTAATTCCTCGAAAATTTTTTGTTCTATTTCAATTATTTTTTCACTTGCTGTTAAAATTTTTTCTTCATATTCTTTTAATTCTTTTGTTATAAATCTTTCGCATCCACTTAAAGTTTGTTTTCTAATATAGTTTTCTGGAACTTTTTCTAAATTTGATTTTGTGATTTCAATAAAATAACCAAAAACCTTATTATAGCTTATTTTTAATTTACTAATTTTTGTTTTTTTTCTTTCTTGTTCTTCAATTTTTAAAAGATTTTCTTTTCCATTTATTTTAATTTCTTTTAATTTATCTAGCTCTTCATGAAATCCTTCTTTGATTATTCCGCCTTCTTTAAAATTTGATGGTGGTTCTTCCACAATAGCGCTTTCTAAAACTTCACTAACATTTTTCATATCAGAAATTTTTTCATTTAATTCTTTTATTAAAGTGCTATCAGTAAAAAGTTTTAAATAATCTTTAATAAGTGGCAGTTTAGAAAATGTGTATGACAAAGATTTTAATTCTCTTGGGTTTATTGTTTTATATATAACTTTTGTCATAAGCCGTTCTAAATCATAAATTTTTGCTAATATATTTAAAATTCCATCCCTTAAAACTGAATTTTTAATTAAACTTTCAACTGCTTGGTGCCTTTTAATAATTAAATCGCAATCAATTAAAGGCTGTTCTATTATTTTTCTTAAAAGCCTTTCTCCCATAGAAGTTTTAGTTTTATTCAAAACCCAAAATAAACTTCTTTGCTTTTGCCCTGTTGCCAAAGTTTTTGTGAGCTCTAAATTTCTTCTAGAAAAAGCATCAAATTTCATATATTCTCTGCCTTCGTAATAAATTAAATCAATGAGCCTTTTAACTCCATCTTTTTGAGTTTCTTTTAAATATAAAATAAGTTCTCCTAAAGCTTTTATGCAAAGCTCTGATTCTTTCACTTCAACCGGAATTTTTTTAAATTGTTCATCAATAATTGCTTTATATGTGGAATTTTCTTTTTGGTCCATATCTACCAATTCACCTAAACATTTTAGATGTTTATTAACATACGATATAACTTCTTTTAAATTAACAACTTTTTCATTATATAAAATTTCAACTGGTGAAAATCTCTCCAATTCATTTATAACATCAAGTGCAACATTTGTTGAAGTTATGTGTGCTATTTGAACTGTTCCTGTCGAAATATCTGCAAAACAAATCCCAAAACAATTTTCTTTTAAATAGATAGAACATATATAGTTATTAAATCCGCTGCTTAACATATCTGATTCAACAACAGTTCCTGGAGTTATTATTCTAACAACATCTCTTTTCATTATTTTTGAAGAAGAAGAGAGTTGTTCAACTTGTTCACAAATAGCAACTTTAAATCCTTTATCTATCAACTTTTTAATATATACACCAGAACTTTTTTGTGGAACACCACACATAGGAGCTCTTTCAGATAAACCACATTCTCTTCCGGTTAACGCAATTTCTAATTCTTTAGAAGCAACAACAGCATCATCAAAAAAAAGTTCGTAAAAATCTCCTAATCTAAAAAATAACAAATGTTTTTTATATTTTTTCTTTATCTTAACATATTGTTTCATCATAGGAGATAGATTTTTTGAATCTTTTATTTCTTCCCAAGACATTTTTTACAACTACCACATTCAGAAGATTCATTTAATGAACACAAACTAACTTCTTTTCCATTAACAGCATCAATTAAAATAGAATTTATTTTGTTCATTAAAATATTCATGTTGTTACTTTTAACATTAAAGTTAATCATATTTTCATTAGACATAACCTTGTCGTAAGCATTTTTAATTTCTTCATTTGTTCTATCTATTTCTTCTTTTTTTGAATCTTTTTTTGCTATTAACTCCTTAACCTTTGTTGTTAAACCATTAAAATTTTCAATTTCTTTGTTTAATTCTTTGTCTTCATCGTTTTTCTTTTTCGCTTTTTGCAACTCTTTATATTCATCGGTTTTTTGTATTTCTTTTGCAAATTCGATGGCTAATTCTAAAATTTTTGCCATTTTAAATCACTCCTAAAATTTTAACTAATTTTTTAATATCTATATTTAAAACCTACATTACTAAATATAAGTTGAAAATTATTTTTTTTTTAATCTATATATCTTTCCATTTTGTTAACAAAACATTGAAAAGTTAAACTGAATTCTTTATTTTTTTAATTAAATCAAATTTAAATTTAAAAAAAATATGCTAATATAAAAATTATAAGATTTTTTTATGTTCTCATCCTAAAATAATGCTTATAATTAATCCACCAACTCTCCTTCCAACATCGTTCGATTAGCTTTTTTTATTTTAACTCTACAAAACTTTCCTATTCTATCTTCTTTTTTTTCACAACACACCAAAATATTTTTATCTGTTCTTCCAACCATAAAATCTTCTCCTGTGTTTTTTAATCCTTCAAAAAGAACAATTTCTTCCTTTCCAACATATTTTTTATTGAGTTTTAAACTAATTTCATTTTGCATATCTATTAATTCATTTATCCATCTCGTTTTTTCTTCTTTTGGAACTAAATCCTGCATTTTTTCTGCTTTAGTTCCAACTCTCTTAGAAAAAATAAAATTAAAAATAGAAATATATTCAACTCTTTTAACAATATCTAATGTTTCTTTAAACTCTTCATATGTTTCCCCTGGAAAACCAACTATTATATCTGTTGTGAAAGTTGCATCTTTTATTTTTTCTTTGGTGTATTCAATAATTTCTAAATATCTTTTTTTATCATATTTCCTGTTCATCTCTTTTAATATTCTATCACATCCACTTTGTATAGGCAAGTGAAAATGTTTGCAAACTTTGTCGCATGTTGATATAACATCTACCAATTTTTTTGAAAAATCTTTTGGGTGGGAGGTCATAAATCGAACCCAAAAATCACCTTTTATTTTATTTATTTCATATAAAAGATTAGCAAAACCGTCTTTTAAATCTAAATCTATTCCATATGAATTAACATTTTGCCCTAACAGCATTATTTCTTTGTAACCACTTTCGACAAGATTCTTTACTTCATCTAAAATAACATTAAAATCTCTACTTCTTTCTCTACCTTTAACATATGGAACTATGCAATAACTACAAAAATTATTACAACCATAACTAATAGGAACCAAAGCTTTAATTTTGCTTCCTCTTAGAATTGGAATATTTTCTTCAATGTTTTCTTTTTCATTTATGTCAATATATTGTTTTTTAATTTTTAACAAAACATTATAAAGCATTTCGGGAAGTTTATGAATAACATGCGGTCCAAAAACCAAATTTATTTCTTTGAAATTTGTTTCTATCCTATTTTTAACATGCTCCTGCTGAACCATACATCCACAAATTCCAATTATTTTTTCTTTATTTTTCATTTTCAAATTTAATATATTTCCAATATTAGAAAAAACTTTTTCTTGAGCTTTTTCACGAATTGCACAGGTGTTTAAAATAACAATATCAGCAGATTCAACATTTTCAGTTTTCATAAAACCAATTTGATTTAAAATTCCTTCGATTTTTTCTCCTTCAGAAACATTGCCCTGGCAACCATATGAATGCAGATAGAATTTAGGAATTTTTTTATATTTTTCTTTTAAAAGTTCCTTACATTTTTCAATAAAAACAATTTGAGTGTCTATATATTCATGCGTAAAAAATTTTTTCATAGCAACTTTCCTCAACAAAAATTAAATATCGTTTCTTAACAAATCGTCTAGAGTTTGCCTTTTAACAGCAATTTTGCATTCTTTGTTTTCAACAAAAACAACAGCAGGATTTAAATTTCTATTATAGTTAGAAAGCATTGAATAGTTATATGCCCCTGTTACTAAAACTGCCAAAACATCTCCTTCTTTAGCGCGCTGCAATAAAACATTTTCTCCTATTAAATCTCCACTTTCACAACATTTTCCTGCAATTGAAACCTTTTCCTCTTTTTTTTCAGAAGCTTTATTAGCAACAACAGCATCATAAACAGATTTATATAGAATATATCTTGGGTTATCTGTCATTCCTCCATCAACCGAAATATATATTTTTCCATTAGAAATTTCTTTTCTACCACCTACTGTATATAGTGTGATTCCTGCTTGAGCAACAATAGATCTTCCTGGTTCTATTATTAAATTTGGAATTTTTAAACCAAACTTTTTAGATTTTTCTTCAATTGTTGAAGCTATTTCTTTTATGCAATTTTCAACATTTAAAGCAACATCTTCTTTAACATATGGTATTCCAAAACCTCCCCCTAAATTTAATTCCAAAATTTCATAATTTGTTGTTTCTTTAATATTTTTAATAAAATTCAACATTTTTTCTGCAGCAAGTAAAAATGGTTTTATTTCAAAAATTTGAGAACCAATATGACAATGAAGCCCGACTAAATTTAAATTAGAAGAACTAATAGCTTCTTTAACAGCATCAATAGCTTCATCGGTTTCTAGTGCAAACCCAAATTTAGAATCAATTGTTCCTGTTGTAACATATTCATGAACGTGCGCATCAACTCCAGGTTTTATTCTTAGTAATATATCCATCTTAGCATTATTTTCTTTTGCAATATTATTTAAATTTTTAAGTTCTGTTAAATTATCAACAACAATTCTACCAATTTTGTTTTTAACGGCATATTCCAATTCTTCTCTTGTTTTATTGTTTCCATGAAGACACATTTTTTCGGTTGGAAAACCTGCTTTATTTGCAGTATACATCTCTCCAATAGAAACTGTGTCTACCCCTAGCCCTTCTTCGTTAATTATTTTATAGATTTCTTTACAACAAAAAGACTTGCTTGCAAAACAAACCAAAAAATCTGTTTTACAATATTTTTTTAACGCTTCTTTATATTTTCTACAATTTTCTCTAACTAAATCTATATCCATAACATATAAAGGAGTGCCATATTTTTTTGCTAATTCAACAGTGTCTACTCCTCCAATTGTTAAATTTCCTTTTTCATTAACACCCAAATTTCTACTAACAAACATTTTTTTCAACAACCTTCCATAATTTAAACTTCAAAAATTTCTCTATAGTTTTCAATTTTATTTTTTAATTCTTCAACTCCTTTTCCTGTTTTTGAAGAAAATAAAATAATTTCAATATTTTTCAAAAAAGAAAGATCTTTTTCGGTTTCTTCAAAAATTTCTTTAACTTCGTTCTTTTTTAGTTTGTCCACCTTGTTTAAAACAACAACAAAATATATTTTTTTAGAAATTAAATATTTAATCATTTCAAAATCTAATTCCTGCATTCCACGCCGAACATCTAAAACCAAAACAGCTAAAAATATTTTTCTTTTTGTTGTGAAATATGTGTCTGCTAAAGAATCCCAAGATTTTTTTTTATTTTTTGAAATTTTAGCAAATCCATACCCAGGAAAATCAACAAAAAATATATCATCAACATTGTAAAAATTAATAGAAATTGTTTTTCCAGGAACATTACTAACCCTTGCCAATTTTTTTCTATTTAACATCTTATTAATTAAAGAAGACTTTCCAACGTTAGATCTACCAACAAAAACAACCTCTTTTTTATTTGTTTTAAACAATTGGTTTTTTAAATAGCAAGATTTAAATAAACCCGCTTTAGAATAGTTCATAATCACATTAACCGTGCACTTTTTTTAATATTTTTCAAAGTTTTTTCTTTGTTTATTTTTTCCCCCGTTATTAAAGCATATTTTAAAACCTGATTAGCAGTTTTGCATGGAATAAACTCAATAGAATCTTTAACAACATCATCAACTTCTTCAAGATCTTTAACATTATCTTGTGGAATTAAAACGGTTGTTATTCCAGATTTATATGCTGCCATTGCTTTTTCTTTTAATCCGCCTATTGGAAGATCTCTTCCTCTTAAACTAATTTCCCCAGTCATGGCAACATCTTTTCTAATTGGCGTTTTTGTTAATGCAGAAACTAAAACAGTTGCCAAAGCAACTCCAGCGGAAGGGCCATCTTTTGGAATTGCTCCTTCTGGAACATGAATATGTATATCTTTTTCTTTGTAGAAATCTTTTGGAATATTGAATTCATCTGCAATAGATCGCACAAAACTAATTGCTGTTTTTGCAGATTCTTTCATTATGTCTCCTAAATTTCCAGTTAGCTGAATATTACCTTTTCCTTCCATTATTCCAGCTTCAATTTGCATCAATTCTCCGCCAACACTTGTCCACGCTAAACCATTAACTAAGCCGACTTCATCTGTTTTAGAAATTAATTCGTTAGTATATTTTCTAGAACCTAAATAATCTTTAATATTTTTATCTGTGAATTTAATGCTTTGATCTTTATCATCTAACATTTTTTTTGCAGATTTTCTAAGCAAACTAGCAAGCATTCTTTCTAATTTTCTAACCCCTGCTTCTTTTGTATATCCTTCAATTATTTCATAAATTGCTTTATCTGTTATTTTAATATTTTGTTTTTCTAATCCATTTCTTTCTTTTTGTTTTGGCCAAAGATGTTCTTTTGCTATATGGAATTTTTCTTCTGGTGTGTAGCTAACAAGTTCTATTATTTCCATTCTATTTAGCAATGGTTCTGGAATTGTTGAAGTTGTGTTTGCTGTTGCGATAAAAAAACATTCGGATAAATCAAATGGAACTTCAATAAAGTGGTCAACAAATTCGTAATTTTGCTCTGAATCTAAAACTTCAAGCATAGCAGCGCTAGGGTCTCCTTTGTAGCTTGTTCCTATTTTGTCTATTTCATCCAACAAAACCAAAGGATTTTTAGATTTACATTTAATTATAGCATTTATTATTCTTCCTGGCATTGCTCCAACATATGTTCTTTTGTGCCCCCTAACATCCGATTCATCCGAAATTCCACCAAGAGAAATTTTTGTGAATTTTCGTCCTATTGCTTGTGCTATAGATTTTGCAATTGAAGTTTTACCAACACCAGGAGGCCCCACCAAACAAATAATCTGCCCTTTTATATCTGGTTTAAAATTTCTAACGGCTAAATTTTCAAGTATTCTTTCTTTAACCTTTTTTAAACCAAAATGATTTGCATCTAAAATTTTGCTTGCTTTATTAATTTTAATAATTTCTTTAGTTTTTTGATCCCATGGTAGTTTCAAAACAGTGTCTAAATAGTTTGTTATAACATATGCTTCATGTGAAAGATCTGGAATTTTATCTAACTGTCTTGCTTTTTCAAAAAGCTCTTCTTTTGTTGAAATAGGCATATCTTTAATTTTAGATATTTCGTTCATGTAGAATATGCTTTCACTGTTTAAACTATTTTCGCCTTCTCCCAGTTCCTCTTGAATTGCTTTAACCTGTTCTCTTAAAAAATATCTTTTTTGATTTTCATCGATTCTTTCTTCCATTTTTTTAATCATCTTTTTTTCTATTTGAGCGATTAAAACTTCATCGGTTAAAGCTTTTAAAAGCATTTGTGCTTTTTTTTCAATTTTGTTTTCTTCTAACATATCTTGCTTTATAGAAAATTTAAAAGGCATTATCCCAACTAAAAGCGTAAAAAGTTTAAATAAATCGTTTTCACTTTTTATAACATTTTTAATATCTTTGCTAGCAATATTCACAACAGAACAATACGATGAAAATTTTTTCTTAATTGACCTTAAAACTGCTTGATATTTTTCATCTTCTTTAATGTTTAATTTTTCAACAACACGTTCTATTTTAGCACATATCATATCTTCTTGTGGCATAAAATCTAAAATTTTTGCCTTATATTTTCCATTAACCAAAAGTTTATATTCGTTAGAAGAAGATTTATGAAATTGTTTTATTTCACAAACAGTTCCAACATTATATAAATCAGTTCTTTCTGGAGAAGAAACGCTTATTATATTTTGTGCAACTAAAAATATATGTTTATCTTTTTTTATTGCAGCTTCTATTGCTGCAACCGATTTTTCTCTAGCGACATCAATGCTAACAATTCCTTTTGGAAAAACAACAACCCCTCTAAGAGGAACTAAAGGATAAATTTTATTGTTGTCTTGTTCTTTCATTTAACTTTTCTCCTTATATACACTTTTTATTTTTAATTATAATAAAATTTTATCTTTTTTGCAACTTTTAATATTTTATTAATTTAATAATAATTTACAAATTATGATAAATTGTAACCAATTTTAAAATAAATTTAAAAAAATTTTGATTTTAAAATATATAAAAATTTAAAACATAAAAGATTTATTTAATAAAAAAAATATAGCCTATAATTTATATTTAAAAAATTATTCGAATTTTAAAAAAAATAATGTATTTAATATAAATTTAAAACTAAAAACTTTCTTTATCATAAATAATATTTTAAAAATTAAACAATAAAAAATTTAATATTTAATTATTTGATAAAAATAGATTATAATATATATATTTAAAACTTTATTTAAAAACTTTTTAAAAATATAACAATAAAATTTAATTCATAATTTCATGTTATCTTAATTTTTATATTTTTATTTAAATTTTGTAATTTTCAAGTAAATTAAAATTTTAATTATAAATAATATTTTTAATATTTTTTTTAAAAAAAATATATATGTATTAATTTTATAAAAAATATATTTTAATCTATTAAAATTTAAATTAAAACATAATATAATAAAATTTCATTAATAGTTTTATACTATATTAATTTTTATTATTTTTGAATAATTTAAATTTAACATCTTCAATAATCTAATAGAATAAACTAATATTTTTAATAATATTTAAAATTTTATTATTTAACGAAACATAAAAGTTTAATATCTAAATTATTCGATAAATATAAATTGTATATTTAAAACCTTATTTAAAAACTTTTTAAGAATATAGACAATAAAATTTAATTCATAATTTCATGTTATCTTAATTTTTATATTTTTACTTAAATTTTATAATTCCTAAATAATTTAATAAAAAATGTTAACTTATATTTTACATTTAAAACTTTATTTAAATTTTAAAATAATACTTTTGATTTTTTTAATAAAAATATATAAACTTAAAAATTATATTATTTTTTACAATTTAACGACAATAATAAATAATTTTAAAAAAATTAAATAGATTTATTTTTATTTTATATGTTAAAAACATAATAGATAATAAATTAATTTTTATATATAACATTTTAAACAATAAAAAGTTCAACATTTAATTATTAAATAAATATAAATTATAATATATCCAAAACTTTAATTGAACCTTAAAAGCTATCTATAAATTTTGATAGATATAAAAATTTAAAATTTTTTATAACATGTGAATTACACTTAAATTATTTATAATTTTTGAATAATAAAAATTTTATTTTAACTGTTAAAAATATATTTTAATTTTTAAGATAAAATTTCTTGAAAAAATATAAAATAAAATTTTATTAAAGTTTTTTATTTAATTTTAATTTAAATTTTAATAATATTTAATTATTTTTAAATAGCTTAAAATTTAGTTTTTTATTAAACATATTATTCTAAATAAATAATTTTAAGCATATCCTAAATTAACCTTTTATATTAATTAATTAAAATACAAAATATTAAAAAACATTAACCAAAACTTATCTTGGTTAATGCTAAATATAATTTAATTTTTAATTAACTTTTCAATATATTCTTTATTTTTAAAAGAATTGGAATTTTTATTTATTAATAATTTATTTATTTTTTCTATCTTATTAAAATATTTTTTTAAATCTCCATTACAAGAAAGTGCAATTTTATGTTTTAATTTAATAGTGTTCATCCACATTCCTCTTTTCTTAAAAATAAATCTTACAAATATATTTTACAAAATTTAAATTTAAAAATTGGTAGAAAATTGGAAAATATTAACATTAAATTAAAGCCACTTTTTCTTCTTGAAAAATAATAAACATGCAATAACAATAGCAACAGAAATTACAACAACTAAGGGGTAACCTTTTTTTAATCCAGGCATATTATTAAAGTTCATACCAAACCACCCAGTTATTAAATTAAGTGGCATGAAAATAGAGGTTATTACTGTAAGCATAGTAATAATATGATTTTGTTTAATATCTAAATGTGATTTATATAGATCTTGAACCTGAACAGTATAGTCTCTAACAGAAGCTGAAATATCTTTTAATCTTTCAACTCTATTCAAAAATAAAGTAAAATATCTTATATTTTGATTATCAAAAAAATTGTTTTCATTTTCTCTTAAAAGTTGACCTAAATCAAAAAGCTGTTCATAGTGATTTCTTAAATCTCTAATATCTCCTCGCATATCATTAACCCTGTTTGGATCTAATTCTTCATCTTTCATTATTGTGTATTCCATCATGCCAAGTTCTCTTTCATAACTTTCCATAATCCTAAAATCATTTTTTATTATATTATCTAAAAAATCATATAAAAATCTTTCTAAACTAGGAAATCTCCAACGTTTCCCTTTTCTAATAGATTTAATAATTTCTTTAACAGTTCCACTATCATCAATAAAAACTATTCCATTTTCGTCTAAAGCAAAAGCAAACTTATTTTCTTTTGAAAGATCTTCTCTATTTGGAATGCAAAATGTTCCTGTTAAACAATCATAATTAACATCCGCAGTTGTTGAAAGAATTTCAGATGTTTCAAGTTCTATATCTATTTGAAAACTAAAACTTTCTTTTTGTTTTTTCCATTCTTTTGAACTAAGAACAGCAACATATTTTTCTTTATTAGTCTTTATGCATTTTTCACTACTGCTTTCTAAAATTTCTTTAATTACAAAATACATAAATTCTCACCACTCACTTTAAATGAGAAAAGAATAATTTTATATAATTAAATGAAATAATATTATAAAATTACACTTTTTTCATTTAAATAAATTTAAAAAATCCCTTCTGTTGATTAAGACAACAAAAGAGATTTCAAAAAACTATAAATTTTTAGTCATCTAGTTTAAATATGACTTAAAATATTAAACTCTTTTTTTGTTTGCCTCTTGCTCATTTTTATTATATGTCCTTACTTTAAAATTTGTTAATCAATTTATTTTTTACCATAATAAGCCATTTTAAACATCTCTTTAATTTCTTCAATTAAAGGATATCTTGGGTTTGCTCCAGTACACTGATCATCAAAAGCCATTTGAGACATTTCATCTAGTGTTTTTAAAAAGTCTTCTTCAGAAATTCCATAATCTTTTATTGTGTCTTTTATTCCAACTTCTTTTTTTAGTTTTTCAATAGCTTCAATAAATTTATCTAATGTGTCGTTATCATCTTTTCCTTTAATTCCTAAATATTCAGCACATTCACAATACCTTCTTAATGTGTGTGGATATTTATATTGTGGGAATGTTCCCATTTTTTTAGGATTTTCAGCAGCATTATATCTCATAACAATTGTTAACAACAAAGCATTTGCAATTCCGTGTGGCAGGTGGTGATATGCTCCTAATTTATGTGCCATTGAGTGACATACTCCTAAAAACGCGTTTGCAAAAGCCATTCCAGCTTGTGTTGCTGCTTCTGCCATTTTTTCTCTTGCAACAATATCATTTGGCCCATCATTATATGCTCTTGGCAAAAACTCAAAAACAGATTTCATAGCCATTAAAGAAAGTCCATCAGTAAACCCTGTTGCCATAACCGAAACATATGCTTCTAATGCATGAACCAAAGCATCAATTCCAGAAGCACTTGTTAACCCTTTTGGAGCGTTCATCATAAGATCACAATCTACAATTGCCATATTTGGCATTAATTCATAATCTGCTAATGGATATTTAATTTGTGTTTCCTGATCGGTTATAACTGCAAAAGGAGTTACTTCAGAACCAGTTCCAGCACTAGTAGGACACGCAACAAAATAAGCTTTTTCCCCTGCTTTTGGAAATGTATAAACCCTCTTTCTAATATCCATAAAACGCATTGCTAAATCTTTAAATTTAACTTCTGGATGTTCATACATAACCCACATAATTTTAGCAGCATCCATAGCAGAACCACCACCAACAGCAATTATAACATCAGGTTCAAAAGATTTCATTATCTTAACCCCTTCTTCAGCACAAGCAATTGTTGGGTCTGGCGCAACATCATAATATGTGTGATGTTCAATATTCATCTCATCAAGATATCCTGTTAATTTTTTTGTATATCCATTCTTATATAAAAATGAGTCCGTTACAATAAATGCTCTTTTTTTGTTTAAAACTTCTTTTAGTTCTTTAATAGCAACACCCATGCAACCTTTTTTAAAATATACCTTTTGTGGTGCTCTAAACCAAAGCATGTTTTCTCTCCTCTCAACAATTTTTTTAACGTTTATTAAATTCAAAGCTCCAACATTATCAGAAACCGAGTTTCCTCCCCATGATCCACATCCTAAGGTTAAAGAAGGTGTTAGTGCAAAGTTATATATATCCCCTATTCCACCTTGTGCTGAAGGAGTGTTCACCATAACACGACAGGTTTTCATAACAGATTGGAATTTGTTTAATTTTTCTCTTTCACGAACATTGTCAACATAAATAGAACATGTGTGCCCTATTCCACCGCATTCAACCAATGCTTTTGCTTTTTTAACAGCATCATCAAAATCTTTTGCTTTATACATAGCCAAAATTGGAGATAATTTTTCGTGTGCAAATGCTTCTTCGTCTTTTATTTCACTAACTTCACCAATTAAAACTTTAACATTTTCATCAACTTCAAAACCAGCTATTTTTGCAATATTACAGGGTTTTTGTCCAACTATTTTAGCATTCAAAACCCCATTTATTAAAATAACATTTCTAACCTTTTCAATTTCATCATCTTTTAGAAAATAACAACCACGTAACTTAAATTCTTCTTTAACTTTGTCATATATTTTTTCATGAACAACACAAGACTGTTCAGACGAACAAATAAGTCCATTATCAAAAGTTTTAGAATGAATAATAGACATAACCGCAGTTTTTATATCAGCAGATTCATCAATTAATGCTGGTGTGTTTCCTGCTCCAACACCTATTGCTGGTTTTCCCGAAGAATAGGCTGCTTTAACCATTCCTGGTCCACCGGTTGCTAAAATTGTGTCTGCTTGTTGCATAAGCATATTAGTAAGTTCTAAAGAAGGTTCATCAATCCAGCTAATAATTCCTTTTGGTGCTCCTGCTTTTTCAGCTGCTTTTAAAACCAATTTTGCTGCTGCTATTGTTGATTTTTTTGCTCTTGGGTGTGGAGAAATAATAACTCCATTTCTTGTTTTTAAAGATATCAAAGTTTTAAAAATAACTGTTGATGTTGGGTTTGTTGTTGGAACTATTGCTGCAACAATTCCAATAGGTTCTGCAATTTTTGTTATTCCAAATTCCCTATCTTCTTCTATCACACCGCATGTTTTAACATTTTTATATTTATTATATATATATTCAGAAGCAAAATGATTTTTAATTACTTTGTCTTCCAAAACTCCCATTCCAGTTTCTTCAAAAGCCATTTTAGCAAGAGCAATTCTATTCTGGTTTGCCGTCATTGCAACTTCTAAAAATATTTTATCAACCTGCTCCTGAGTGAACTTTGAAAATTCTTCTTGAGCAGATCTAACTTTTTCTAATGCATTTTTTAAACTTTCAACACTGTTAACAATGTCAAAATTATTTTTTTCTTCCATTCTAACCTTCCTCTCATACCTTAAAATATATCTAATTTATCATTTTCTTTTCTGAAAAAATGCTTTTGGATGACTACAAACAGGGCAACTTTCTGGAGGTTTTTTTCCAAAATGTAAATGCCCACAGTTTCTACATAACCAACAACATTCTTCATCTGATTCAAAAACAATTCCTTTTTCTAAAGATTCAATTATTCTATTATATGTTGCTTCATGATCTTTTTCTATTTTTCCCACTTCACTAAATAATCTTGCAATTTCTTCATATCCTTCTTCTTTTGCATCTTTTTCAAAATTTTTATACATATAGTCCCACTCATATTTTTCACCATTTGCAGCAGACTTTATGTTTTTTAAAGTATCAGACATTCCTTCATTTAATGTTTTATACCAAATTTTTGCGTGTTGTATTTCATTATGTGCAATGAAATTTAAAATATCTGCAATTTCTTCATAACCATCTTTTTTTGCTTTCGTTGCATAAAACATATATCTCAAAGCTGCTTGAGACTCCCCTGCAAGAGCTTCTTTTAAATCTTTAAATGTTTTACTTTCTGGATCTAATTTTTTGGTTGACATTATAAATAAAACCTCCCTTAAATTGCAAAATAACAAAACAATTATAATCAAAAAGTAATGTTTTGTCAATAACTATTTAAATTAAAGCACTTTAAAAGTGAATTTTCTTATTACTTGTCATTAATTAAATTATAAAAATTATTTTTTTAATAAAGACATATTATTTTTATTAGTTTCATAATTTTTAATAAAAACACTAAATCTTTGTGTTTGTTTAAAAAGGGAGGAAAAAATATATGAAAGCCAATTTAACATACGAAAAAGTTAAAATCAATAAATTAATATTTAATAAAAATTTAGAACACTCAATAGATTTTTCATATCAGCTACCAGACTACTACACAGGAATATTTAAAGTTTTACAGTTTGAATTAGAACCACATATTTCTTCTTGCAGAACCTTAAATAACCAATTTATAGTTGATGGAAATGCTAAAGTAAAACTTCTATATATTGACGAAGAAGAAGGAGATATTAAAGCATTACATCAAAACATACCATTTTCAAAAACAGTGGAACTTGATGAAGATATTTCAAATGCTATTTTATTTTATGACGTTAAAACAACATATAAAAATTGTAAAATAATAAGTCCTAAAAAAATAGACATAAAAGCAAATCTTTTAATTCCAGTTAAAGTTCAACTACAAAAAGAAGAAAATGTTTTAAAATCTGCAGCAGAAGAAGATCTACAATTAAAATTATCCCCAATAAAAATAACTTCAGATCAAATCTGGTCTACGCAACAATTTGATATTAATGAACAAATAGAACTAAGTGAAATTTGTAAAGAAATTTTAGATGTTAGGGTTAAAATTGCTGATGATGAATTTAAAGTTATTCAAAATAAGATCATTGCTAAATCGGTTGCACATATAGAAATTTTATATTGTGGAGAAACAAAAAACACTCCAATTTTAGAAAAAAGTTCAGTTTCAATAAACAACATAATAGATCTTCAAAAAATCAACGAAAACTTTTTATATAACGTTAAATATGATGTTAATTCAATTACATTTGAAATTTCACAAGATGGAAAAATTTTGAATGTTAAAGCAGATGTTTTAATAGATAGTTTTGCTAGTTTATCTGAACAAATAAACGTTGTAACTGATGCTTTTTCCACAAAATTTGAAATAAATTTTAAAGAAAAACAATTCAATTCAACATCATATGTTTCCACAATAAATGAAGAAATTGAAATTGAAGAAAACTTAAAAAATATTAATATTTCAAAACTTTTTGATATTGATGCAAATATAACTGAAATAAACCATATGCAAAAGAAAAATAAAATTGATTTTAAAGCAAAACTAGATTTAAACATTTTAGCTGCAAATAAAGATGATACACTAGAATCTTTATTTAAATCTATTCCAATAGAATTTGAAATAAAAAATGATAACGTTATTTATGACTACACTAAAATTAACATAAACAATTTAACAATATTAAAAATAAATTTTGAATTAAAAGATAATGGTTCAATTAAATTAAAAATTAAATTTAACATAAAAGGTTTTATTTATACAAGTGGAAATTTAAAAACCTTAAAAAACATAACAATAGACGAAACAAAAATTAAAGAACCTACAAAGGCTGCTTTAACGTTATATTATCCAAAAACTGGAGAAAAAATTTGGGATATTGCAAAAAACTTTAAAACTTCCCCTTTAGCAATTGCTGAAGCAAATAACATAAAGGATGAAACAATAGCTAATGAATCTATGTTAATTATTCCAATTATTTAAAATTTTAAAAAACGCAATAAATCCGCCCTTTTTAGGCGGTTTTAATTATTTTTAAACAAGCATATTGCGGACATCTACTGCATAAATTTTAACATAGATAATTTTAATTTCTTAAATAAGCAATAACTAAGGAGGAAAATTTATGGAACAAAGCCTTTATCGTGACATTGCCATGAGAACAGGAGGAGATATTTATATTGGAGTTGTTGGCCCTGTTAGAACTGGTAAATCCACATTTATTAAAAAATTTATGGAAAGTATGGTAATCCCTTTTATAAATAGTGAATATAAAAAAGAAAGAGCAAAAGACGAACTACCTCAATCTAGCGCAGGAAAAACAATTATGACAACCGAACCAAAATTCATTCCAGAAGAAGCAGCAGATTTAGAAATAGATAATAACATAAAATTAAAAGTTAGATTAATTGATTGTGTTGGATATATTGTTCCTAGTTCTTTAGGATATATAGAAAACGGAGCTCCTAGAATGGTTCGCACACCATGGTTTAATAGAGAAATTCCTTTTAATATGGCTGCTGAAATAGGAACAAAAAAAGTTATTAACGAACATTCCACTTTAGGGTTAGTGGTAACAAGTGATGGAACAACTAGTGATATTAATAGAGAAGAATATAAAGAAGCAGAAACAAGAGTTATTAACGAATTAAAAAAAATAAAAAAACCTTTTGTTGTTATTTTAAACTGCAAAAACCCTAATTCATCAACTTCTCTAAAAATTGCAGAAGAAATTCATGCAGAACATAACGTTGATGTTATATCTTTAAACTGTTTAGACTTAAGCGAAAAAGACATAAACAAGATTTTAGATAGAGTTTTAAAAAGATTTCCAATAAAACAAGTTAACATAAATATGCCAAAATGGGTTACATTTTTAAAATCAGATCATTGGTTAAAAGTTGATGTATACGACCATATTAAATCTGCATTTAATAGGAAAATATATATTGAAAATATTCCAAAATTAACAAAAAAAGTTGAAGAATCTGAGAATATACTATCTGCAACATATGAAGGTGTTGACCTTGGAAATGGGATTGCTAACATAAACATTAACTTTGATGAAAATTTATTCTATAAAATATTAAGTGAAACAACAGGTCTTAAAATAGATGGAGAAGCAGGCTTGATGCCTTGCATGATTGAACTTGCTAAAATGAAACGAAAATATGAAAAAGTTGCAAGTGCTTTAGAAGAAGTTGAAGCAACAGGATATGGAATAGTTATGCCTTCAATGGAAGAACTTTCTCTAGAAGAACCAAAAATAGTTAAACAAGGTGGGAAATATGGTGTTAAACTAAAAGCACATGCTCCTTCAATTCATATGATGAAAGCAAATATAACAACAGAAGTAAACCCAATTGTTGGATCTGAAAAACAATCTGAGGAACTTGCAGGATATCTTTTAAACGATTTTGAAGAAAGCCCACAAAAAATATGGGAATCGAATATATTTGGAAAATCTTTGCATGAACTTGTTAATGAAGGGCTACATAATAAGCTATATCGAATGCCTTCTGATGCAAGAATTAAACTACAAGAAACAATACAAAAAATAATAAATGAAGGATGTAATGGTTTAATTTGCATAATAATTTAAAAAATTTTTCAACTTTCATACTATTTTGAAAGTTGAATTTTTAATTGACAAAAAAAATAAAACATTGTATAATTTAGGTGTTTTATAGGGGATGTTTAAATGGATTATAGTTTTAAGAAAGAATTTATTAATTTTTTAATAGAATCAAATGTTTTAACGTTTGGCGAATTCATAACAAAAAGCAAAAGAAAAACTCCATATTTTATAAACACAGGAAATTTTAAAACAGCAAAACAAATATGCACTTTAGGAAAATTTTATGCTGATTTTTTAGTTAAAACAAATGCTTCTTTTGACGCTTTATTTGGCCCTGCTTATAAAGGAATTCCTTTAGTTTTATGTTGTTGTAACTTTTTATATTTAAATCATAAAATAGATAAACCATTTTTATTCAATAGAAAAGAAGAAAAAGATCATGGAGAAGGTGGAAACTTTATAGGATATTCTCCAAAAAAAGGAGAAATTGTTGCAATTGTTGAAGATGTTTTAACGGCAGGAACAGCGGTTAGTGAAGTTTTGCCACTTTTAAAAAACTCATTTGATGTTAAAGTTAAAGATATGTTTGTTTTAGTTAATAGATGTGAAGTTGCTTCTAATTCAAATAAAAAAGCTTCTGAAATGTTAGAAGAAAATTTTAATATAAAAGTAAATTCATTAATTAACATAAAAGATATATTCGAATTTTTAAAAGATAATGAAAGCTTTAAACAATATGTAGAAAGTATGGAAGAATATATGAAGAAATATTGTGTTTTTTAATTTAATTACAAAAGTCAAGAAATTTTTATTGGTTTGGTTTATCTAATAAAATAAATAATTGAATATGTTAGAAAATATTAAATAACATAATCTAAAACTATAAAAACCTAAATAATTAATAAACAATAGGTCAAATATATTTACAACTAGAAAAGCTTACACGTCTATTTATATATATATATTTACTAAAATTTATATATTTTTTATTAAAATCGATCTTAAAGCAATTTTGTATTTTTTCGATTAGCTGGTTATTAATTATAATTTATTATAAAAAATATAAGTTTAAAAACATTTCGACTGTTTTTTATTTATTATATTAAAATTTTTGCATAGAAAACACTTTTATTTTAAAATACTAAAAAACAATTTTTATAAATAAAATTTTAATTTTAAACAGTTTCATATTTTTATAATTAATTGGTTGTTATAATTTTATCATAAAATTACAAAAAATTTAAAGGTTTAATATAAACATCTTTTTATTTTTTAAAATGACATAAATCTAAGCTAATACTTATAAAAAATATGAATAGACATTTTTGTATTAATCAACAGAAAAAAATAATATAAATAATTTTTAATTCCAAAAACTAATTTATTAAACAAAACATTTCACTTTTAAATAACTTAGTCATTGGTTTATAAAACTAAAATATGATTTTTTTACGATATAAAGTTCTTTAATAGAGTAATATTATTTATTTAAATATAAAAATTATTTTAAATTATTTAATTACTTTTTTTATTTATAATATCAAAGTCTTCAATAGTAACATTCTTCAACGTTTTTTTAATATTCTCTATTTTCAAATCCTTTATTTTTTCAATTTGTTTTTTATTCTTTTGTTTTAATATTTTAATATATTTTAATATTTCTTCTTCTAAATTCATCTGCTTTGCTAATATTTTAAAATATTCTTTATTTATCTTATCATCTAATTTTTTATCTGTTGATCTTTTATAATATGTGTAAAAATATCTAAAAATCTCACCCATATTTTTATCTGATTCTTTTTGAATTTTTTCTAATTTATCATAATCTTTTTTCTCTAATTTTATAACCATTATTGTTTCGTTTAAAAAGTCATATTTGAATTTTTCAATTTCTTCTATTAAATTTTTAACTTTTTCCATCTTTAATTTTTTTTCATTTAGAACGTTTTTTAAAGAACTAACTATATTTTTATGCTTATTTTCTAATATATCTAAATTTTTTTGTTCTTGTTGAGATATATTTTTATATATTTCAACTTTATCTTTTATATAGGAATCTTCCAATTTTAAATCTTTCAATAATTTTTTAAATTCCTTTTTAAAGAAAGATTTTATAATTTCAATTTCTGAATCAAATAAAAGATGCATATGTTCATTTAAAACATAACTACCATTAACTGAACAATATATCAAACCTTTTCTACTAAGATCTCTTAACAATTTTTCTATTATAATTTCTTCTGTTATTATTGATTCCACAATATTATTTGAATTTATTTTATACGGCAGTTTCTTTTTTTCTATTTCTTCTATTTTTTCTTGTTCTTTAACAACATTTTCATATACTCTAATTTTTTCTGGCTTTTCTTTTAAACCATCTTTTATTAAACTATTACAATTTTCTTCAAAGTTCTTTTCATATTCTTTATAGTCATTTAAAATTTCTTTATTTTTATCTAAAGTAAAATATTTTTTTGAAAAAGGAATTTTAGTTTCAACCAAAGATTTTAAAATTTTATTATATATTATAGTAGAATTAATTTTTCTTTTTTTAATATTTTCTTCTAAATATTCTTTTCTATTTCCTTTCACCATATCTTCTAAAGTTATTTTATTTAATTCTATAAAATTCAAAATATCTTCCTTAATTTTTTTTAATTTTTCTTCTATAATATCTTTTTCGAAAAGTTTTTCATCATTACCAAATATTTTTAAACAAAGAACACCCTCTTCTTCAACATTTAACTCAATTTTTTCAAAACCATATTTTTTTATATCAACTGCTTTATTTAAAAAATTATCAATATCTAAAAACATAAAACAAGTGTTCTTCATTTCATCATAATCTTTTATTTTATATGTTTCTTCACAAATATATTTTGATATTTTTTCTCTTTGTTTACCACCTTTTCCTTCTAAATACTTAAAAGATTTATCTTTTATACCTTCATATAATTTTCCTTTTTTAAAAAATTCAACTTTCTTCTTTTTACCTAAATCTGATATATTATAATTTTTTTTCTTTTGATAATAATATTTCTTAAACAAACTAATAGGCCTTTTTGCTTGTTCTAAATTTTCTACTTGCAAAAACAAACAAGACATTCCATTAACAATATATTTAAAATAAAAATCTTTAAGTTTTTTAAAAGTTACTTTTTTAATTTCTTGATATTTCCCACCTGCACAAAAAATATCATCTGCTCTTGTTATCATACCTTTTTCTATTTTAGAATCTTTTGCTAATATCTCATGCAATATACGAGAAACAATTTTTCCATTTACTTTATTTTTTATTTCTCTTTTGAAAGTTTCTTCTCTATCTAATAAAAATTTTACTTTACCCAAAAATATATCAACAAATTTTGGGAATTCTTTTTCATTTTCTTTTTCAAATAATTTTCTATCAAATTCAAATTGAACATTTCCCACCGAATCTAATAAATTATATGTATATGCATTACTGCCACTATATCCATTACCACTAGCAGTTGAAAGGCCAACCCAATTTTTCTTTTCATCTTTATTTTCAAATAATTGGTTACTATATAATGAATGTTCAACACCGTGAGGTTTCCCTTCATCATCTTCTAACCCCATTTGAAATGAAATATGTCCTATTTTTTGATTATTGTCACTTTTAACCCCGCTAGTTATAATTATATTATATCTTTCATTATAATAAACACTTTCTTTTGTTTCTTCATCAAAAGAAATTCTTTTAAAATTTAAGCCCTTTATATTAACTTCTTGTCCTTTTTCTACTTTGTTAATAACACTATTTTGAATTTTTGCAAAACTTTTAATATTATCTATATATGAAATTAAAACAATTAAACTTAATATGTTTAAAATTTTAAACCGTTTCATAATCACACCTCTTTTCTCAATTCCTTTATTTTTTTATATATTCCATTGCCTATTATTATAACATAAAATTTTATTGTTTTATCTAGAAAATATTTATATTATTACCCAAAAATTCATTTTAAAAAAACTACCAAAAATATACAAATAATTCACAATAAATTCCATTTTTTACGTTAAAATTACGAAATATAATATCAAAATATTTTACTATATTTTTATTAATCTTTACGAAAAAATAAATTAATTTAAAACCATTTTCTAATACGTATTTTTATATTGAGTTAAAAAAATTTAAAATATTTAAACATATCAATATTAATTTCTTAAAAATATCACCATAATATTTTTTAACAACATAATTTATTTTATTTAACTTTTGCTGTTCTATTATTGTTATTTTTACTATATCTTTTAATTTTTTATATATTTCTTATACAAAATTTATTTTATTATTTATATAATTTTTTAAAACTCTGTTTCGGTTAATTTCTACAAAAAAATTCCTTAATTTAAATAATTATTATGTTTATATTTTTTCAAACCATAATAAAATTGAACAAAATATTATTAAGCTTGCAAACATTTTTAACATAATTTTATTTTTTAAAACATTCTTCAATATTTTAAAATTTCTCTTATTATATAAAATCTGTTTAACAACAAACTTATCGTCTAAATTTAATATTTTCTAACATTTAAAATTTCTAAGCATTTCTATTAATAATCTAGTCTAAATAAAAAATTTAAAATTCTTCATCAAAAACAAATCTATAACCATATCAATTTCAAACTAAAATTTAAACAACTTAATAAAAATTATCAAATAAATATTTAAAACTATACAAAATTTTCAAATAATCTTTAAAACAAAAAAACAAATATTTTAAATTAAAATTTTATTATTAATAAAAAATTAATATAAAACATTTGTTTTAATTTTAAATGATACGACTGAGATGATAAGCCGAGTTCTGTTATTGTGATAATCTATCTTGACATTACATCGCCGTAATGTTCTAGCCATCTTTCGAAATATGCCGGACAAGCAATTTTTTCTGTCGATGTTGCACCAAATAGGGTTTACATGGCAACACAGTTTCCTGTGTTCCGGTGAGCTCTTACCTCGCCTTTCCATCCTTACTTAAAACCTAAATTTTAAGCGGTTTATTTCTGTTGCACTTTCCCTAGAGTCGCCTCCGCCTGCCGTTAGCAGGTATTTTGTCCTGTGGTGCTCGGACTTTCCTCACTTTTTTAAAGCGCTACCACATCTCCCACTCGCATACCTTTAATTTAACACTTTTTTAATTCTTTTCGTTCAAAATCTCCTTTTTTAAATTTTTTTCAAAACCTTTATACATCATTTTTTGTTCTTTTCTACAAGACTTAACAATTTCTTTATACATATCAACCGCTGTTTTTAATCTATTTTTAGTTGATAAAATTTTATTTATGTCGTTTATAGTAGCTTTATTACATTTTACATAATCTTCTAATTCTTCTTTTTTCCATTTTTTATATTTCAAAAATGCTTCTCCTTCATAATCTTCAGCATCTTTTAACATTTTTTTAACATCTTTTTCAACAAGTTTTCGTGCTTCATTCTCTTCTAATTTTTCATACTTTGGACTTGTTACTCCACAAACCCTCCAACTTTTTGCAGCATTTCTTTGATATTTTGTATATTGTTTTTTAAACTTTTGTGATTCTATTATCTTTCCCCATTTATTTAATTTTTTTTCGTCTCTTTCTACTTTTTTCTTTTTTAAATCAACTATTTTTCTTAATATATCTCCAAAATTTCTAGTAATATCATTAACAGTAAATATTTTATTATCTTGTAAATACTTTCTAAATTCTTTGCTATCGTGCATCTCTTGTTCCACAAATGTTAACAAACAATATTTTGCACCTTTATTCTCTTTTTTTAAATCACTACTATCTAAAAAAGTTTCAAAAACCCTCTTAACTTTTTTATCCTTCACTCTAGCAAAAACGGGAACAGTTAAACTAAAAATAATAAACCCTGACAGAATTTTCAACATCTTTTTATTTTTCATTTTAACTAAACCTCTCATTCAAAATTTTAAAATTATCTTTCAAAAATTAATAGTTTAATCCACAAAAAACCTTGAATCTATAACTCAAACTTTTTAATTAACTATTTCTTTAATTGTTTTTACAAAATTTTTATTATTTTTAAACAATGCACCTATCATTCCTTTGGCAAAACCTAAACTTGCTTCATCTTTTTTTAAATTTTTTAAATCATCCATATCTTTTTTATGTTGAGCTAAGGAGTCTTTCAAATATCTAGGCATACCATTCTTATATTCTTCAAAAATTCTACCACTACATTTCTTCATTGCACCCTCTATTTTTTTTATTTGATCTTTTAATTGCGTTTTCGTTAACTTAAAATTTTTTCCTAATTCAACCTTTTCATCTAAAACTTTTTTCTTTCCATCTAAAACTTTTTTAAAATATTCAATGGAAGCTTTCATATCTTTTTTAAATTCCTTTTTTATTCCTTTTTCATCCATCCTACCTATCTTTTTTTTATTTTCTTTAATTAATTTTTCCTTCCCTTTAATCGCTTTTTCTAATATTTCTTCAAAATTTTTAGACACCTTATCCGCAGTATATATTTTATTTTTTTTAATATAATCTTTTAAAATGTCATTTTGTCGAATTTCTTTTAATAACCTCTGTGACATAGAACCACCAGTGATATCTTTTCTACCAAACTTAACTAAATCATCAACCGTAAAAGAGCTCACAACAGCAGATCCACTAATTTTTTTCGAACTATTTTTAGCAAAAACAGGAACAGTTAAACTAAAAACAATTAACCCTGCAAAAATTTTTAAAACACTTCTTTTCATCATAATTTCTCCTTAACCAATCTCTCATCATTATACACTAAAAATCAAATTTTGTCAAATAATCATGTTTAAGATGAACTTTAATTTTTAATCAAATTTTTTTCGCTAAACCATTAATTTTAAAAATATTTTCTTTACTATCATATTTTTTTTATTTTTTCTTCAGATTTTTTCGATGCAACTCTCAAAACTTTTTCACCTTTAATAATTTTTTTAATATCTTCATCAAAATTTGATCCTTCATCTCTATCTGCTTCTTTAACATACTTTGCAAAATTTATTCTCGATATTTCAAGAATTTCTTTATCACTCAAAATTTGTTTAATATGAGTTATTTCTAAATTTAACATTTCTAATTTCCCTTTTAAAGACTCTTTTTGATTTTTAGCATATTCTTCAAATTTAGGATTTTGTAAATATTTAGATTTTTTTAAATTTTTTAGATCTTCTTTTACTTTATTTATTTTTTCTATTAATTTCATTTCTGCTTCTTTTGTTTTTTTATCTTGTTTACCTGGATTTTTTGAACTAAATTTTAAACATGCCTTTAAATTACCTAATTCTCTTTTTATTTTTTCTTCATATTCATTTTTAAATCCTTCACTTTTAATATGTTTAAACCAACTATTTGAATTTGATTTGATTTTTTGTTTTTGCTTTTCTTTATATTCTAAAATTAGCTTAAATATTGGACTAAAATGTTTTTTGTCTGTTACTTCTTTTAATGAATTTATATTATTCATTTTAAAATATTTCACAAATTTTGGATATTCTTTATACATGTTTAAAATAGAATTCTTAAACATTTGTTTTGCTCTTATAAGTGCGATTTTATCTTTTTTTCCTCCTGGAAACCTTCTTGTATTAACATAACCCAAATCTATTTCATTTTTATTTCTAAATAAATAACTAAAAATAGATGTTCTATCTTTTTCTTTTAACACCACTTTTTTTGTAGGAAATGTAACTTTTTTTCTAGCAAAAACAGGAACAGCAAAACTCATTGTTAAAAAAATTCCCACCAATATTTTTAACATTCTTTTGTTTTTCATCTCAAATAATCTCCCACTTAAATCTACTAATTATAAAAATTTTATTTTAATGTTTCATTTAACTCTTTTTCAAAATCAGTTTTGTCAATTCTATCAGCTTCTTTAACATATGTTAAATAATTTTGTCTTGCTCTTTCAAAATATGTCGTGTTATTTAAAATTTCATCTAAATGTTTTATATTTACCGACAAATAACTTAATTCACTTTCTAACGAAATTTTTTTTCTATTTAAATATTCTTTAAAAATATCTCCTCCAAAATTTTCTAAATTATTTTCTAAATTTTCTTTTTCTTTTTTTAAATTTTCTATTCTTAATTTTTCTTTTTCTATATCCTCTTTTCCATCATTTTTTAAAGGAATATTCAACATAATTTTTAAATCATCTATTCGTTTTTGTTTTTCTTGTTTATATTCTAATTTAATTTCATCTGTTATAACATCTTTTTTTAAATTTTCTAATTCTGCATTTAATTTTTCTTTATCTAACTTATAATTATTTAAAATTAATTCTAATATTTGTTTAAAATGCCCCTGTTCTACTATTTTTTCTAGGTTATTTATATTATTCATTTTAAAATAGTTCATAACATCTTTATATGTTGTTAAAAATTTTAAAACACCATTTCTAACAATGGTTTTATGCCTTTCAACTGCAACATTAGCATCTTCAGAAAATCTTCTAACATTAATGTCCATTATGTCAGTAGACAAAAACCTATAAAAAGTTAATTCTTGGTCTTGACCTTGTTCAATTTCTAAAATTTTCATATTATTATTCATTTTAACATTATTATTTGATAATATTTCATTTAACTCTTTTTCAAAATCAGTTTTTTCAATTATATCTGCCTCTTTAACATATTTCAAATAATTTTGTCTTGTTTTATCAAAATTTTTTTCATCATTTAAAATTTCATTCACATATTTTATTTTTAACTGCAAATTTTTTTGTTCTTTTTTAAATTCTTCACTATTTGCATGTCTTTCAAAATTTTTTGACCTTAAATTTAATTTTTCTTCGTCCGATTTATAATTTTTTAAAATTATTTCTAATATTTGCTTAAAATGATTTGGTTCTGTTATTTTTTCTAAACTATTTATATTATTTATTTTTAAATAGTCCACAATGTTCCTATATTTTTTTAACAAATTTAAACTACCATTTTTAACTGCAATTTTATATTTTCCAACCGCAACATTAGCATCAGGAAATTTTTTAACATTAATAACCACCCTATCTTCATACAAAAAATTATATAAAGCAAATTCTTCCTTATTTGACCATCGCTTTTTTTCTATATTTTTGCTAGAATCTTCAACTAAATTAATATTTTCTGCAAAAGCGGAAACATTCAACCCTAATATAAAAAAAGCACCAACCAATATTTTAAACATCTTTTTGTTTTTCACTTTAAACAACTCCTTCTAAAATATTACAATTTATTTCAAAAAATTCCTTTTATTATTTTCATAATTAACATTTAAAAAATAAGGTTTTTATATATTATGTAAAAAATTATTATTTTATTTTGGCGAAAACATCACATATATTATACATATAAACAAAAATGATTTCAATATATTTTTATTGAAAAATTAGAAAAATTTTTATAACAAAAAACCTAATATTTCATATCAATTACATTTTTTAATAATAGACAAAATAATAAACTTTTATATTCTTTATATATTTGAAATTATTTCCATTAACTTCAAATTCAGTTTTTAAAATAATTAAATGTTGTGAACACTTAAAAAATTTGATATTTTTTAAATAAAATTAAAGCTACACCAATTTTTAAATTTGGTATAGCTTATTAAAAAATATATACTAAAAATTACAAAAACTTTTTTATTTTTCTTCTGAAAGTTGTTTTCTTAACTCCTCAAAACCTGGCTTTCCTAAAAGAGCAAACATATTTCTTTTATAGCTTTCAACTCCTGGTTGATTAAACGGATTAACCCCCAACATATATCCCGACATAGCACAAGCCTTTTCAAAAAAATATATTAAATATCCAAGTTCAAACTCATCTAATTTTTCAATTTCCAAAACAATATTAGGAACATTTCCATTTGTGTGAGCTATAACTGTCGCTTTTAAAACCTTTTGAGTTACTTCGCTCATATTTTGATCTGCTAAATAATTAAGTCCGTCAAAATCTCCTTCAACAGGATTTATATAAAAATCTTCTTTTGGTTTTTTAACATTAATAACCGTTTCAAACAACATTTTATATCCATCCTGAATATATTGCCCAAGAGAATGCAAATCTGTTGAAAATATTGCAGAAGCCGGAAAAATTCCTTTTTCATCTTTTCCTTCACTTTCTCCAAAAAGCTGTTTAAACCATTCATTAAAAACTAAAAGATGCGGCTCAAAAGAAACAAGCATTTCAACCAATTTCCCTTTTCTATATAAAATGTTTCTAATTGCAGCATATTTATAACAAATGTTTTTTTCAATATCACAAACCTTAAAGTCAGATGAAGCCTTTAAAGCTCCTTCCATTAATCTATCTATATTAATTCCAGAAACAGCAATAGGAAGCAAACCAACAGCAGTTAAAACCGAAAACCTTCCCCCAACATCATCAGGAACAACAAATTGCTCATATCCATTTTCAACAGCCAAACTTTTTAATTTTCCTTTTTCTCTATCTGTTGTGCAAAAAATCCTCGATTTTGCTTCTTCTTTTCCATATTTCTTTTCTAAAAGTTCTTTAAAAACTCTAAATGCAACCGCTGGCTCTGTTGTAGTTCCAGATTTAGATATAACATTAACACTAAAATCTTTATCTTCACATAATTTAATAACTTCATTTAAATGTGTTGCGCTAATATTATTTCCAACAAAGAAAATTTTAGGAACATCTTCCTTCAAAAAATTGTGCAATGGGGAATTTAAAGCTTCTATCACTGCTCTAGCACCAAGGTAAGATCCACCAATTCCAATAACAACAAAAACATCTGAGTTATTTTTTATTCTTTCAGCAGCTTTTTTAATTCTTAAAAACTCTTCTTTATCATAATCACTTGGAAGATTAACCCAACCTAAAAAATCACTTCCTGCACCATTTTTATTTTCGATTAAATTATGAGCCGTTTCAACTAAAGAACTAATTTCAACTAATTCATTTTCTTTCACAAATTTTTTAACATAAAAATCATTCAATTGTAGCGACATATTAAAACCCCTTCTAAAATTAATAAAATTAACAGTTTATAGGATTATTTTAGCACAGTTTTATTTTTTTTTCAATCTATTTTTAAAATTATGTCGCAAATTTTTAAACTATTTTAAAATTATGATTTGAAAAATTTCTCACCCCATAAAAAGTTTTTCCACAACTGTCCATTTACATATAAAAAGCTTAATCTTTCAACTCCTTCATCAGCAACTATATCTTGAGTTGCAATAATTTTTTGACTTTTTTTATTTTTATTTTTTCCATCTTCATCAATATAATAATTTATCTTTCCAATAACCCTACCCTCTTCAACAGGAGCTTCAACTAAATCGTCTAATTTTATTTTCTTTTTAATTTTACCATATTCTGTTTTTTTAACCAGATAGGTTTTATTTTCATCTTTTAATCTACAAGAAACAAATTCTTTTTTTCCGGTTTTAACATTAACTTTTTCTTCTTCAATTTCTTTTTTATTTGCTTTAATTGGTTGAAAACTATTAAATCCATAATCTAAAAGATTTGTGCAGCTCTTCCATCTATCATCAGAAGTATCACAACCCAAAGCAACAGCACAAAGATGAATTTTATTTCTAACAGCAGTTGCACACAAACAATTTTTTGCTATTTCGTCGGTTCCAGTTTTTAAACCATTGCATCCTTTATATGTTATTATCAATTTATTTCTATTTGTTAAATCTGTTTTTCCATCTCTTAATTTATCTTTTTCAATTTTTGTGTAATTTGTAATCCAATTACACTTTAAAAGTTCTCTTGCCATAATAGAAACATCTCTAGCAGAACAATAGTTCTCATCATCATCCAAACCAGATGCATTGGTAAATTTGGTGTTTTTCATACCCAACTCTGTAGCTTTTTTATTCATCATCTCAACAAAACTTTCTTCACTTCCAGCTATAAATTCAGCCAAAGTTCTAGCAGCATCATTAGCAGAATGAACCAAAACAGATTTTAAAAGATTTCTAACGCTCATTTTTTCACCATCTGCCAACCAAATTGAAGATTCATTTTGAGCAGGTTTTGCATTTTTACTTGCAACAACCATATCATTTAAACTTATTTTTCCATCTTTTATTGCTTCAACAACCAACAAAGAAGTCATTATTTTAGTTATTGATGCAATTTTAAGATGTTCGTCAGCATCTTTTTCATATAAAACCTGGCCTGTTTCATAGTTTGTTAAAATACATGCTTTTGCTGATAAAATATCTACAGGTGCTTTTTCTTCTTTTGAATCTTCACTAACATTTCTTTCTAATTCACCATCAACAGAACTATCTAGTGCAATAATTGGAAAACTATTTGTAATAAAAAAAACAAACAATAAAAAATAACTAACAATTTTTTTAAATTTCATATTCCACCTCTTAAATTTTTATATGAACCTATGTTTTGTACAATTTTATGCTTGTTCTTTTAATTTTATTAATATTAATTTAAATTTTTAGTCAACTTTTAAATTTTTTATTTCTTTTTTCCAAATAAACATATACCTAAACAAAATTAAAGCAATAAATAATAAAACAACAGAATCTAAAATTATGAAATTTGTTCCTCTAAAAACATTAATATTATAGTCATATGTTTTATTTAAAGATGCTGCAGGATTATTTAAACTTGTAAAATAAACAACAATTCTTGGAACTAAACTATTAAGCCCAAAAAGAAGTGATAAATTCCCAAACAAAACTAAACTTCTTTCGTTGCTTTTAGAATTAGCCGCTATGAAAACCTTCCCTAAACAAAACAAAAACATGGTGAAAAATGCAATTTTAAAGTTATTAAACAAAAATTCCCTAACCGTTAAAAGAGAAAAACATGTTAAAAAAATAACCCCAAACATTCGTACTACTCCCCAAAAAACAGGGAAAATTAAAATAATATTTAAATAACTTTTTTTATCAAATTTATTAGAGAAAAAACAATATGCCAAATAAACAAAATAAATAGCAAACAAAATCAAAGAAATAAAAGAAAAAATAACGGTAGAACTATTTTTAGTTTTAATATTACCTAAATCTTTAATATATAAAACCGAACAAAAAATCATTAAAGCAGCAAATAAAATTAAAATTAAATTTATCATATTGTTCGACTTATTTTTGATATCATAGAAAAGAACAAATTTATCATCTTTTTTTAATAACATAAAAGAAATTAAAAATATAACATAAATAATAATAATTGAATATATAAAATAACTTAAAATTTGTGAACTAAAATCAATTCCAAACAAATTATATGTTTTAAAATTATCACAAGCTGTCTCAAAATCTGTTAAGAATTTTAGCTGAATAAACCGAAAAATAGTTATTAAAACTGTAAACAATGTTAAAAATGTTAAATTTAAGGTGTTAAAAACTTTTTTCATAATATTTAATCCTTTCTATTTTTTATTCATCTATCCTTTAAGGAAATATATTTTAATTCTTTATTTATTGGTTTATATGCAGGACGAATAATTCGCTTTGCTGTTAATATTTCTTCCATTCTATGCGCTGCCCACCCCGCGATTCTTGAAGTTGCAAAAAGTGGTGTATATAATTCAGGTGGTATCCCCAACATATTATAAACAAACCCAGAATACATATCAACATTAGCAGAAATAATCTTTTTACTAGAATTACCATTTAAAAACATCAAAGAAGTAACATTTTCAACATTTTCTATTAGGTTTAGTTCTTTTTCATATTTTGTTCCTTTTGCAAGTCTTCTTGCTTCTTCCTTTAAAATTAAAGCTCTAGGGTCAGACTTTGTGTATACCGCATGCCCCATACCATAAATTAATCCACTTTTATCTCCTACTTTTTTTTCTAGAATTTTTTTAAGGTAACTTCCTATCTCATCAAGGTCATTCCAATCTTTAACATTTTCTTCAATATCCTCTAACATATATCTAACTTTAATGTTCGCTCCACCATGCTTTGGCCCTTTTAAAGACCCAATAGCCCCAGCATAAGCCGAATATGCATCAGTTCCTGTTGAAGTTAAACATCTACAAGTGAAAGTTGAGTTATTTCCTCCACCGTGTTCTGCATGAAGCATCAACAAAACATCTAATAAACTTGCTTCTTCAAAGCTATATTTTCTATCTAACCTTAAAGTAGACAAAATACTTTGCGCTATGTTTTCTTCTGGATTTAGAGAATGAAGAATTAAACTTCCTTTGTCAAAAGCTTTACATCTAGCTTGATAGGCACAAATCATTATATTAGACATTTTTGCAATTATTTCTATTGCCTTTCTTAATTCCTGATCTATTGTGGTGACATCTGCAAATTCATCATAGGTGTAAAGAGCCAAAAGTGCAGACTGCATCTTATTCATTATATTTTTAGAAGGCCTTTTTAAAATAACATCTTCAACAAAACCTTCAGGAAGCTCTCTATACATAGCCAAAACATTTTTAAAATATTTAATTTCTTCTTTCTTAGGCAAAGTTCCAAACAATAAAAGATATATAACTTCTTCAAAACCAAATCTTTTGTTTTCAACACAATCATTTACAATATCATTTATTTTATAATTTCTATATATTAATTTGCCGTCTTCTGCTTTTTTTTCCCCTTCATCTATAACATATCCATGAACATTACAAATTAAAGTAAGACCTGCCAAAACCCCTGTGCCATCAGCATTTCTAAGCCCTCTTTTAACATTATATTTAGAAAAAGAATTTTGATCTATATAATTATTTTTAATAAACTCTTTTGTTAAAATATCTACCGCTTCTTTTTTTTCTGCACTATATTTTTTAGTTTTAGAAAACATAAATTAACCCTGCCTTTTAAATTTTTTTCCAATTTTTTGTTGTGTTTTTTAATATTTATGTTATAATGTATTAAAATTAAAAGCACAGTATACAAAAATTATAAAATTAATTAACAACTATCAATTTTACAATAAATAAAATTCTATGTCAATTTAAAAATATATAATTTTGAAAGGATGAATATTATGATTTTAAAAAGAAATAATTTTCGTCGTAATTTTTGTGATAGAAATAAAATTATAAAATACATATCTATTGCTCTATTTTTTACGTTAACACCAGCAATTGGTTGTTTAAACCCAATTAAAATTAATGCACAAACAGATGCAAAATTAAATAAAAACATAATAGAAAATACTGCGAAAATTTTAGAAAGTAAAAATGACAATAAACAAAATATAAATAATAATATAAATAATATCGAAAAACAAAACAACAATAATTTAGACGAAAAAGAAAAAGAAAAAGAAGAAATTTTAAAAAACATAAAAGAAAAAAAAGATTTCAACATAAAAGTTTTAAAAAATAACAAAGAAGAAAAAATGAGTTTTTTGGAATATGTTAGAGGTTGTGTCGCTTCAGAAATAGGTTCAAGCGCTCCGGAAGAAGCTAAAAAAGCACAAAAAGCATTATGCATAACATATGCAATTAAAAATCGTGGGTTAAATGGTGTTTTTCCATTAAATAATTCATTTCAAACATACATACCAAAAGATGAAAGAATAAAAAGATATGGTGAAGAAAAAGAAAAAGAGTTAGAAAAACTCATAACAATAGATTCATTAGAGGTTTTACTGTATGGTGATGAAATATGTGAAACACTTTATGACACATGTGTTGGTGGATGTACACGACCAAACGAAGATGTTTTCCACAAAGGAGATAAAAAATATCATATAAATTCTTTTCCAGGTGTTAAAAGTCCTGAACAGGATTTATTTAATAAAATTAGTAGCATAAAAGATGAAAATAAAAAAAAGGAATTTATCACAAACGAACTTAAAGTTAACCCTAGCATGATTGGGGTTCTTTTAAGCTATCTACAAAAAAATGAAGAAAAAACATTTGAATTAGAAATAAATAATGCATTTAATACTGTTAAACAATTTTATAAAGATGCAACAATGCCAACAGATAACACAAAAATAATAGAAAATATCACATATGATAGATTTGGTTATGTTGAAAAAATTAAAATATTTGGAGTTGAAATAAGCGGAGAATTTTGTAGAAGAAACTTTAAACTTTCTTCTGCACAATTTAAAACAGAAATTAAAGACACTAAAATCATTTTTAAATGCTTAGGTTCAGGGCACGGTTGTGGATTAAGTCAGGTTGGTGCTGTAGTTAAAGCAATTGTTGAGAAGAAAAATTGTTTAGAAATTTTAAAACATTATTTTGCTGATGAAAAAAACCAAAACAAAATTAGTCTTAAATCTTTAAAAGATGTTAATCCAAAATTATTATTTAAAAATTAAATTTTTTACTAATATTACATTTATTAATTATTTCTAAAATTTTAGTTTTATGTTTTTTTATTTATACACACAAATTTAAAATATAGATCTTTCACTATAGCAAAAACTATAATAAAAATTTCATCAAAACTCTTTTGTTTATCGAACTATTAATTTCAATTTAAATTTTTTTAAAATTAAACATCTAACCTTTAAAAAATATAATAAAACATTATGTGATTGAACGCTATTCTAAAAGTTATTTATTTTAAAATATATTTCATAAATTTACGCTAACTTTTTTTCTAATTAAACTTCCAGGTTTTATTTCAACATCTCTATCAAAAGAAATATAAAAAAGCATTTCAGAATTAGGAACGTTAGAAATTAAATTTTTATTTTCATCAAACATTTTCTCAACTTTAAAAGAAATAGGTTTTTCTCCAGGAGATATTATTTCTATTTCTTCCCCAACACTAAATTTATTTTTCTGTTTACAAAAAATTTGATTTTGTGAATATTCAAGAACAACCGCAACAACATTGTAATATCTAACATATCCCCCATTCTCAAAAAATTGACCATCTTGCGGTTTTCCAAACAAAAACCCTGTGTGATAGTGTCTGTGGCTTATTGTATATATTTCATCTCTAATTTCTTTTGGTAGTTTATATTCCTTATTGTTAGAAATTGCATCTTTTAAAATATTAGTTGCCATTTTATAAGCGTTTGTGATTATACTAACATAGTATGAAGACTTTGCTCTTCCTTCAATTTTAAAACTACAAACTCCAGCATCATATAACCTGTCTAAATAATCTATTAAACACAAATCTTTGCAATTTAAAATATAACTACCCCTGTCATCTTCAATAACTGGAAAATATTCTCCAGGCCTTTTTTCTTCAACAAGATGATATTTCCATCTACAAGGCTGAGCACATTGCCCTCTGTTAGCATCTCTATTCGTTAAATATGAAGAAATTAAACATCGTCCAGAAAAAGACATGCAAACAGCTCCATGAACAAAACATTCAAGCTCTAAATCTTTAGGAGTGTTTTTTCTAATTATTTTAATATCTCCTAATGAAAGCTCCCTTGCAAGAACAACTCTTTTAGCACCAAGTTCATATAATGCATTTGCTGTTTTGTAGTTAACAACTCCAAATTGTGTTGAAATATGTAGTTGAGTTTTTAAATTTAGTTTTTTAGCTTCAAAAATAGTCCCTAAATCCGCAACAATTAAAGCATCAACACCAATTTCTTCCGATTGTTTTAAAAAATCTTTAAGTTTATTAACTTCATCATTTGTTGGAATCGTGTTACAGGTTAAATATATTTTAACATTATTTTTATGAGCTAAGGAAACAGCTTTTTCTAACATATCATAAGAAAAATTTTTAGCACCAGCCCGCATACCAAAAATCAATCCACCTAAATAAACAGCATCAGCACCATAAAAAATTGCAGACTTTAAAGATTCAAAATCTCCTGCAGGAGATAAAACTTCAATTTCATTCATATTAAATACCCTCTTAAATATATCAATCATCAAACTAATTTATTGTAACATATCAAAAATAATTATATCAAATTTTCTATATAATTAAAATAAAATTAATATATTTTTTAAAAATTTATATAAATAACAAAATAAAATAATCAAATAAAAATTACAATATAAAAAAAATTATAAATTATTTTAGAAAGAACATAAAGCAAAAAACTCAAATATTTTAAATAACCAATAATATTTCCAATTTGTTAAACGAACATAAAATAAAATAATAGTTAATATATCTATCAAAATTAAATTTATTATATTAATTTATAATATTTTTACATGTGATTGCATTTAGTTTTATATCATTTTAAATTGGTAATTTTGTTTTAAAAAATTGCTTTTATATATATCCCTTATTGTCACATTAAAAATATAAAATATTGATAATATTAAAAAAATTTCTAATCTTTTTTATAATTTTTTTTATGAGATTCAAAATCTTTTTCATAATAAATCTTTTTTGTTTTTGGGTCAGCATAAAAATAATAAAACTTTTCATCTGAAGGGTTAATAGCTGCTTCAATGGCAGATATACTTGGAGCGCATATTGGCCCAATAGGAAGACCTTTAACTTTATATGTGTCATACCCATCAACTATTTCTCTATCTATTTTTAATCCTTTTTCTTTCATATCTTTTTCAATTTTTTTAGAATATAAAGTTGTAACATCCGACTCCAATCTTTTTTTAATTTTCAATCTATTATGAAAAACACTAGAAACCCTTTTCATCTCTTTTTCATCACTAGTTTCTGCTTGAATAATTGACGCCAAAGTTAAAATTTCCCATATATTCATATTAGCCTTTTTTATATCATCCTTTAATTCCAAAAATTTTTCATTAGATTTTTTTAAAATCTCTTTTGCTATAGATTTTGCAGTTGAATTTTCTTTAATTGGGTAGGTATACGGCATAACAAAACCTTCCATTTTAAAATAAGCATTTTTTAAATTTTCTTTTTTTAACTCTTTTGTAAACAAAAACTCTTTATAGTTTTCTTCATTATTAATTTCTTTAATAACATCTTCAATTTTAATATTAAATTTGTCTTTATATTTTTCTTTTAAAGTGAAGAAATTAAGCCCTTCAAATAGTGTTATTTTTTCGTCATAAATAACATTTTCTTGATTCGTTATTATTTTCATAATATTACTATATTTCATATTTGTTTTTAATTTAAATTTACCACTTTTTATATTTTTATAATTTTTAAACCTAGAATAAATCTGAAACAATATTGGAGAAGAAATTATTTTTTCATCATTTAATATTTTAGAAATTTTTAAAATAGAACTCTTTTCAGGGATTAAAACCACCTTCTCAACCCCTTCTTTTTTAAATGCACATGTTATTTCATTAAAAGTTAAATAACTAAAAATAGATGATAAAATAAAAAAAACAACAACTATTATATTTCTAAGCATAATCATTTTTTTTCTATTTTTTTTGTTCTTTATTTCCAAAATTAAATTTCCTTCCAAAAACTTTTAAATTAACTTTATGGTTCTATTTTCTGTTAAAACCAAATCCACCGGCACATCAAAAGAATTTTTTATAATCTCTTGTTCTAAATTAAAATCATAACAAAGCCCAATTTTAACACCACCAAATTTTTTTAAAAATCTATCATAAAAACCTTTTCCATAACCAATTCTATCCCCTAAAACACTAAAAACAAAACCAGGAACAATGCAAACAGTTTTTTTAAATAACAAATTTTTAAAAAGATTCTTCTCACTAGGAATTGGCTCCAACAAAGAAAAACTTGAAAAATGCAGCTGCTCTAAAGAACCTAAAAAATAAAATTTCATACCATAATTTTCTTTAAAACAAACAGGAACAAAAAGCTTCTTTTCAATATCAAAACAATGTTTAATTAAATTAATTGTGTCTACTTCAATATTAACAGAAACATATGAAAGAATAAACACAGCCTCTTTAAAAATTTCTAAATCTATTAACCTTTTAAATATTTTTTTATCTTTTTCTTCTTTTTCAAAAAATGTCATACTTTTTCGTTTCTTTATATGAATATCTCTAATTTCTTTTTTTAGTTCTTCCATTGAACCTGCTCTTTAATTTCTTTAGATTTTT
>CACXZI010000001.1 GCA_902772105.1 Oscillospiraceae bacterium | reverse complement strand
ATTTGAATTTTTAACTTAGTTTATTTTTATATTTAAATTATTTTTTAACTAAATTTTAATGTTAACCTTATTAACAAAATCTTTTAATTTGAATTTTTATCCTAATTTAATTTATTTTTATATTTAAATTATTTTTTAACTATATTTTAATGTTAAACTTATTAACAAAATCTTTTAATTTGAATTTTTATCCTAGTTTAATTTGTTTTTATATTTAAATTATTGATTATTTTTTAAGTTTTAATATAAATCTTTTTTCCTTTAAGCCATTAGAGACACCAATAAATTTCTTCATTAAAATTAAAAATCTTAAATTTCGTAATTTTTTACTAATCAATTATTTTGCAATTTTTTAATAATATTTTTAATGTAGTTATTAATTAAACATTAATATATTAAATTTTATTTTTTATTTTAAAGTATAAAATTTAAATAAAACTTTTATATTTATTAAAACCAAAAAAATTTTCTAACTTTTAACATTTTAATATACTATAATTTAAAAATATTACTAAACACTAGCCTACTTTTTAAGATTTACATATAGTATTATTAAATAATATTTTAAAAATATATAATTTAATAACTTTTAATTTTAGTTTGCTTTATATTTATTCTAGTATTATTATATTTTAAACCAGTTTTTTAATTTGATTTTTATTATTTAATAAAGTTAATAACCTACGTTAATTTTTTAACTCTTAACATTTTAAAATATGTGTTATTTAATTTTTTCTTCTAAATTACAATAAATTGTTTCACTAAATATTAATTTAATAAAAACTTTTTTAATTTATAACAAATGTTCTTTAATTATTGCTTTAAACACAATTTTAACAAAACAAATATTTTATAAATTTGTTAATTTAACCTTTTAGTTAAAACATATTAATTTATTTTTAAATTCACTTTAACCAAAAAACTATATATCAAATAAAATTTTCTACAATTCTTTTCAATTTTAAAAACTTACTAAAATATTTAGCTTATACATAATTTCATTACATACTACAAAATTAATTTATATATATAATATTATGAATCACCCTATTACATTTAGTTACAAATTACAACGCAATCTTAGTTAAAATTTTAAATTAAAAAATAAAAACACCAAAAGTAAACAACATCAATATAAAATAAATTTTTTTGATATAGCCACTCTCAGCATTTCTAAAATTTTACAATATAAATTTAATTAACAAAACTAATTATTAGAGCCGGTTAAAATTTTTACAGGATCTTTTCTTGATGCAATTCCCGCAGGAATTAATCCAGCAAGTAAAGTAACAACTAAACTAAACAATGTTAAACCTATTAAAATTTTAAAATCTATGCTAATTAAAGTTGTATTACTCAAATCATAACCACTTCTAATAAACATATTAAGTGGAATAGATATTAAAAATCCAATTCCTACCCCAACTAACCCTGTGAATAATCCTATTATTAAAGACTCTGCTTTAAATAAATTCGAAATATCTTTTTTTCTCGCTCCTATGCTCTTTAAAATTCCTATTTCTCTTGTTCTTTCCAAAACAGAAACAAATTCCAATATTCCAACCATAATTAAAGAAACAATTAAAGAAGCCAACCCTACCGTTAAAATTAAGAATAAACAAACAGTTCTCATAGTATTAACAAAATCTTCAGAATATTCTGTATCCCTTAACTCAACTGTTTGGTCTTCACTTTTTCCTTCATTATAGGTGTTTAAATAATCTACTATCTTTTGCTTATAGTCAACAGGATTTTTAATATTAATATATATAGCTCTAACATTTTCGCTATATCCGAGTGCTTCTAAATTTCTTTCTATTTTTTCTTTTTCGTTTGGTTTCTTTGCCCTCAAATCATCATTAAACATAAAACCATCTTGTCTTGCCATAGAATCTAAAACCGGCTCACTAGACTCTTTTTGTGCCTTAACAATATTCGAATTTTTAACATTTTCTTCAATATAATCCCCAAGTTCTCTTGTGTAGACTATTCCTCTACTTAACGTTAAATGCCTTGTCATGAACATTCTAAACTTTTTATGAATTCCTTTAGAATTCCCTTCATCTCTTTTTGGTTTAACAACCCCAACTATTTTTAGCTTAATGCTATTTGGACTACTATATGCTTTTTGCAATTCTTCTTCTGTTGATATTTCTCTAAATTTATTTTTTCCTGCATCTATATATCGCTCATTGTATGGAACAAAACATCCAACTTCTTTCCCCAAAATTTCTTCTACTTTAAAACTGTCTTTTTCTACTAATCCTAAACTGCGCATAAGATCTAAAGGCATGTGGTTATATTCATCTAACGCAACTATAACTTCATCTTTTTTTGTTGGCCATCGACTATTTTCACCCATCAAATCATATTGCTCTTGCAAAGTGTTTGAACATGGCATTTCTTTATAATAATCTTTTTGAATATATTTACCTTTTGAGTCTTTTGACAAAAACCCAATCCTTTCATTTCTGGGTATTTCTATTGAATCGATAGCTCCTGGAAATTTATCTAACAAAGATAAAACATGCGTCTGAAATTCTTTATTTAAAATGTTTTGCTTTCTATTTTTTCTTTTATTTCCAATTTCACTAAACCTTTTCTCAGTATTTGCAGGATTTCGTATTTCATCACTTTGTTCAGCCTCATCTGCTTCTTCATCCGCTATTCTTTTTGCTTCCTTAATATCTTCCAAAGCACTACCCACAGTATAAACCTCTTTATGTTTGTTTATTACATATGGCTGCCTTCTTAAAAGATTATTATTTAATTCCTTAGCAAAATTAACCGAACCATTAATAATTCCAAGAATAACCGAAAGACAAATAATTCCTATACATCCCGCTAAAATTGTTAAAATAGTTCGCCTTTTTTTGCCAAGCAAATTTTTATATGAAAGCGTTGCTGCTGTGGAAAATTTCATTTTAGACTTTCCATATTTATAGCTTTGCGGAAGTTTTTTCATAAATTCTTCTTTTTCTTCAGACTTTTCAAAATCTTCATCAGATTTAACTTCACCATCTAAAATATTAATTATTCTTGAAGAATATTTTTTTGCAAGTTCAACATTATGCGTAACCATTATAACTAGTTTTGTTTTAGAAATTTCTTTTAATATTTCCATAATCTGTGCGGAAGTTGCAGTGTCTAAAGCACTTGTAGGTTCATCCGCTAAAATCAATTCAGGATCATTAACAAGAGCTCTTGCAATTGCAACACGCTGTTTTTGTCCACCAGAAAGATTATTCGGTTGCTGCATCATTTTGTCTTGCAAACCAACGTCAGACAAAACCTTTTTAGTTTTTTCATCTCGTTGAATTTTTGGTGCACCAGCTATTGTTAAAACTAATTCGACATTTTTGGTAATATTTTGATGCTGAATTAGATTATATTCCTGAAAAACAAACCCAACATGATTGTTTCTGTATGCATCCCAATCTTTTGCTCTAAAATCTCTTGTATCAACACCATTTACAATAAATTGTCCGTCATACTTATTGTCTAAACCACCCAAAATATTCAAAAGAGTCGTTTTACCACAACCAGAAGGCCCTAAAATTGAAACCAAGCCTCGTTTTGGAAATTTTATGCTAATTTTCCTAAGCGCCGTTACACTTTTCGACGAATCTTTTCTATTGTAATAAACCTTTGTTATTCCTTTTAACTCTAACATTTGGCTACTCCTTTCTTTCAAATTTTTTTCAACATTTTTACATTATACACAAAAAAAAAGAATTTGTCTATATAAAATTTAAATTTTTTTAAAAAAATGTCAAATATTTTTTCTACATCGGTTGTTTTTTGCATCGATTATGTTATATATATGTATATGCACAATAAAAAATAAAAAAATTGTAAATTTATATTGATTTTTCAAATTCTATGGTATATAATATTTGCGTTAATCATTTACAGGAGGTTTGGTGCTCCTTTGTTTGATTTTGAAATATTGAATTTTATACTGTGAGTTAAAAATTTGTAGTGTGATTTTTCGGTTAAGACAGTGTTTGAGGTGTGAAATTTTAACCGACGATTTTGTTGTACTTTTAATTAAAGATTTTTTAGTTTACAAACTTACTTTTTAATTTTTGTGAACATAAAAAATAATCTTAATAAGGACCAATCAAAAATGTATAAATGTAGAAAATTCATTATTAAGGTTCACTCAAAGGCGTGTGATGTCTGCTGTTAAAATGTCGATTTAATTACTGTTTTAGAGACTTATGATATTGTGCTATCAAATTTTCAAATTGATAAAATATAATAACGAAAAAAGGTGTTTGGTTTGTTAATTTATGGTCTGTTGATTTACGTTTCATTTCTATTCTTAAAAACCAGAAAAGAAGAAAAATTACTAAACGTAATGTTTTCCAAGTCTCTTTTCTCTTTTTCGGTTTATTACTTAATGACTTCACTATATTTAAGCTATGTGATGATTAAAAGTCTCGTCAACCTTATTAAAGTTACACTTAGTAGTAGTTCTGATGTTACGACCGCTATCAAAAATAATTTTGGCTCTTCTGCTGAGGTTATTAATGCACTAAAAGTTGTGAGAAAACCTTTGATTTTTATGGATTATTCTTCATTTTTCATTATATTATATGCTATTGCAATTTTTATAATATGTCTAATAACATTTTTAAAAGTTAAAGAAAATAAAAACATAAAGACTTTCATAACATTTGTTTGTTTTTTGGCTGGATATATTTTATTTATGTTTTGTCCTTTTAGTATAACATGTGCACTAATTATTTTTATTCCGCAATTTTTGGGGCTCTTTTTAACAATTGCAGTATTAAAACAATTAACTCCTAGTAAAAGAGATGAAATTAACATAAAAGGTGGCAAAGTTCATTTTGTTTTTTCTATAATAACTCTGGTTTTAGTTTCTTTAAATCTTTTTTTAAACATTTTGTGGGCTGTTTTTGGACCACATATTGTAAAGTCATTGTCAGGTTTAAATATAAGCTATGTTTGATTAATACTTATAGTATAAACAATATTGAATTGAATCTAATTTGTTTGGATTAATATATGAAAATATGAAAAATTTTTGATATTATGTTGACATTATTAGGAAAATATTGTAGAATAAACATAAATCAAGTAGGGAGATTAAAGTTAAAATGATTATTTATGCTCTTTTAATATATATTTCCTTTGTATTTTTAGACATTAAAAAAGAAAAAAATTTAAAAAATATAATATTATCTAAATCACTGTTTTCTTTAACGGTTTTTTCTCTTATGGTGGAAGGTTTTATACGTTTCAATAGTATTGTGAAGTTAAAATTAAATAATTTCAGTTTATTAACCGAACAATATAACAAACCGTTAATTTTTATTAACTCTTCCAAATTAATTAGGGGGTTATATATAGTTGTTATATTCTTTGCAATTTTAGGTGCATTTTTGCGAACAAAAGAAAACAAAAACACCGTAACTTTAATAACTTCTATCTCTTTTCTAGCCGCATTTTTGATATATTGTTTTTGTCCTTTCCTTTTGGTTTGTTACATTAGTATTTTTGCATCGCAAATTTTAGGTTTATTTTTAATAATACCTTTAATGAAAGATTTATCTCCTAAAAACAAAGAAAAAAACAACATAAAGGCAAGAAAATTTAGATTTGTTATATGCATTATTACTCTTGTTTTAGTTTTGTTAAATATTGTAGGGAATATTTTTTGGTTAATTTTTGGTGAAAAAATTACAAAATTTTTAATTAGTTTAAAACAAAATAGAAATTTATAGATTAAGTTTTTGTAAGAAATAATACTTTTAGTAATATATTTATTGATATATTAATTTTAATATATTTTTATTGACATTGTAGATATAGTGATATAAAATAAAATGAAACAACAATTTAATACAAAAAATAATTAGTATTTGTTTACATATTTTTTATTTCATCATAGGAATATATATAAAAAATCAAAAATGAAAAATTAGTTTTATTTAGCATTGTTAAATAAATTTAGAATAAAAAATTTAAATAAAGGTTGTTTAAAAATGATTTTTTATGGGCTTTTAATATGGGTTTCATACATATATTTGGATGTTAAAAATAATAAAAAGCTATTCGACATAATATTGTCTAAATCATTGTTTAGTGTAGCAATTTGTGGTATGATTTCTGAAATTTTTATGAGATATTTTGAATTTGCTAATGTGCCCTTTTTAATGATTAATCATACAAAATTAGTTGAAAAATTTGCAAAACCTTTAATACAATATAATTCTGCTCAATTACTTTTAGTATTATATGTAATTATTGCTTTTTTTACTGTTTTAGCTACATTTCTTACAAAAAAAGAAAATAAAAAGATTACGACTATAATGACTTTTTCATGTTTTTTTGTTAGTTTTTTGATATTTTTTTGTTGCCCTTATTTTATGGTTTGTTATTTATTTATTTTTGTACCAGAAGTTTTGGGGTTATTTATAGTAATATTATCAATAAAAGAATTATTGCCAAGTCGCAGAAAAGAAAGAAATATAAAAATGGGGAAATTTAAATTTGTGATGTGCATAATAATACTTATTTTTATTATTATAAATATTGTTAGTAATGCCTTTTGGATTATTTTTGGTGAAAAAATTCTAAAAATTTTATCTATTAAACCAAAATAATATTAATATATTAACTTAAATTTATAACAAAGAGTATAAAATCGAGGTGTGGCTCAGCTTGGTAGAGCGCTGCGTTCGGGACGCAGAAGTCGCAGGTTCAAATCCTGTCACCTCGACCATTTTAATATATTTTTAGTCCTTCATCTTCAAAAATTTTTAAACAGTTTTTAATTTCTTCCTCTGTTGGTGGATTTATCTCTTTTAAAGTATAAAAAAAATTAAGCTCCTCCCATTTATATTCACCCATCTTATGAAATGGTAAAAGCTCAACTCTTTGTATAACTTTAAACTTCTTTAAAAATTTTGCTATATTCTTTAATTTATTATAATTTAATGTATAATTAGGAACTAAAACATGTCGAATCCAAACTGGTTTTTTTTGTTTTTCACAATATTTTAAAATTTCAATTGCTCTTTCAATTTTAATTTTACATATTTTTTTGCAATCAACCTCATTCAAACCCTTCAAATCTAAAATTAAAAGATCTGTTTTTTCTAAAACCAATCTTGATTTTTCTAATTCAACACTTCCTGCAGTTTCAATTGCTGTGTGAAACTGATTTTCTTTGCAACAATTTAAAAAATTCCTTGCAAAATCTACCTGCAACAAAGGCTCCCCTCCAGATAATGTGACACCTCCATTTTTTATATACCCTTCGTACTCTTTTATTTTATTAAATAAATCTCTAAAATGAATCTTTCCTCCAACTTGTTGCTGCCAAGTATCTGGATTATGACAATATATACAATTTAAAAAACATCCTTGCAAAAAAATAACCACACGCACCCCTGGCCCATCTAAAGTTGAAAAACTCTCAATAGAATGAACCCAACCAAACTCACCCATTTTAAAAACTATTATGGAAAGTTCTGCTAACAACGTCTTTTTGCTGTTCTTTGGTTAACTTAACAAAATTAACAGCATATCCAGAAACCCTAATTGTAAGTGATGGGTATTTTTCTGGATGTTCCATAGCATCTAATAAAGTTTCTCTATTTAATATATTAACATTGATATGGTGCCCTGTGTCATTAAAATAACCATCCAAAAGAGACGACAAATTCTCTCTTTTTTCCTCTTCTTGTTTACCTAAACTTGACGGTGTCATAGAAAACGTATATGAAATACCATCCTGAGAATAATCAAAGGAAAGCTTAGAAACAGATCTGAGTGCTGCAACAGCTCCACTTTGATCTCTTCCATGCATTGGATTTGCTCCAGGCGCAAACGGAACCCCTTTTTCACGACCATCTGGCGTTGCCCCTGTTTTTTTCCCATAAACAACATTAGAAGTTATAGTCAAAATCGACATTGTTGGTATGCTATTTCTATATGTTTTCTGCTTTTTCAAACGCTTCATAAACTCTTTTTCAATATAAACAGCAATGTCATCAACCCTTTTATCGTTGTTTCCAAACTTAGGAAAATCTCCTTCTATTTTAAAATCGACAACAATCCCTCTTTCATCACGAATTGGATATACACTTGCATATTTAATTGCACTTAAACTATCTGCAACAATGCTAAGCCCCGCTATTCCACAAGCCATCGTTCTTATTATTTCATCATCGTGCAACGCCATCTGAATTTTCTCATAACAATATTTATCATGCATATAATGTATAACGTTCAATGTATTTATATATAAATTCGACAACCAATCTAAAACAACCTTATATTTTTCAACAACTTCTTCATATTCTAGTTTATCGCCCAATATAGGTTCTGTTTTTGGCCCAACCTGATCTCCATAAATTTCATCTCGTCCACCATTTATTGCATATAATAAAGCCTTTGCTAAATTGCATCTTGCTCCGAAAAACTGCATCTGTTTTCCAACACGCATAGGCGAAACACAACAAGCAATCGCGTAATCATCCCCTAATTTAACACGCATAATATCATCGTTTTCGTATTGTATCGCACAAGTGCGCATCGAAATATAGCTAGCATAAGATTTAAAGTTTTTTGGAAGATTTAAAGACCACAAAACAGTTAAATTTGGCTCTGGTGCTGGCCCTAAATTTTCAAGAGTATGCAAAAACCTAAAAGACATTTTAGTGATCATATGCCGACCGTCAAGACAAATTCCCCCAATAGATTCAGTGATCCAAGTTGGATCCCCCGAAAATAATTCATCATAAGCAGGCGTTCTTAAAAACTTAACCAAACGCAACTTCATAACAAAATGATCGACAAATTCCTGAATTTCTTCTTCACTATATCTCCCCTCTTTTAAATCTCTCTCTGCATATATATCTAAAAATGTCGAAACTCGCCCTAAAGACATAGCCGCCCCATTTTGATCTTTAACAGCTGCCAAATATGCAAAATAAACCCACTGAATCGCTTCTTTTGTGTCTTGCGCCGGCCTTGTTATATCAAAACCATAACGACCTGCCATAGCCACCAACTCTTTTAGAGCTTTTATCTGTTCGGCAATTTCTTCACGTTTTTTTATAGTCTCTTCGTCAAAATTTGCAGGTTCTAAAATCTCCAACCCTTTTTCTTTTTCTTCAATTAATTTGTCGACACCATAAAGCGCAACCCTTCTATAATCTCCGATTATTCGTCCACGTCCATACGCATCAGGAAGACCTGTTATTATTCCGTAGTGCCTTGCCGCTTTCATTTCCTTTGTATATACATCAAAAACACCATCATTATGAGTTTTCCTGTGCCTGAAAATTTCCTCTATTGAAGGGTCTAGCTCCTGGCCATAAGCTTTTAAGGATGATTTAACCATTCGAATTCCACCATAAGGCATTATCGCACGTTCCAAAGGTTTTGTCGTTTGCAAACCAACAATAGATTCCAAATCTTTTTCTATGTAACCCGGCTCGTATGCGTTTATGTTTGAAATGGTTTTTGTATCAATTGAAAGAACTCCGCCAGCTTCTCGCTCCTTTAAAATCAGTTTATAAACCTTCTCAAAAAGTCTTTTTGTGCGCTCGCTAGCATCTTTTAAAAAACTTTCATCACCATCATAGGGCGTGTAGTTAAGAACAATAAAATCTCTAACATCAATTTCTTCGTTCCAGTTCCCTTTTTTAAAATCCATCCAAAAACCCCTCCTTATGACAAAAACACCTAAAATCATCACAACTAAATTTTACATCTTTTTTTGTGATTAGTCAACACTTTATTTGTAAATTTTTTGTGTTATAATAAAATAAAAATGAAAGCAGGAGAAAAAATGTTTGGGATCATTGCTGCAGCTGGACTTGGACACCGATTTGGTGATATCAAAAAACAATTTCTAAAAATTAAGGGAGAATACATTTTAGAACTTTCTGTAAAAAAATTTTTAGAATGTGGTATTCCAAAAATAATCATTTCAACAACAAAAAACGATATAAAAAAAGTTAAGGAAATATTAAAAAATTACGAAAAAAATATACATTTTGTAGAAGGAGGAAAAACTCGCCAAGAAAGTGTTAAAAACGCTTTTTTGTTCGGAATCCAAAACAATAAAAACGAGGATATTGTTTTGATTCATGACGCTGCTAGACCTTTTTTCGACAAAAAGAAACTTTTAGAATTAATACAAACTGTAAAAAAAACTAATGCCGCAATTCTTGCAACAAAGGTTGTTGACACTGTTAAATTTACTACGGATGGACAAATAAAAAAAACTATCGATAGACAAAATTTGTTTTTAGCCCAAACACCTCAGGCTTTCTCGGCAAAACTCTATGAACACGCCTTAAAAAACGCTGAAAAAAAAGGATTTGAATGCACTGATGACAGCGAAATGGTTGAGAAATTAAATGAAAAAGTTACAATTATTGAATCTTCAAAAAAAAATTTTAAAATAACTACAAAAGAAGATTTAAAATATGCCGAATTTTTAATGTCTTTTGAAAAAAATATTACCATATCGTAAACATGTTTATATCAACGTTTACATCAACATTTATAGTTTAAAATAACTTGAAAAAGGAGAAAATATGTTTAGAATAGGACATGGATATGATTTACACAAACTAGTTTTAAATAGACCATTTATACTCTGTGGAGAAAAAATTCCATTTGAAAAGGGCTTATTAGGTCATTCAGATGCTGACGTTGCAACACATTCTTTAATAGATTCACTCTTAGGGGCCGCCGGAATGCGCGACATTGGATATCATTTTCCAGACACCGACGACCAATATAAAAACATAAGCAGCCTAATACTTTTAGAAAAAGTTAAAGCTATGTTAGAAAAGAAAAATTTTTCGATATCAAACATAGACCTAACTATAGTCTTACAACAGCCAAAAATCTCTCCTTTTAATGAAAAAATGCGACAAAATTTAGCTAAAACATTAAGCCTAAACCCAAACCAAATAAACATTAAAGCAACAACAGAAGAAAATGTTGGAATCACTGGCTCATCTTCATGTGTTGCTTGCTTTTGTTCATCTTTGATATATTATTAGTTATCAAACGGCTCCGTTACAGCTAAATTAACTCTATTTAAATCTATCTCTCTTAAACAATCTAAAACATCTTCTAATTTTATATTTGCTATTAATTCAACTTTATCAGCAATTTCAACATTTTCAACAAAACAATCCGACATAAAACTTGCTAATTTTTCCGGCTTGCTAAACTGTTCAACCAAATCTTTATAAACAATTTTTTTAACCAACTCAAATTGATTTTTATCTATTCCTTCAACTTTTTTCTTTTCTATTTCCCGGGAAATTTCATCTAAAACTTTTCTAGGGTTTTCGGATTCTCCCATTAGTATTATAGCAAAATGATTTTCTCCAGCCAAAAGTTCCCAATCTAATTCTGCTCCTACAACCAACCCTTTTTTATAGAACAAATCATATAAAGAAGAACCTTCTCCAAATAAAATTTCATACAAAATCTTAAAACCAACTTTAAATTTTAAAGCTTCATTGCCTTTTTTAGGAGAAATTTTAAAACCTATCGCAAAAATCGGCATTTTAACCGACATTTTCATAATACTGAATTTTTCGACAATATCTTGCGGCTCATTCTCAACAAATCTATCAACAAAAACTGGTTCTTTTTCTTTTAACTCAATTTTCAACAAATTTAAAACATCTTCTTCTTTGAAATTTCCAACTAAAATCAATGCCATGTTGTTAGGGTTATAAAAATTTTCATAGCAATCATACAGAACTTTTTTATCGATTTTTGCAATAGAATCAATACTTCCATCAATCCTTAATTTTATTGAACTGTTATGATAAAGTCCTTTTAAACAGCCAAAAAAAGTCTTCCAAAAAGGATCATCCTCCCCCATGCTTATTTCTTGTCCTATAATTCCTCTTTCTTTTTCGACATTTTCGTCAGTAAAATAGGGTTTTTGCACCAAATCCAACAAAATTTTCAACGCATTGATAAATGTTTCAGGCGGACTAGCAAAATAATAGTAAGTGCTATCAAAAGAAGTACCCGCATTCGCCAAAGCTTTTTCCTTTGCGTAAAGTTCAAAAGTTATTGACCCATCTTCATTTTCAAAAAGTTTATGCTCCAAATAATGCGCAACACCATCCGGAACAGTTTTAAATTCTTTTTCACCTTGCTTTTTAAATTTTCTGTCAATAGAACCGAATCTTGTGCAAAAAACCGCAACAGACTTAGAAAAATTTTGCATCGGTTTTAAAATAATAGTTAACCCACTTTTGTTTTTCAAAATAGCAAAATTTTCCTTTAACCTTTTTATTTCGACAATATTTTTTTCCATTATTTGTTTTCCACCCCTTTTAAAACATATTTTAAACTAACTGTAAATTTATTAGCAGCCTTTATTATGTCGGATTTTGTTACATTCTGCAATTTTTTAATTTTCTCTTCTGGCAACAAATAAACATCGGTTAAAAAACAACTTAAAATATATGTATGCACCTTATCTTCATTATCAAAAATAAACCGATATGCCCCATCCACTGTGCTTTTAGCTTTATTTATATCTTCCTCAGTGAATTCACCTCTTTTTATCTTTTCAAACTCAGCTAAAATAGAATTATACGCTTTTTCGACATTTTTTATTTCTACTCCACTCTCGACAAAAATAACACCATAATACTCATTGTAAATAGACCGACAAAAATAACATAAACTCTCTTTTTCACGAACATTTGTGAAAAGAAGTGAGGTTGCAGTTCCACCAAAAACATAGTTCATCATCTCAATTGCTATTTCATCATCAATATTTATCTTTTCTTTTTCTTTTTTCGACAATGCAACAACCAATTTTGCCTGAGTTAAATTATCAATCTCCTGCTTTTCTTTAAAATTTTTGAAAATAAAATGTTCTTTTTTTTCAATTTCTCTAAAATCACCTTTTTTAAAATTTGAAAAAGCTTTAAAAATTTCCTCTAAACAAATAAATCTTTCCTTTGGGCCAACGAACGAAATTAAAACTTCTGCTTCTTTTAAAAGCTTTATGTAACTTTTATATAACCATTTTTCTTCAACTTCTTCCAACCTTTTTAAACTAGAAAATTTGTCGATTGCAAAAACATCTCCCTCAAACAAAGTTTTGATTGCTTGTTTAAAAGCGTGTTGTCTTTTGTCGGAATATGCACTTTTCACCACTTCTATTAAATCTTTTTTTTCTATTTCAACAGCTTCTTTAGTGAATTTTTCATCTTCTATTTTAGGATTGAAAATTGCTTCAAACAAAAGATTTACAGCCTCTTTTAAAAGTTCTTCTTTTTCTAGAGCGAAATCATCATCCAAAACTTCAATTCCAAAAACTATAATCTGTCGGTTTCCTGCCTTTTTAACATCGCAAAAAAAATCCGCTCCGTATAAACTTCTTAATTTATTACCAAGTTCTCTGTTAGTTTTATATTTATTAGAACTTTGCCGCAAAACCGAAGCAAGAACAGCATTTTGAGCAGCATTTTTTTCATTTAATTCTACAATTAAATTTAAAGTTATTATATTAAATTTAAATTTTTCATTAACATGACAATAGTAATTTAATCCTTTTTCTAATTTTTTAATTTTAAACAATAATATCCCACCCCTTTTTATTTTTTTTTCACTAAATATAGTGTACATAAAACTAACCATAAAATCAAATTTTATTTTTTATAAACCAAAACCGTAAACGTTGATATCAACATATTTACAGTTATTAAAAAACTTTTAGTTGAAATATTTTAATTCTTGTTATATATTAAGCTTATGTCACAAAACCGTAAATATTTATAAGAAGGAGAAACACTATGAACTCTAGCATCAAACTGAAATATAATATAATATGGAAAGATGAAATAGAAAGCACAAACACATTTGTTTTAGAAAACCAAGATATTTTAGAAGACAAAACAATTATTGCAACTTTAAACCAAACAAAAGGAAGGGGCACAAAAAAAAGAACATTTAAATCTATCCCGCAAAAAACACTTGCTTTTTCTATTTTGCTAAAAAAAATTGATTTGTCTTACCTTATAAAAATTCCAATAATGACAGCAATTTGTTTTATACAAACAGCTGAAAAATTTTCTGTTAATGTCTGCAAAATAAAATGGTTTAACGATATATTAATTGAAAACAAAAAAATAGCAGGAATTTTATGTGAAAGCAAAATTTTAAACAAAACAGCAAACATTGTAATTGGTGTTGGAACAAACATTCTTTCAACCGAGGAAGAACTAATGAATTTAAGCCTTTTAAAAGCAACGTCTATTTTTTCTAAAACTAACATAAAAATAGTTCCAACAGATTTTTTGAATGTTTTTGTTGAAACTTTCGACAACCTTTTTAAAACACTGGTTGAAGACAAAAATAATGAAAAAAATTTAATAGATCTATATGAAAAAAACTGCCAGACCATCGGAAAAAACATTAAAATTTTTAACCTAAAAACCGGCGAAATATTTTTTGGAAAAGCTTTAAATTTAATGCCTTTGGGGCACCTTTTAATCTCCTGCAACAATAACCTTACTAAAATAGATTACAATAACTTCTCAATTGAAGAAATAAACTAAGTTGATAATATAACAATAAACGTTTACGTAAATGTGTTTACAGAATTGCATAACAAATTACTAATAGTAAAACGTTTCTAAGTTAAATTATCTTAGCTTTAATATAAAGCTGTGAACAAAATAAATAACATATATTATAGGTTAAAACTATCACATTTATTTTTTTTATTATAAAACCAACATTTAAATCACCCATTAAATCTACTTTAGGTTAAATATATTAAAACTTAATTTTATTCTGTGGCTTAAACTACTTTTAAAAAATATACCTAACATTTTCTATAATATATCTCTTGCATAAAAACTGTTACTAAAATCTTTTATATAAATTATATTGACAGTAATTATTTATATTTTTAATTCCGATATATTTTAATATGTTTAATATCGATTCATTCTGTATACTATTAGTAATTTATTTGTGTCAACGTTTACGTAAACATTTAGAATATGTTGACGGTTTTATTAATAGTTCTTTTCAAAAACTTCATCTTTAAAAATATGTTTTAGATAAAACCCATCTTTATCTTTACTGAGTGCCGATTTATGATGCTCTAAAAATTTTAAAATATTATATGTATCAACATAAACTTCTATTTCTTCATTATCCTTAGTTTTAACTTTTATCTTTATTCCAAAATGTAAATAGGGGCAGTTTAAAATTTGAGATCCACCTTTTTTACAGCAATTATCATCACCAACAAACCCTAAAAGTTGCCCACCAGCAACAATTGTTCCTTCCTTTATTTCATCTGCAAATGGCTTTTTACTATCACAATTTGAATATATGTAGGTTCTTTTTCCATCAAAACTTTTTAACTCTAGCTTATATATATTTTTATCTTTATATGTTTTAGAAACAACTCCGCTTTCAACAGCAACAAAAGGAACACCTTTTTTAACCGCTATGTCATTACCAAAATGCCCTTTTTGCTTAGAAAAATTAATCTCATTGTCAAAATCACTACAAAAACTAATTTTATATCCATACGCTATTGGCGAATATGCTTTTAACCCATATTTTTCTTCAAAAATAATTTCTTCCTGGCCTCTAGTTTCAATATCCTTAGAAATTTTATATCTTCCAATAAGCTCGCAAAACAAAGCCTCATAAAAATTTTTAAAATATGAATAGTTATTGTAAAGATGAGCTAATTCTTCTTCTTTTTGGCCTTCGTTTAGTTTTTCAACAATTTCGTTAAGATCTTTTTCGTCATACTTTTCCCAATCACCATAATATTTTGCAGCTAAAAGACTAACAATTGTTACAAATTTAGCTTTTTTATTTTCATTATTAGAATTTATATCTTCTTTTAAAGCTTTTTCCATAACTTTAAGCGGCAAAACACTATTAGAAAGCTTTTTATAATGCTTAAAATTTTCTTCGTATGTTGAAGCTTTATATCTTGTGAACAACGTAAGAGTTAAAAAAATTGTTAAAAAACTAAGAACACTCAAAAGAAAAATAAAAATTCTGTTCCTATTCAAAAAACTCACCTCCTACAATTTAAAATCATCCAAAAACCTCTTCGAAAAAACCATAAAATTAAAAGGAAAAGGCAAAACAAAAGAATTTTTGTAGCAACAATTAACAAAATTACCAATCTCTTTTTTATCTGGCTCCATCTTTATTTCTTTTCTGCCATGCCGCACACATAATGAATCTTTATTTAAATAGACGGCAACTCCCTGCCCATCGATTTTCTTTTTGTTTTCGTTTAATGTGATTAGCATTGCGCTTAAAAAAGTTAATATGAAAACCGTAATTCCAAAAGATTTTAACATCAATATTATTTTATACTTCATTTCTTTTTACCTGCCTTTTTTTGTATTTCTTTTTTCTTTCCTTTATTATTCAAAATAGTAGTTCTTTTTTTTTAGGTTGCTGATTTTTTTGTGTTGATTTATTTGAAGTAATAGTTTTTGGTTTTAAATCGACCAAAACCCTCGATTTTATAAGGTAATTTGCAAGAGATGTTCCAAAATATGTTCCACAAAGTTTTGCTTCTTCAACACTGTTTGCTTGACTTCCAATTTCAACCAAAAGCGCACCCGGGCTTAAACTTTGGTTGTAGTGCTTATATTTAAAAGAAACCGGCCTTGTTAATTTAGGGAAATCTTTTTCTATTTGGTTTTCAAGCCCACATGCAAAAGCAAGATTTTTTTCATATGTTTTATAGTTACCAGTTCCATTATCACATCCAGAAATAATCATAAGTTGTGCAACCTTTTTTCCGTTAACTGTTGTTACTGGTGCTATTCTTTGTTTTTGTTGATTTGTCATAGAATCTCTATGAATATCTAAAACAACCTTAATATCTGGGTTTTCTCTTAATGTTTTTTGAATCATAGCATTTGTTCTATCATAAGCTCCGCTATACGCCGGGTCATCATAAATTTTTGTGTCATGAATTGTTTTAATTCCGCGAACCTCTAGTTGTTTAACAATTTCATTTCCAACCCCAACAACATTTAAATTAGAATCTTTAGACCTTGTTGGAACCTTTTTTTCATACATATCTTTTTCAACTGGTTCATAGCATTCTGTTGTGTGCGTGTGATATATTAAAACCTGCGGCTTAGTTGTTGTTGTTATATTAAAGGGTGGCTTTTTTTTGTTTGCGTTAGTAATAACGTTATTAGGCAAAGAAGTCATATTACGAACAAAAGCTGTTCCACCAATATTAACAAATTTATTGCTTTTTAATGGCTCAAATTGACGTCTAACAATTGGCCCTTTTTCATCTTCTTGAGGCTGTTTATTTTCAAAAACAGGATTTTCTTTGTTTTCTGGCAAAGCATTAAAATTTCTTTGATCGTGCTCTGTTTGTTTAAAACAATCTTTAAACCCAACATTTTTTAAAAAATTAATTTTAGTTGAAAAAACAGCAACTTTATTTAAAGCTCTAGCAAGTGGTGGCACTAAAACAAAAATTAATATACCTGCTAAAATAATTAAAGGCCCGCCTACTATGGTTTTTGATTTTCCATATTTTAAAAACAATTTTTTCAAATTTAAAACTCCTTTAAATGAAACTTTGTCTTTTAATAATATGAAGTGAAACGTTAAAAATATTACAACTTGTTTTTAATCATAAAAAGCTTTTAGTTCCTCTTTTTCAAGGGTTGGAAAAAATGCTCTATTTAAAGCGTTTGCAATTAATTTAGCACTCCTTTTTGCAACTAAATCTATATTTTTTAGAGTTAAAATCATAGGTTCTTGGTTTTGAGATTTTGCTTTCTTTTTTATATCTTTTAAATCAACAACTGTTGGAACTCCAATTGCTAAAACGGGAACTCCCAAAACATTTTTAGATAGTTCTTTTCTTTTGTTTTGAACCCCAGAACCAGGACAAATTCCTGTGTTTGTTAGTTGAATTGTTGTTCCTAATCTTTTTATATCTGCTGCTGCTAATGCATCAACAACAACAACCATTTCAGGTTTAACTATTTCACAACAAGCTTTAACTATTTCTGTTGACTCAATTCCTGTTTTGCCAAAAACTCCTGGAGCTATTGAACTAACAGTCTTTAAATCTTCAAACCCAAATATTTTTTTTAGATTTTTATCTAGCTGACGTGTAACAACCACTCTATTAGAAACCAAAGGGCCTATGCTGTCTGATGTGATTTCTTTATTGCCAAGCCCTACCAAAAGAACTGTTTCTTTTTTTTTAATAAATTTTTGTATTTCTTTTGCTAAAATTTCTTCAACATTTTCAACATGATAAGACTTTAAAATTTCTGCATGCTGCAAGGTTATGTATCTCCCAACAGGCTTTTTAACTTCGTTTGCAGCTTTTTTTGTTTTTATATTAATTGAAATTATTTCTATATCTTCTTCTTTTTTAACACTTTTTTCTATTCCGTCTTTAGGCCCAAAATTCTTTTTTGTTTCAACTGCAAGATCGGTTCTATAAGGCATCTTAAACTCCTCAAATTTAAAAGATTAACTTAAGTTTTGCCTAATATTTTAAATTTTAAACAACCTTTTAATTTAATTTTAAATATAAATATTCTTAGCTATTAAACTAAAACTTTTATAGCAAAAATTTAATAACTATTATTCTTAACGTTAACAATAACATAACTTGTTTTCCAAAATTATTTTAATAAATTAAATTTAAATTAATATAAATAAGTTTATTAATATTCATAAATATATAAATTCAAAATATAAACCAAAAATATCAAAATATTTTAAAAAATATTATAAATCATACTAAAAAAAAATAATTACTAAATATATTTAAATTAGCATTTTACAATAAATTAAAACTAAAAGCTAAAACAATATATTTAATACAATTTATATAAAATAATATCTTTAAAATTTTAAATTTAAATTAATATAAAATATATTTTACAGCTATTTCTAAAATTATTTAATATTTTTAAATAAAAATTAAAATTAAATATAAATTTTTTATTGACTAACTTTTTATTTATGATATAATATATAAATATTTTTAGTTGCTACTGTAGCTTAGTTGGTAGAGCAGCTCATTCGTAATGAGCAGGTCGTCCGTTCAAGTCGGATCAGTAGCTCCATAATAAAATTAAATATGTTTAATATATGTTTTTTTAAAGGGGTTATAGTTTTTATGGTTAAAGATATGACAAAAGGAAACCCTTTGAAACTAATTTCGACATTCACAATTCCTTTTTTAATTGGGAATTTAATTCAGCAATTTTATGTTTTAATAAGCACAATTTTTGTTAGTGTTTTTGTTGGCCCTCAGGCTCTTGGAGGGGTTGGAATCGCTTCAACAATATCTTTTGTTATGTTTGGGTTTGCTGTTGGTTCTTGCAATGGATTTTGCATTGTTTTAGCACAAAGATTTGGAGCAAAAAGAAAAAAAGGGATTAAAATTTCGGTTGCAACTTCAATGCATCTTTATATAGTTTTCACAATATTCATAACAATTGTTAGCATTTTGTTAACAAAACCTATTTTAAAATTAATAGATACACCACCTGAAAATTTTGAACATGCATACACATTCGCAATAATTTCATATTGTGGAACTTTTTCACAGGTTGCATATAATTTATTTTCTGGAATGCTTCGAAGTGTTGGAGACAACAAAACCCCACTTATTTTTTTAATTATTTCAGCAGGACTCAACATATGTTTTGATTTTTTAACGGTTGGATATCTACAAATGGGAACAAAAGGAGCAGCTCTTTCAACAATTGCTGCTCAAACAATTTCTTCTATTCCATGTTTGATTTTTATATATAAACACTATCCATTCATGTGGCCTAGCAAAAAAGAATGGAAAATCAATAGAAATTATATATTAGCACAAATAAAAATTGGAATACCTATGGGGCTTGAATTTTCTGTTACAGGAATTGGGTTAATTCTTCTACAAAAAGCTGTGAACAAATTTGGAAAAGACATAATAGCAGGGTTTGCAATCGCAATGCGTGTTGAAAACCTAATAATAGCTTCTTTTATAGCTCTAGCAACAGCAACAGCAACGTTCACTGCCCAAAATTTTGGTGCTCAAAATTTCATTAGAATAAAACAAGGAGCGCGTTCAACATTAATAATTGGTGCTTTTTTATGTGTTGTTTTTGGTGGAATTTTAATGCTACTTTGGGATCAAATAACAGGGCTATATCTTTTAACAAACGACCCATCAACAACAGAAATTTCTAAAATAACAATTAAAAAAGCGGCAAGACAATATATAGATATTGCTATTTTTAATTTTCCTATTTTGTGCATTTTAATAACATTTAGAAGTTTAATTCAAGCAACAAACAAAACTTTAATTCCACTACTTGCAGGATTTTGCGAACTATTAATGCGAACAATTGGAGCTTTTATTTTGTCATCATTTATTGGGTATATTGGAATATGTTTATCTCCTATTTGTGCATGGTGGGGGGCTTTTTTCATGGTTATTATAGCCTATTTTGTAAACATTAAAAAACTATTGAAAAAACAAAAAATTTAAATTAATATTTTAAACTAAAAATACTAAATAATAATTCTTTTATTAATTATACTATAGGTATTTTAAAATTAAAAATATGCAAACATCTATTATAAATTAAATATTTTATTAAAAATAATTAGTATTTATTAAATTAAAAAAATATTTAGATAAATTAAATCTTGCAAAATATGCGTTATTTTGAATTATAAAAACTACCATGAATATATTAATAAAAATAAGCTCAATATAAAAAAATATTTTGTAGTCATTTATAAAATTAAATTGATATTATTTATTTAAATTTTAAAATTTCAAATTTAAATTAAAATAAATAAATATTTATGTAATAAATTAAATATTTGAATTTTATAATAAATGAATAATTCATATTTATATATATGATTACACATATATAATTCATCTTTATTTATTTTAAACAAAAACATTAATTAATAAATAAATATGTTATAAATTAATAAAATAAATATATTTAAATTTAGCTTTATTTACATAAAATTTTATTAAACTTTTAATCAATAAATTATTTTAATATATATTATTTACATATACTTTTAAATCTAAATAAACTACTATTAAAACTCCTTATAAAAATATCTTAATATTGTTTTAACCTTAAAAACTATTTAGATCACAACAAAATATACACTAACAAAAATTATGATATGAATAAAATGCACCATCTAACTTTTAAATTTATCTAAAATTTCAAAACATTTATAAAAAAATTTTTTTGATTTAAAAATAAATTATAAATTTCAATATATTTTATAAGTTGTTTAAACAATCAAAATTTAGTTAAATTATTATTTTAATTAAAGTATATAATATAATTTTTTAAATTAAACTTCACAGAATAAAAAATAAATTTACAGATTGTATTTATAATTATTTAAATATACTTGCCTCAAAATTTCGGTTAATATTTTAAATATTAAAAATTCAAATAAGCGATTTCGTTTTTATTTGTAGATATAATATATACTAAAAATTTATCATCAAATCTTTCAAAATATAGTCTTTTAACATATTTTCAAAATTTTCAAATCTATATTAAAATAAACTTTTTTAAAACATATTTTACTCTAAAAAACTACGTAAGTTATATGCAAAATAATGACATAAATATATTTAAAATCCATTTATTATATTATATATGATCTATTCAATAAAACAAATTTTATATATTTATTTTTATCACTTAATTAATACTTTATATATTTAAATTTTTATCAAATTTATGCCATATCATTAATATGTAAAAATATCCTAAAAGTTTTATTAAAATCTTAAAGGACATTTTTTGTTTAAATTTATTATTTTGAAATTACATAATAAATTATTAAAAATTATGCTGAAATTTTTACCAAACAAAAAGAATAAAAATAAAATTAATTACATATCCTTAAATAAATCACATAACTTTTTCTATGTTGTTTTTAACGCTTTCTTTAATCATTAACCCCAAACTCAAACCAATAGCATCATCAATATGTTTCATATATTCTTGTGGGAGATCTCCAGCTTTTTCTTTTAATCTACTTTTATCTAAAGTGCGCATCTGTTCTAATAAAACAACAGAGTCTTTTTGTAAACCACAAAGTTTAGCATCTATTTCTATGTGAGTTGGCAGTTTAGTTTTACCATATTGACTTGTAATTGCTGCAACAATAACAGTTGGACTATATCTATTGCCAACATCATTCTGCACAATTAAAACAGGCCTAATCCCCCCTTGCTCAGACCCAACAACAGGGCTTAAATCAGCATAATATATTTCTCCTCTTTTTACAACCACCTCTCACACACTCCTTCTTTAAAATATTGTTAAAACAAAACTCTATTAATTTATTAATATTCTCCCCAAACTAAAAGTTTTTTAATCAATTTATAATATATTTTATTAATATTTTAAAAAAAAAGTTACTCATTTTTTAGACAAAAAAGACTAATTAAAATTTTTAATAAATTTTTTATTTAATTTATTATTTTTATTTTATTTGCATCATATTTTTCATAACATATTTTTTAGTCTATTATTTTATTTGCATCCTCTTTTTCAAAACATATTTTTTAGTCTATTTTTTTATTTACATCCTCTTTTTCAAAACATATTTTTTAGTCTATTATTTTATTTGCATCCTCTTTTTCAAAACATATTTTTTAATCTATTGTTTTATTTACATCATATTTTTCAAAACATATTTTTTAGTCTATTTTTTTATTTACATCCTCTTTTTCAAAACATATTTTTTAGTCTATTTTTTTATTTACATCATATTTTTCAAAACATATTTTTTAGTCTATTATTTTATTTGCATCCTCTTTTTCAAAACATATTTTTTAGTCTATTTTTTTATTTACATCATATTTTCAAAATAGATTTTTTAATCTATTTTTTTATTTGCATCATGTTTTTCTTTTAACTAATTATAAAAATACTAAATTAATTATATAAAAAAACCCATCCGTAAATTTCTACAGATAGGTTTTTATTTATATATAAATATAACTAATTTTTTTTATTCTATAATTTCTGTAACAACCCCAGAACCAACTGTTTTTCCTCCTTCACGTACAGAAAAACGTAGTCCTTTTTCGATTGCTATTGGACTTATTAACTCTATATTCATATCAACATTATCTCCAGGCATACACATCTCAACACCTTCAGGTAGATCTATAACACCTGTTACGTCTGTTGTTCTGAAATAAAACTGTGGTCTATAGTTTTTAAAGAATGGTGTGTGCCTTCCACCTTCTTCTTTTTTTAATATATAAACCTGTGCACTAAACTTTGTATGTGGATTAATACTTCCTGGCTTACACAAAACCTGTCCACGTTGAACATCTTCTCTTGCAACCCCACGTAGTAAAAGCCCTGAGTTATCTCCTGCTTGAGTGAAATCCATTGTTTTTCTAAACATTTCTATTCCTGTAACAACTGTTTTTGGTCTTTCTTTGCTTAAACCTATTATTTCAACTTCTTCATTTAGGTTTAATTTTCCTCTTTCAACACGTCCTGTAACAACTGTTCCACGTCCTGAAATGGTCATAACATCCTCGATTGGCATTAAGAATGGACCATCTATTTCCCTTTGTGGTTCTGGAATGTAGCTGTCTACTGCATCCATCAACTCTTTAATTGGTTTATATTCATCTAAGTTTGGGTCATCCCCTGCTTCTAATGCTTTTAATGCAGATCCTTTAATTATTGGAATATCATCTCCTGGAAAACCATATTCACTTAAAAGATCACGTATTTCCATCTCTACCAAATCTAAAAGTTCAGCATCATCAACCTGATCTACTTTGTTCATGAAAACTACTATGTTTTTAACTCCAACCTGACGAGAAAGCAAAATATGTTCCCTTGTTTGAGGCATTGGTCCATCTGTTGAAGAAACAACCAAAATAGCTCCATCCATCTGTGCTGCCCCTGTTATCATGTTTTTAACATAGTCAGCATGCCCAGGACAGTCTACGTGTGCATAGTGTCTTTTTTCTGTTTCATATTCAACGTGCGCTGTGTTTATTGTTATTCCACGTTCCCTTTCTTCTGGTGCTTTATCTATGTTTGCATAATCTTCAAACTTTGCCTTTCCCATTAAACTTAAATATTTTGTTATTGCTGCTGTTAATGTTGTTTTACCGTGGTCTACGTGGCCAATGGTTCCAATATTAACGTGTGCCTTACTTCTGTCAAAACTCTCTTTTGCCATTTGACTTAACCCTCCTATTTTTTTTACATTTTTACTTTATTTTATCATACAATTAATTTTATGCAAGCTTTTTTTATGTTAATTTTTAGCTCTTGCCGAAATTATCTTCTCTGCTATAGATTTTGGAATTTCTATATAACAACTAGGTTCCATTGAAAACTGTCCTCTTCCCTGTGTTGTTGAACGCAAATCATTTGAATATCCAAACATTTCAGAAAGTGGAACCTTTGCACGAATCTCTTGCAAACCATTTCTTGGATCCATTCCTTCAACCTGTCCACGCCTTGAATTTAAATCTCCAATAACGTCTCCCATATATTCTTCAGGAACTATTACAACAACCTTCATTATAGGCTCTAAAATAACCGGATTTGCTTTTTTCATTGCTTCTTTAAACGCTTGCGAACCAGCAATTTTAAATGCCATTTCGGAAGAGTCAACCTCGTGGAAAGATCCATCATAAAGTGTTACCTTAACGTCAACAACCTGATATCCTGCTAAAACCCCTGCCTGCATAGCTCCTTTAATTCCAGCATCAACCGCCGGAATATATTCTTTTGGAATAGCTCCTCCAACAATTTTATTTATAAATTCATATCCTTTTCCAGATTCGTTTGGCTCAACATGAAGTTTAACATGTCCATATTGTCCACGTCCACCCGACTGCCTTGCATATTTATGGTCTACATCCACAGCTTTTTTTATTGTTTCTTTATATGAAACCTGCGGTGCTCCAACATCCGCTTCAACCTTAAACTCTCTTAAAAGTCTATCAACAATAATTTCAAGGTGCAATTCTCCCATTCCTGCAATTATTGTTTGCCCTGTTTCTGGGTTTGTGTATGTTTTAAAGGTTGGGTCTTCTTCTGCTAGTTTCCCAAGTGCAATACCCATTTTCTCTGCACCCGCTTTTGTTTTTGGTTCAATAGCCAAACTAATAACAGGCTCTGGAAATTCCATAGATTCCAATATTATTGGATGAGCTGGGTCACACAATGTGTCTCCTGTTGTTGTGTTTTTTAAACCAACCGCTGCTGCAATATCTCCTGCGTGCACCGCTTCAATATCTGTTCTATTGTTTGAGTGCATTTGAAGAATTCTTCCTATTCTTTCGCTATTTCCTTTAACTGTGTTATATACCGTTGTTCCTGCTGTAACACTTCCAGAATATACCCTAAAAAAACAAAGCTTTCCAACAAATGGGTCGGTTGCTATTTTAAAAGCTAATGCCGAAAAAGGCTCGTCATCCGATGATGGCCTTTCTTCTTCCTGCCCCGTTTTTGGATTAACCCCTTTAATTGGAGGTATATCAATTGGAGATGGCATAAAGTCTACAATTGCGTCTAATAGATGCTGAACCCCTTTGTTTTTATAGGAAGTTCCACATGTTACAGGAACTATCTCATTTGAAATTGTTCCTTTTCTTAAACCTCTTTTTATTTCTTGTTCTGTTAAATCTTCCGATTCTAGATATTTTTCCATTAGTTCTTCATCAACTTCAGCAACAGCTTCTAAAAGCTTTAGACGATATTCAGATGCTAGATCTTCCATATCTTCTGGAATATCAACATATTCAATATCTTTTCCAAGGTCATCTTTATACATAACTGCATGCATTTTAACAAGATCGATGATTCCACAAAATTCGTCTTCTTTTCCTATTGGAAGCTGAATTGCAACTGCATTTGCATTTAATCTGTCTTTCATCATCTGTAAAACATTATAAAAATCTGCTCCCATGATGTCCATCTTGTTAACATAAGCCATTCTAGGAACTTTGTAGTTATCTGCCTGATGCCAAACAGTTTCAGACTGCGGCTCAACCCCACCTTTAGCACAAAAAACAGTAACCGAACCATCTAAAACCCTCAAAGATCTTTCAACCTCAACAGTAAAATCAACGTGCCCTGGAGTGTCTATTATGTTTATTCTGTGTCTGTTTTTCTCCATTTCTTTTTGGTCTCCAATATATTCACTATGACTCCAATAACATGTTGTTGCTGCTGATGTTATTGTTATTCCTCTTTCTTGCTCTTGTTCCATCCAGTCCATTGTTGCCGCACCGTCGTGGGTTTCTCCCATCTTACGGTTTATTCCGGTGTAATATAATATTCTCTCTGTTGTTGTGGTTTTTCCAGCATCAATGTGAGCCATTATTCCTATATTTCTGGTGTTTTTTAGTGAAACATCCTTTGGCCCTCTCTTATCCATTTTATCCTCCTAATTTTAGTTTTTAACTTTATTATATTTTAAATTTTTCCTGCTTTTTTATTTTTTATTCACTTATTCCTACCATCTATAGTGTGCAAATGCTTTGTTTGCTTCTGCCATTTTATGCACTTCATCTCTTTTTTTGCATGCTCCACCTGTGTTTTCTAGCGCATCCAAAATTTCTGCTGCTAACCTATCTTTCATTGTTTTTTCGCCGCGCTTTCTTGCATATAAAACAACCCAACGCAACCCTAACGTTTGCCTTCTTTCTGCGCGAACTTCAATTGGAACCTGATATACACTTCCCCCAACACGCCTTGCTTTTATTTCTAAAACAGGCATTATGTTTTCCATTGCTTCCTGGAAAACTTCTAATGGGTCTCTTCCTTGTTTTTCTTTAACTATATCAAATGCTCCATAAACTATTTTTTGTGCAATCCCTTTTTTTCCATCTAACATAACGTTATTTATTAAAAGAGTTACTAATTTTGAATTATATAAAGGATCTGCTAAAACATCTCTTTTTGGAATATTTCCTTTTCTTGGCACCTTTTTCCCTCCATTTTCTATTTATTTTTATTTAGAAGCCTTTGGACTCTTTGCTCCATATTTAGAACGTGCTTGCTTTCTGTTTGCCACTCCTTGTGAATCTAGCGTACCACGAATTATGTGGTATCTTGTACCTGGCAGGTCTTTAACACGTCCTCCACGGATTAAAACAACACTGTGTTCTTGAAGATTGTGGCCTTCTCCTGGAATATATGCTGTTACTTCAAGCCCATTTGAAAGCTTAACCCTAGCTATTTTTCTTAAAGCCGAGTTTGGTTTTTTTGGTGTGCTTGTTCTAACCGCTGTGCACACTCCTCTTTTTTGTGGCGAATTACTCTTAACTGTTCTTTTTCTAATTACGTTATACGATAGTCCTAATGCTGGAGATTTAGATTTTGATGTTTTTCTTTTTCTCCCTTTTTTAACTAACTGATTAAATGTTGGCATACTACACCCCTTTTATATTTTTAACTTTCTTTATTTTTTATATATCCAAAAAATTGCTTTTTATATGCAATTTCCTTTGTAAAATAACACGATAAGAATTATATCACTTTTTAATAGACTTTGTCAACAAAATTAAACCATCTTTTTTTTAACTTCAACCTTTTGATAGCAAGGAAGTCCTGTCCCTGCTGGAATTAACTTACCTATTATTACATTTTCTTTTAACCCTATTAATGGATCTACCTTTCCATTAACTGCTGCATCTGCTAAAACACGTGTCGTTTCTTGGAAAGAAGCAGCAGACAAAAAGCTATCTGTTGCTAGTGATGCTTTTGTTATTCCTAACAAAACAGGTTCAAAAGTTGGCATATCTTCTTCTTTAACACCTTTTTCTCTTAGCTCTTTAACAACCTTAAAAAACTCGTTTCGATCTATGTTAACTCCTCCAACAAGTTCACTAACACCAGGATTTAACACCCTAACCTTTCGCATCATCTGCCTTATTATAACCTCTATGTGTTTATCGTTTATATCAACCCCTTGAAGTCTATATGTTTTTTGAACTTCGAATATTAAATAGTTTTGAACCGCTTCTTCACCTTTAACAGCCAAAACATCATAAGGGTTTATTGGCCCTTCTGTTAGAGGATCTCCTGCCATTATTTCTTGCCCTTCTCTAACCTTTATCCTAAATCCAAACGGAATTGGATATTCTTTTTCCTCTCCTGATGACTCCAAAACAAAAATATGTCTGATATGCTTTATTTCTTCCATTCGAACCTTTCCTGAAACCTCGCTTATTATTGACGAATATTTTGGCCTTCTACATTCAAACAACTCTTCAACACGCGGCAAACCTTGCGTTATATCTTCAGAAGACGCTATTCCTCCTGTGTGGAATGTTCTCATTGTGAGCTGTGTTCCAGGCTCTCCTATTGACTGCGCCGCAATTGTTCCAACTGCTTCTCCTATTGCAACAACATCATTTCTTGCAAGATTAACACCATAACATTTAGAACAAACCCCAAGCTCTGCTTCACAGGTTAAAACAGATCTTATTTTAACCCTTTCAATTCCAGCTTTTACTATTTTTTCAGCATCAGCTATTGAAATCATCTTTTCGGTTGAAACCAAAACTTCCCCTGTTGTTGGATCTTTAACATCTTCACAAACAAATCTTCCTATTAATCTTTCTTTTAATGTTTCAAAAACTTCATTTCCATCTTTTATTTCATAAACTTCAATTCCGTTATGAGTTTTACAATCAACCTCACGAACAATAACTTCCTGTGCAACATCAACAAGCCTTCTTGTTAAATATCCTGAGTCTGCTGTTCTTAAAGCTGTATCTGTTAAACCTTTTCTTGCTCCCCTTGAAGAAATGAAATATTCCAAAATATTAAGCCCTTCTCTATAGCTTGCTTTAATTGGAATTTCTATTGTTGCCCCAGATGTGTTTGCTATTAATCCTCTCATTCCAGCTAGCTGCCTTATTTGGTTAACCGATCCACGAGCCCCAGAATCCGCCATCATCAAAATTGGGTTATCTTCATCTAGGTTATCTGTTAACGCTTTTGAAACTTTTTCTGTTGTTGTGTTCCAAATATCTATAACCCTGCCATATCGTTCATCATCCGAAATTAACCCTCTTTTAAACTGGCTAACAACCTTTGAAATCTGTTCATCTGCCTCATTTAAAAGTTGCTGCTTTTGAGGAGGAATAACAGCATCAGATATACCAACAGTTACTGCTCCTTTTGTTGAATATTTAAAGCCCATCTCTTTTATTTTATCTAAAACTCTAGAGGTTTTTTCAACTCCATGACGCTCAATACAACGAGAAACAATTTGTTCTAGCTGCTTTTTTCCAACTTTGAAATCTATTTCAAGCCCAAACAAAGACATTGTGTCGGCTCCACTACGATCTACAAAACCTAAATCTTGTGGTATAAACCTATTAAAAATTATTCTACCTGCTGTTGTGTTTATTAATCTGCTTTTTAACTTTCCATCAATTTCTTTTGTAACCCTTGCTTTTATTTTTGCGTGCAGTGTTATATACCCTTCATTATAGGCCATAATAACTTCATCAAAATCTCTAAAAACCTTTCCTTCACCTTTTTGGTTGTCTCGCTCAATTGTTAAATAGTAAGACCCCAAAACCATATCATTTGTTGGAACAGCAACAGGTTTTCCATCGGATGGTTTTAAAAGATTATGTGCAGCAAGCATTAAAAACCTTGCCTCTGTTTGCGCTTCAATTGAAAGTGGTAGGTGAACAGCCATTTGGTCTCCATCAAAGTCTGCGTTATATGCCGTACAAACAAGTGGATGAAGTTTTAATGCCTTTCCTTCAACCAAAACCGGCTCAAAAGCTTGTATTCCAAGTCTATGAAGAGTTGGAGCTCTGTTTAACAAAACCGGCCTTCCTTTAATTACTGTTTCTAAACAATCCCAAACCCTAACATTTCCTCTTTCAATCATCTTTCTAGCACTTTTTATATTTGAAGCTATTCCTTTTTCAACAAGTTTTTTCATAACAAATGGTTTGAAAAGTTCAAGAGCCATCTCTTTTGGCAGACCACATTGATACATTTTAAGCTCTGGCCCTACAACAATAACCGAACGACCAGAATAGTCAACACGTTTACCCAAAAGATTTTGACGAAAACGCCCCTGTTTTCCTTTTAACATATCCGACAAAGACTTTAGCGGCCTATTATTTGGCCCTGTAACCGAACGACCTCTTCTTCCATTGTCTATTAAAGCATCAACAGATTCTTGAAGCATTCTTTTTTCGTTACGAACTATTATATCCGGTGCATTTAATTCCAAAAGCCTTTTTAGCCTGTTGTTTCTATTAATAACCCTTCTATATAAATCGTTTAAATCGGAAGTTGCAAACCTTCCAGCATCTAGTTGAACCATAGGGCGCAAATCCGGCGGAATAACAGGAATAACGTCCAAAATCATCCACTCTGGCTTATTTTTGCTATTTAAAAACGCCTTTATAATATCAAACCTTCTAATTGCTTTAACCTTTTTCTGCCCTGCATATGTTTCAATCTTCTTTTTTAAATCGTCATAAAGCTCTTTTAAATTAATCTTTTGCAAAAGTTCTTTAATTGCTTCCGCTCCCATTTTTGCAACAAAGTCATCTTCATATCTTTCATACATATCTGCATATTCTTGCTCTGTTAAAATTTGCCCTGTTTCAAGTTCTGTGTCTCCTGGGTCTACCACAATATATTTAACAAAATATAAAACCTCTTCCAACCTTTTTGGAGAAATATCTAACAAAAGCCCTATTCTAGACGGAATTCCTTTAAAATACCATATATGTGAAACTGGCGCTGCTAATTCTATATGCCCCATTCTTTCTCTTCGAACATTTGAATTGGTTACTTCAACTCCACAACGTTCACAAACTTTTCCTTTATATCGCAATCTTTTATATTTTCCACAGTTACATTCCCAGTCTTTTATAGGCCCAAAAATTCTTTCACAAAACAAACCCTCTTTTTCTGGTTTTAATGTTCTATAGTTTATTGTTTCTGGCTTTTTAACCTCCCCGCAAGACCATTGTCGAATTTGATCTGGAGATGCTAAATCTATTTTTATTGAACTAAAATCACCAAATTCCATTTATTCTTTTCCTTTCTTTTAAAAATAGAAATCTTTTATAAACTAAAATTCCTGCCCTTTTTCAACCAATATTGAAGACTCTTCATTAAAATCTTTTTCTTCCGGCATTTCTTTGTTTTCTTCAACACCATCAAGTTCAACACCACTATCATATCTTAAAGACTTTTTCAAATCTACTTCGTTTCCTTCATCATCAAAAACCCTTATGCTAAGCCCTAAAGACTGAAGCTCTTTAACCAAAACATGGAAAGCTTCCGGTGCACCCGGCCTTGGAATGTTCTTTCCTTTTACTATTGCTTCATATGTTTTAACCCTTCCTGAAATATCATCCGACTTAACCGTTAAAATTTCTTGCAAAGTATGCGCCGCTCCATATGCTTCAAGCGCCCAAACTTCCATTTCTCCAAACCTTTGACCTCCAAATTGAGCTTTTCCTCCTAGTGGCTGTTGTGTAACTAGTGAATATGGCCCTGTAGAACGAGCATGAATTTTGTCGTCTACCAAATGGTGTAACTTTAAAAAATACATATATCCAACAGTTACTGGTTTATCAAAAGGCTCTCCTGTTCTTCCATCATAAAGAATTGTTTTTCCATCTTCATTGAGCCCTGCTTGTTTTAAAAGTTCACAAACTTCACTTTCTCTTGCTCCATCAAAAACAGGAGTTGCAACCTTCCAACCAAGCGCCTTTGCTGCCATTCCCAAATGAACCTCTAAAACCTGCCCTATATTCATTCGACTAGGAACCCCCAAAGGACTAAGAACTATGTCAAGTGGCGTTCCATCTGGCAAGAACGGCATATCTTCCTGTGGCAAAATATGCGAAACAACACCTTTATTTCCATGTCTTCCAGCCATTTTATCTCCAACACTAATCTTTCTTTTTTGAATTATATAACACCTAACAACAATGTTAACACCAGGCAACAATTCATCACAATTTTTCTTTGTGAAAACCTTAACATCTTTAACAATTCCATATTCTCCGTGTGGAACTCTTAGTGATGTGTCTCTAACTTCTTTTGCTTTTTCTCCAAATATTGCTCTTAATAGTCTTTCCTCCGATGTTAGCTCTGTTTCTCCTTTTGGTGTTATTTTTCCAACTAAAATATCTCCTGCTCTAACTTCTGCCCCAATTCTAATAATTCCGTTTTCATCAAGATTTTTTAAAGCATCTTCCCCAACATTTGGAATTTCTCTTGTTATTTCTTCAGGCCCTAGTTTTGTGTCTCTTGCTTCACACTCATATTCTTCTATGTGAATTGATGTGTATGTGTCTTCTTTAACCAACTTTTCATTAATTAAAACAGCGTCTTCATAGTTATATCCTTCCCAAGACATAAACCCAACTAAAACATTCTTTCCTAAACTAATTTCTCCATTATCTGTTGCAGGCCCGTCCGCAATAACCTGCCCTTTTTTTACTTCCTCCCCTAAAGAAACTATTGGTCTTTGATTAACACATGTGCTTTGGTTTGAACGAGCAAATTTAATTAGTTTATATTCATGCTTTTTGCTTTCACTGTCTGTTATAACAATTTTATTTGCTCCTAAAGCCGTAACAACTCCATCAAATTCACTGCAAACAATTGCCCCAGAATCAACCGCCGCTTTATATTCTATTCCTGTTCCAACTATTGGAGCTTCTGAAACCAAAAGCGGAACTGCTTGCCTTTGCATGTTTGCTCCCATCAAAGCCCTGTTAGCATCATCATTTTCCAAAAACGGAATCATAGAAGTTGCAACAGAAACAACCATCTTAGGTGAAACATCCATATAATCTACTTCTTCTTTTTCGGTTTCTATAATTTGATCTAGATGCCTTGCATGAACCCTTTTATTTTTAAATCTATTGTTTTCATCAAGCGGCTCATTAGCTTGCGCAACAACATATTTGTCTTCTATGTCTGCTGTCATATATTCAACTTCGTTTGTAACCTGCCCTGTGTTTTTATCTACTTTTCTATATGGCGCCATAATAAACCCATATTCATTTAACCTTGCAAAAAGTGCCAAATATGAAATTAACCCTATGTTTGGCCCTTCTGGTGTTTCTATTGGACACATCCTTCCATAATGCGTATAGTGAACGTCTCTAACTTCAAACCCTGCTCTATCACGCGACAAACCTCCTGGCCCTAATGCTGAAAGTCTTCTTTTATGTGTGAGCTCTGCTAGTGGATTTGTTTGATCCATAAACTGTGAAAGAGGTGAAGACCCAAAAAATTCTCCCATAACAGCAACAATAGGCCTAATATTAACCAAAACCTGAGGTGTTAAAACTTCTAAATCGCTGGCTTGCAAAGTCATTCTTTCTCTAATAACTCTTTCCATTCTTGCAACACCAATTCTAAACTGATTCTGCAAAAGCTCTCCAACACATCTAACACGCCTATTTTGCAAATGATCTATATCTGCTATTTCTCCCAATCCATTTGCTAAACAGTTTAAATAGTTAATTGCAGAAAAAACATCATCTTTTAGTATACATTTTGGAATCAACCTATCTAAATTGTCTCTTATTGCTTCTTCCAACTCTTTTTTGTCTTGATATTGCTCCATCAAAACCTTTAAAACGCTATATCGAACCATTTCTGTTATTTTTAACTTCTCTGTGTCCACATCTAAAAAGTCTTTAATGTCAACCATTCCATTTGAAATAATTTTAACAGGCTCCCCTTCAATATCTAATACAATGTGATTTATTCCTGCTTTTTCAATTTCTTTTATTTTTTCTTTTGTTAAAATTTCGCCTTTTTCAGCCAAAACTTCCCCTGTTTCTTCATTAAAAACATTGTCGAAAAGTTTTCTGCCAAGCGCTCTTTCTTTTAAAGACAACTTTTTGTTATATTTATATCTTCCAACTCGTGAAAGGTCATATCTTCTCTCATCAAAGAATAGATTTTTAACATAAATAGAAGCAGTATCTAAATTAACAGGCTCCCCTGGCCTTAACTTTTTATATAACTCCAAAATTGCTTCATTTGCTGATTTTGTTGCATCTTTGCTGGTTATTGTTTTATATATTCTTTTATCTTTACCAAAAATTTCATAAATTTCTTCGTCCGTTCCAAGAAAATCTGTGAACGGTTCTTCCCCTTCATTAACAACATCCTTAATTTTTAAAAGCGCTCGTATAAATAATGTTATAGGAATTTTTTTATTTTTATCTATCCTAACATAAAAAACATCATTAGAATCTGTTTCAAATTCAAGCCATGTTCCTCTGTTTGGAATCATAGTTCCCGAAAACTTCTTTTTACCAGATTTGTCATATTCACTTCCATAATATACACCAGGCGAACGAACAAGCTGCGAAACAACAACACGTTCAGCTCCACGAATTATAAAGGTTCCACTAGGCGTCATTAACGGAAATTCTCCCATAAAAATTTCTTGTTCCTTTATTTCTCCGGTTTTTAGATTTTTAAGCCTTGCCATAACTCTTAAAGGAACAGCATAACTAGCATCTCTTTCCTTACACTCCATAATACTATATTTTGGCTCATCATCAAACCTATAATTAATAAACTCTAAAACTAAAGTGCCCGATGAATCTAAAACATATGAAGCATCATCAAAAACTTCCTTTAAACCTTTTTCAATAAACCAATTATATGAATCTTTCTGAATTTCAATTAAATTTGGCATATTAATTGCTTCATCAATTTTTGAAAAGGTCATTCTTGTTGTTTTTCCTAATTTTATTGGCTTTACAATAGACATACGCTAAAACATCCTCTCGTTTTAAATTTCTTAAAACATAAGATTAACATGTTAAAATAGACACAAAAAACCATTAGCCTAATCCAGAGATTAAACCAGCACAAAGTATGAAATTGAATATAAAACTCCACATTCTAACATAATTTAGTATTATAGTTTATTTAAAAGAAAATGTCAACTGTTTCTTTTAAATTTTTTACTTTTATAATAATTTTTTATCCATATATTGACAACCGATTGAAATTTGATTAAAAAAATAATTCGATTTTTGTTACTTTTATTTATAACAAAAATATAATTTTATAGATTGAATATATGGTATGTTTCAACATAAACACCACAAATGTTAATATAATTAGATACGATAAATTTGAATATATTTTACGATTTTAACTAACGCGCGTATTTTTTTGTATGCCTAATCCTATGAGGGTATTATATATGTGGTCTTGATGTTTACTTTAAATTTTGTTTATTGATGTAAATATATATTTATATCAACTACTGTAAACATAAAAACATTACATATGCAAGCTTTATTAATCTTGTCTGGGAAAATAACGTTTATTGTCTGTTTATTGGTGTAAACATTATGTTGACGCTAACTTGACTTAAAACAAAAAAATGTTATAAATAAACGGAAAAATTTACCATTTTATAAAAATTAAAAGGAGTGTTTTTTAGAATGAAATATCTATCTTTAAACAAAAAACAGCTAACACTGACCATGATATTTGTTCGATTGGGGTGATTCTTGTAGAGAACAAAAAAATAATAAAAAAATATTACACATTAATAAATCCTGAAAGTGATTTCTCAGAATACAATACAAATAAAATACATGGCATAAAGCAAGAAGATGTTGACGGTGAACCAACTTTTGAAGAATTTTGGGAAAATAATAAAAATTTGATTATTGATAACATAATAGTAGGGCATAACGTTAAAAGTTGCGACCTTATTGCAATAGGGAAGAATTTGAAAAAATATAACATAACCGTTCCAATTTTTAAATATTTAGACACATTAAATATTTCAAAAAAAATTCCAAGAGAACTTTTGGGGTTGCCCGAAGAAGATTATACATTAGAATATATCGCAAAACATGTTTTAGGCTACACCTTCAAAGCACACAACGCTTTAGAAGATGCCAAAGCAACACACCTTGTTTTTGACCATTTATATGAAAATTTTTATGAAGATTTTCTTTTTGAACCAAAGCTATATGATTATGAAGAATATGAAGAAAAAAATAAAAAAAATAAACCTTCTAAAATCAACCATCATTCAAAAGAAAAAATAGAATATCAACCAGATTCAACCATTAATATTAAAAACATAAAAACAAATGATCCACCACTAAAAGATAAAACTTTTTGCTTATCTGGAAATTTTAAGTTTGGCTCTAAAAAAGAGGTTGAAAATAAACTCGAAAAATTTGGAGCAAAACTAAAAGAAAACGTAACAACAGACCTTAACTATTTAATTATTGGAAGTATAGAAAACATCCAATGGAAATATAAAAACGGGGGAACTAAACTTTTAAAAGCTCGTGAATATAAAAAAAGGGGCTATAAAATAAAAATTATTAATGAAAAAGTATAAAATTATCAACATTTTAATAAAAATTTGTGGAAAACTTTTTTATTTTTATCTTGTTTTTATTCCTCTATGTGTGTATAATGTTTGTAGTATACATATATAAACATGTTTACAGTATGTTTACATCAACGTTTACGACTTTTACATGAATTTTCTAGATATGAATAGGGGAGTTTTTAGTGTTCACCACCTTTAAAAGAAAAAATTTAATCAGAAAAAACCCAGTGAGAACAGTTTGTTTTAGCTTTGTTACAATAATTTTGGTTGGAACTTTTCTGTTGATGCTGCCTATTTCTTCAAACAAAGGAGAAAATGCTACTTTTTTAGATTGTTTATTTACAGCAACATCGTCAACATGTGTTACAGGGTTTACAACAAAAGACACTTTCACACAATGGTCTGATTTTGGAAAAACTGTTATCTTAATTTTAATACAAACTGGTGGATTAGGGCTCATAACCTTTTCTTCAATTTTTTTATTAATTTTAAATAACAAATTGAGCTTAAAAAATATGAAACTTGCTTCTAGCCAAATAAATGTTAAAAACTTTGCTGATATTAAAACTCTATTTAAAAATCTGTTGCTAATAACCTTTATTTGTGAGTTTATTGGAGCTTTTATATTATCTTTTTCTTTTTGCAAAAAATTTGGAAGTTATGGAATTTTTGTAGCGATTTTTTCTTCTGTTGGCTCATATTGCAATGCAGGGCTTGATATAAACGGTATGATATATCCAAATTGCAGCTTTATTCCTTTTAATAAAGACTATTTAGTGATAATCACTATGAGTTTATTAACCTTTTTAGGGGGTATAGGAGTTGTTGTCGTAAATGAGATCATCAACCTAAAAAAATCTAAAATAAAACTACAAAATCTATCAATAAATTCAAAGATAGCAATATTCGGATCTTTATTTTTAGTTTTGTTTGGAACAATCGGGTTTTTTCTCCTAGAATATAACATTTCTTTAAGAGAACACAATATCGTTGACAAATTCTTTAATTCATTTTTTGTATCAACAGCAGCAAGAACTTCAGGGTTTACAACCGTCAACTTTTCATCAATAACAAACATTACAAAACTTTTTCTTTGTATTTTAATGTTTATAGGTGCCAACCCTACTGGAACAGCTGGAGGAATTAAAATTTCCACCATAATAATAATTCTTTCAACAGTTTCCTATGTCATTAAAAATAAAAGAGAAAATTCAATTTTTAACCATAAAATAAACCAACAAACAACATACAAAGCAGTTGCACTATTTTTTCTATCTTTAACGTTAATTTTAATCGGTGGATATTTAATATGGGAAAACGATTCAAGTGTTGGATTATCTAACATATTTTTTTCGGTTACATCAGCCTTTTCAACAACAGGATTCCAAGCAATTGACTCAAACCTTTTTTCTGATTTTTCAAAATATATTTTAATTTTTTTGATGTATATTGGAAGAATTGGTCCTATTTCATTTGCGCTAATATTTAAACTAAAAGCTAAATCTTCAAAACAAATTCTACTTCCTGAAGCAGATCTTTATGTTTGATTTAAATATTTATATAAACACCATAAACATCATTAATACTATCAATAAATAAAGGAGTACAAAAATGGGAAAAACAATTAAAGAAATAGCACAAGAACTAAATGTTAGTAAACAAGCTGTATGGCAACGTATAAAACGCAATAAAATTCTACAAAAAGCATTCGATGAACATTCAAAAACATTTAACGGAACAGTTTTTATAGACGAAAAAGGGGAAGAGATAATTAAATCTGCCTACTCTAATACTGTAAACACCGAAGATATCATCAACAATGTTGATATCAATGTTGACAATAACAAAATATTTACAACCACAATTGATAGCAATAAATTAATAGAAGCTTTAGAAAAAGCAATGGATTCTTTAAAAGAACAACTAGCTGTTAAAGACAAACAAATTGATGAACTAACTTCAATTCTAAAATCTTCTCAAATACAAATAGAGAACCTAACAAATGCTCTAAAAACCGCTCAAGCTTTGCATGCAGGCACAATAAAAGAACGTTTAACAACAGAACAACCTGATTTAACAGAAGAAGAAATAGACAAAGAAATAGAAGAAAAACAAAGAGGATTTTTTTCAAGATTATTTAAGAAAAAGGTATAAAATTTAAAAGGGTGGGGGAGTGAACTTTTCAACACATAAATTCATAAATATAAAATTAAAAGAGTAGGGGAAAGTTAAATTTTTAAATATATTTCTATTAACATTCTTTATATATAGTGATAAACATAAAAAAACTGTACAAATTAATTAATCCGCACAGTTTTAACATAATTTTCTAAATTAATTTCTTACACTAGTTCTTCTTTGGTTCTACGAGCTTTTGCTCTTTAACAGGCGCTGCCCCTTCGTTAGGCACTGGTTTCACAACTTTTTCAGGTTCTTGTTTTTTTTGTTCTCCTCCTGCTGGTGTTGCAGCTCCTTGATCAGCAGTTTCTTGCGATTTTACAACTTTTTCAGGTTCTTGTTTTTTCTGTTCTCCTCCTGCTGGTGTTGCCGCTCCTTGATTATTCTTCTTTTGTTTTCCATCCATCTTTCCTTGTTGCAATCCTTTAAGAAACGCTGCCATATTTTCAATTTCTTTATCGCTAATCTGTTTTTCTCCTTTTTTTAAAGACGAAGCAGGCTTGTTTTTATTTGGAATAGCTGGTTTAGGTGCTGATTTAGATCTAAAATTCTGTTTAAGTTTAGGTTTCTTTTCAGAACTTTCTTCTTTTTTTTCTTCATCCAAGCCCATATCAAAATCGTCTTTAGCTTTTTTATTACCACTTTTTGATGTTTCACCTGTTTTACGTTTCTCATCAGCTGCCGTTTCAAAACCAGCAGCAGGTTCAACCGCACTTTCCACTGGTGCTTCTGTTTTTGTTTCTGTTTTATTCACTTCTTTTGATTTTTTTCCTGTTGTAGGACATCCAGTAAATAAAACCATAACCACAGCCAAACTAACTACTATAGCTAAAACTTTTTTTCCCATTTTTTTATCTTCCCTTTCTTTTTTTCATCTACTGTTGTGAATCAGTTGTGTTTTGATTTGATGATAAATTTTTATCTTTGTCTTTATCTTTATCTCCACACGCAGTTAAACTAATTAATGCCAAAGAAATAACCGAAAATAAAACTACCATTTTTTTAATCATTTCTAATACCTCTTTTCTTGTTTTTATAAATTCTATTACCTTTACTACTTTTTTATGTATACAACTTTCACTAATTTAAAACTTTCATATTTATATAAAAAATTGGCGATATTATCTCTTCACACATTCTTCCAAACAAGTGTTGTGCAAGATCCCTCTCACACAACACCAAAAATTAACCTAACTTTTTAAAATTAAATCACATTAAAATTTTATTTTTTCTTTTTCTTCTCAGCGCTTTTCTTTTTTTCTTCCTTTTTTTCTTCCTTATCTTCTTCTTTATCTTTCTTTCCATTCTTATCTTTATTTAATACTGTTTTCTTAGCATCTTTCTTCTCTTCTTCTTTCCTGTCTTTTTCTTCCTTATCTTCTTTACTTTTATCTACATCTGTTTGAGTTGTTTCATTGGTTTTAGTTTCAGTTTTTGTAGTTTGCGGTGGTACTTCGCTTCCTTGTGTTGTTTGTGTCGTTTGTGTTGTAGTAGTCTTCTTTTCTTCTTTTTTTCCTTCTCCATCTTTAGGACATCCAGTAAAACTTGCAACAACTAATGTCAAAACCGAAGATAAAACCACCAATTTCTTAATAAATTTCATCGTATTTTAGACCCCTTTCAAAATTAGTTATATTAAAATTAACAATTTTTCTAATTTAACGAAATAATGTAACTTCACATAACTTCGTCCTGCTAGTAAGTCTAGCACCTTAATATCTTTAACGCAATAAATGCGGTTAAAAAAGCATTATTTTGGCCTTTAAATGTATGTTTAATAAAAAAATAACCAAAATATCAACATTTTTTAACATTTTTATTGTTATTTTTAATCAAATTGCATAAAATTTTTAAATTTTTATTTTTTCGATAAAATAAACTTTAAAGTAGGCTAAAATGATATATATATTAATTATAATGATATATATATTAATTATAAAGAAGGGTTAAAATGAAATTATTTTTTTATGGAGACAAACAAAAATTCATAGAAATAGAAAAACAAATTAAAAATTTTGAAAAAATAAATAAAAAAAAATTTAATATTACTTTCTATGATAAATTGAATAATTTTTTAACTAATATTTCAAATGAAAATATAGATATTATTTTTTTGCTACATTCTGAAGAATTTGAAAATGTTATAGACTTAACCATAGATATAAAAAAAATTAATAAGAAACATAAAGTAATTTTTTGCTCTAAAACCGATAGATATGCATTAAAAGGTTATAAAGTGGAACTTTTTTACTATGTTTTATTTCCTGTTAAATATTCAGAAATTGAATATATTTTTAACAAATTTTTTGATAAAACAGAAAGTATTATTGTTAAATCTAACTGGCAAAAAATTTCAATTTCAACTAACGAAATACATTTTGCAGAAAAACAAGGTCATAATGTTATAATACACACATCAAATGAGATAATTTCAACAAGAACAACATTTAAAGAGTTTGCTGAAAACTTTAAAAATAAAGAAAATTTTATTAATTGCATAAGAGGAACAATCGTTAACCTCGATTGGGTATTAAAAATTATCTCTCAAAATTTTGTTATGAAAAATGGACAAAAAATTCCAATTAGACGAAAAGACAGAACCAAAATTAAAAATTTGTTCTTTAAATATAATTTACAAAAAGAATAAATTTTTTATTTTTCTTACATTATGTATTATATTTTTCAAACATAATAATTTTCTAAAAATTCTTTACCAAAAATAAATTTAAATATTTTTTGACATTCTATATAAACATCAATTAAAATTATTGTTATGTTGCAAGTGGGTTTTAATATTTATAGATAAATTTTAACACAAAATTATATAACAAAACAAAATTTAAAATATTCACCAGCTTAATTTTTTAACTACATTAATATTTTATTAAAAAATATTAACTTTTTTATTTTAAAATTGAAAAATATATAAATCATCTCGAACTAATTTGTTGCTTTAATTATTAAAATTTTTAATAATTAAAAACTAATTTAATACATTAAATTAACAAAAATTTTAAAATGATAACAATCACCTAGTCGTACTAAATTAAGATAAAAACGTTTAATCTATAAAATTAATAACATATTTAAATTAAAATATTTGAATTTTTTTAAATATAATAAATTTTTTTATTAATTTATTTTAGAATATAAAAAAAACAATAGATTAAATGCTTCTTAACATTTTTTTATTAAAAATTGACATAAAATAATATATCAAAAATTAAAGTTATTTAAATTAAAACAACTGTTTTTATGATTATAATTTTAGAATATCACATACTTTTTTAGATAAAAAATAAAAAATTTTTAAATATTTGTTGCATAAATAAAATTTTAATGTTATAATTAGTTTATCCTTTTTTTGGTTGGTTTTATTTTGAAATTTTACTGAAAAACAGGAATTTTTAAAGTAAAGGTGAAATATTATGGAAGAATTCAAATTAAAAAAAGACGTTATTAAAGACTTTGCAAGAAAAGAAAACGATACAGGATCTGTTGAAGTTCAGGTTGCTTTATTAACAAACAGAATAAATCTTTTAACCGAACATTTAAAAATACACAAGAAAGACAAAAGTTCATATAGAGGGCTACTTAAAATGGTTGGAAAAAGAAAAAGTTTTTTAAGATATTTAAGCAAAAAAGATATAGAAAGATATAGAGATTTAATTAAAAAATTAGGTCTTCGTAAATAAAATAAAGAATTTTGTACAAGAATATATAAAGCAAATGTTTCTTAGAATAGAGATATTTGCTTAAATTTTTAGAATTGTGAGCTAAAATATGAAAAATGAATTAAATTTAAATCCTCATGAAACTTTAAAAATAGGAATTATTTTAAATTTAGTTGGTGGAATTTTGGATGCACATACATTTTTATTTAGAAATGGAGTTTTTGCAAACGTACAAACTGGAAATATTGTTTTTTTAGCATTATTTATAGATAGAGACAAAACCCAAAAATCTTTACAATGTATTTTTTCTATTATAGCATTTACTATTGGAATTATATTAACAGAATTTATGAAGAAAAAAATTAAAAACACTCATAGGTTAAACTATGTCTGTTTTATTTTAATTATAGAAATTTTTTTCATTACTGTAGCATCAATTTTTCCAAAAAATATGCATAATATGCTTGTTATTATAACAATAACATTTGCGTGTTCCATGCAAACAAATGCATTTAGAATTTTAGAAGGAACACCATATTCAACAACTATGTGCACCGGAAATTTACGAAGTGCTTGTTCTTATTTATTTCTTTCTGTATATGACAAAAATAAAAAAAATGGAAGAATTAGTTTAAAATATTATACAATAGTCATTGTATTTTTTGTAGGAGTATTAATTGGAAGATTTTTAACCTTCTACCTAGAAGAAAAAACACTTTTAGTCTGTTCAGCACTTTTAACAGTTGCTCTTTTCATTTTAATTTTTTCATTAAGTAAAAAATTTAAAAAAAATCCCGCCAATAAAATAGTTCCATAAATCTAAAAATAGTAGCTTATATATAAAAAAACTTATCACTATAATAATATAATTTATTTATATAAAGTTAAAAAATAATTAAATTAATCTAAATTTCAAATTTTATTATATATTATAAAATAAACAGTAAATATCAGTTTAATTTTTTAAACACATATTTTTATTAATAAATATTAAATTAAATATCTAATACTAGCTTTTTTATGTTTAATTTTATAACTTAAAATATATAAACCTCTCTACAAAAAATTTTAATATAGTTTTTGTTAATAAAATAACTAATTTTGTTTAAAATTTTATTTTAATATTATTAATTAAAAAAATATTTTAAAATTAAACATTATCTTTTTTATATTTAAAATAACATTAAAACTTTTTCAATTTTAATAACTTAAATTGTATAAAAAAATATTTAAAAACCATTGAATAGACAAAATAAAAATTTAATTTATAAATTAAAAAATATTAATATAATTACAAATTAATTGATTAATTCATCTTTATTACAAAAAATATTAATAAATAATAAAATTAACATTAAAATTTAATACTATAACATTTTATTAAAATTTTAATAATTAAAAATTAATTAATTACATTTAAATAAAAAAATTTCAAAATAATCTATAATATAAATTCAACAAAACCTTAAACTACTTAATATTTTATATCTATTTTCAATAAAACATTAAATCAATATTTTTAAAAGAAAAAAATATTTTAATCATTATTTATTTAATAAGATTTTAAATTTTATTTATATTAATAATTAAAAAATAAATATAATAAACGTTTAAAACCTATTTCTTAATTAGTTTTTCTTAATTTAAGTAATAAAATTAAAATATTTTATATTTAAAACTCAAAATATATCATATAAACCTCTCTACAAAAAACTTTAACATAGCTTTTATTAATAAAATAACTAATTTTGTTTAAAATTTTATTTTAATATTATTAATTAAAAAAATATTTTAAAATTAAACATTATCTTTTTTATAATTTAAAATAATGTTAAAACTTTTTATAAATAGCAAAACTAAACAAAATTTAATAATTTTTATAAATAAATATTTAAATCTTTTTTTACTAAATTAATATAACTAAATTTTAAAATAATATTTTTTAAAAAAACACATATAATTTTATTTACATACTAAAAAAATACTGATTTTAAAAATATCTATAGTTTAAACATTATTTAAATAATTTAAAACCTAAAATTTTTATAATATATCAATTTATAATATTAAACTTTAAAAATATTTTTCTTATATGCATTATTTAAAACTTATATTTATTAAAAACTAAAATTAACCTATTTCACTATTTTTTTAAAATTTTAACTACTAAATATTATTTATTTTCAATAGGTTAAAACAATAAAATAAATAAAAATTTCTAAAACTAGTAATATATAACAAAAAATTTCTACTTTTAAACAGAAAAAATATTAAAAAACTACAATATATATAAAATAAAACTTGAATTTTTTAAATTATGATGATATAATAAACTCCAAATAGTTAGTTTTATAGCTAACAAAAAGGACGTGTTTTTATTATGACAAGATTTTCAGATCTACTTGAAATAGTAAAAGCTGGGCTTGAAAGCGAACTTTCTCCCACAGCATATAGCCTTTGGATTGCTCCTTTAAAGCCAATTGAAATTAAAGATTCTGAAATTATTTTAGCACTAAACAACGACTTTCAAAAAGATATAGTTATGACAAAATATAGTGAAAAGCTTTGCAAAAGTTTTAAAGAAGTTTTAGGATTTGATGTTAGATTAAAAATTTTAGTTGAAGAGAATGAACCGCAAAATATAAATCCAACAAAAGAAGAAAAAAAACAACTAGAAGAAAAGATTGTTAGTTTAGATGAATTTAAAGATTATCCATACACATTCAAAACCTTCATTGTAGGAAGCACCAACACATTTGCGTATGCAGCATGTAAGGCAGTTGCCCAAAATCAAACCGGAGCATATAATCCACTTTTTATATATGGCCCCAGTGGACTTGGGAAAACACATCTACTTCTTGCAATAAAACATGAAGTTAATTTAAAAAAACCAAATTTAAATGTTTTATACATAAATGGAGAAAGTTTTACTAATGAATTCATATCAGCAATAGAAAGAGAAAAAACAAGAGAGTTTCATGAAAAATATAGAAATGTTGACTATCTTTTAATGGATGATATTCAATTTTTAGCAGGAAAAACACAAACCCAAGAGGAATTTTTCTACACATTTAACGACCTACACCAAATAGGAAAGCAAATAGTTTTAACATCAGATAGACCCCCAAAAGAAATTAAAACACTAGAAGATAGATTAAGAACAAGGTTTGAATGGGGGCTTCTTGCAGACATAGCGCCATCTGATTTTGAAACACGTGTTGCAATAATAAGAAGAAAATCTGAACTTTTAAATGTAACAATACCAGATGATGTTATAAACTACATAGCAAAAAATTTAAAAAACAATATAAGACAGCTAGAAGGAGCAGTTAAAAAAATTAAAGCTTTTGAACTTTTAGCAGGTTCGCCCCCATCTATGAATATGGCACACTCTATTATAAAAGACATATTAAACGACAACCAACCAACACCGGTTACAATAGAAAAAATAATAGGGGAGGTTAGCAAAACTTTTAACATATCCGAAAAAGATATAAAATCAACCAAAAGACAATCTAAAATAGCAAAAGCAAGACATATAGCAATATATATAGTTAGAGAAATAACACAAGCGCCATATGAAGAAATAGGAAAAGAATTTTCAAATAGAGATCATTCAACAATAACACACTCATTAAAACAGGTTGATAATATAATGAAAAAAGACCCAAAGCAAAAAGAAATAATAGAAGACATAATAAAAAACATACGAGATAGATAATTATTTTTTTTTACAAAAAAACTTTTCAACAAAGTTTTCAATGCAATTTTTAAAATAAAATATTATAAAAACAAAAGTTATAAACAAATAAAAATTAAACTGTTGAAAAGAGAAATTGTTGATAAATTTTTGTCAAAAAAGTTATTATACTTATCCACAAAAGTTTTCAACAATATTAACAAAGTTTTCAACAAATTAATAATAAAAGGTTAATTTTAAACTTTAAAACAAATTTTTAACAAAAAATCAAACAACTAAAAAATTTAAAAAATCCCACAACAAAAAGCAAAAAAACAAAACTTAACTTTTAAACACCCTCTACTATTACTACTACTAAATATATTTAATATATATTTATATAAAAAATTATAGAAAGTTGAAAAAAACAAAATGGAATTTATTTGCAATTTAGAACAATTAAAAACAATTTCAAATAATGTATCATTAGCAATAAATTTAAAACAAACAACAATGCCAATATTAGAAGGAATATTATTAGAATGTGAAAACAATCAATTAAAATTAACAGGATATGATTTATCTTTAGGAATTGTTAAAAACTTAAAAGTCGATCAAAAGCAAAAAGGAAAAATAGTTTTAAAAGCACAACTATTTGTAGATATATTAAGAAAACTTGATGGTGAACTAGTAGAAATAAAAACAGATTTAAATTTAATAACAACAATTAAAAGTAAATCAACCGAATATAAAATAGCTGGAATAAAAGCTGATATATATCCAAAACTACCAGAAATAAACAACGAAAATAAAATAACAATAAAAGACAAAACATTAAAAGAAGCAATATTTAAAACACTATTTGCAGTATCAATAAACACATCTCAAAATCCAATATTATGTGGATCTTTATTTACAATTGAAAACAACACTTTAACAATAGTTTCTGTAGATGGATATCGCGTTGCTATTAGCAATTCTTCAATTGAAAACAACAATATAAATAAAAGTTTTGTTATATCAAGCAAAACTTTAAACGAAATATTAAAACTATTAAAAGAAACCGATGATGCTAAAACAACAATAGAAATAGGAGAAACACACATAATTTTTAAAATTGATGGATATTATATTATTTCAAGATTACTACAAGGTTCTTTTTTAGATTATAAAGCAGCAATTCCAAAAACATGTTCAACAACAATTAAAATAGACCCTAAAACGCTAGAACAAAGCCTTTTAAAAGTTTCTGTTATGGTAACACAAAAAATCAGCGTTTTAATGAAAATTTACGAAGATAATATCTATTTAGAATGTGAAAGTAATTTAGGAAAAGTTGAAGATATTTTAAAAACAAAAATTGAAGGTGAAATTTTAGAAAAAATAGCTTTTAACAATAAATTTATGCTAGATGCACTAAAACATTGCCAAACACAAAATATAAAAATAGGATTTAACGGACCGATAATGCCAATTAAAATAGAACCAGAAGAAGGAAACGAATTTTTATATTTAGTTCTACCTGTTCGATTAAAATAACAATCAAAAATATCTACATATAGTTATATAATTATTTAATATACTTAAAGTTTTTATAATATATTACTAATTTAAAAAAATAATATAAAATATATTTATAATAAATATTTCATTAAACTATTTTTTATTATTAGTAAATTATTATAAAAATAAATAAAAAAATTTATAAGTTATTTTAAAAAATTTAATTCAATAAATTATTAAACCAATTATTCAATTTTATATTTTTATATCTTTTTTTGATAATTTAATATATCACAATAAATCATATTTATCATTAAATACATTAAGTAACATAATTAATCAAATATAATATTTTTAAAAATCTAAAATCTATAAATAATAAAAAAAATAATAAATCAACAAAAAACCCATACAATTAATATTTTATATAATTATAAATATCTAATAATATTTTGGCATTTTCATTTAATATTAATAAACAATATAATGAACTTAAAATATATATAACTTTAAATTAAATAAAAAAAATTGATTTTTTATATCTTTATTTTTAAAAATTCAATTTAATAAATAATAAAACTAATTATTTGGTTTCAGTATTTTTAAAAATCTAAAATATTTTATATATCTTTATGATAATTAATAACATAAAATATCAATATTAAAATTCGTAAAACTTAAACCAAATATTAAAGAACTATTATATTAACTACAAATAATATTAATACATAACTTTAAATTAAATAAAAACAATAGTTTACTAATAAATCACAAATATAATTTATATAAAAAATTAATCTTAAATTAGTTTTTATATTTTTTAAATAATTTCTTTGATTTCTATTAAACTATAAGTATATAAACAATACAATAAACTTTTCGTATAATATATAAATTTATTTTTCGGTAAAAAGTTAAAATTTATATACAAAAACATTTGAAATTTTCTTAAAAAAGCTGTAAAATATATAATATAATAAATTTTTTAAGGAAAGGTTAAAAAAATTTAATGAGTGAAAATAATCATTATAGTGAGCAAGATATACAGGTTTTAGAAGGTTTAGAAGCAGTTCGAAAAAGGCCAGGAATGTATATAGGCTCAACAAGCGCAAGAGGGCTTCACCATTTGGTTTATGAAATTGTAGACAACTCAATTGATGAAGCATTGGCGGGGTATTGCACAGAAATAGATGTTACAATAGAAAAAGATAACATAATAACAGTTAAAGATAATGGAAGAGGAATTCCAGTTGGAATACACCAAAAAGAAGGAATTTCGGCAGCAACAGTAGTTTTCACAATTCTGCACGCTGGAGGAAAGTTTGGCGGGAGTGGATATAAGGTTTCTGGTGGGCTTCACGGAGTTGGAGCATCTGTTGTTAATGCACTCAGTTCATATTTAGAGCTAACGATCTGTGATGGAGAAAAAAAATATTTTCAAAGGTTTGAAAAAGGAAAATATAAAGAAATATTAAGAGAAATAGGGGAAACCAAAGAAACAGGAACAACGGTTACATTTAAAGCAGATGAAGAAATTTTTAGCGACATTAATTATGATTATGAAGTTTTATTAAAACGTTTACGTGAACAAGCTTTTTTAAATAGAGGGTTAAAAATAATATTAATGGATTTAAGAGGAGCAGAAGAAAAAAAAGAAGTTCTTCATTATGAAGGAGGAATAGTCTCTTTTGTTGATTATATTCACAAAAGAAGAGGTCTTTCCAACCTTCATGATATAATATATCTACAAAAAGAAGAAGAAAAAACCTATTCAGAAGTGGCATTTGCCTATAATGATAGCTATAACGAAGTTGTTTTGTCTTTTGCAAATAACATAAACACAATAGACGGTGGAACACATGAAGTTGGGTTTAAAAATGCATTAGTTAAAACATTAAATGAATATGCAAAAAAGAATAATTTTTTAAAGGACAACGAAAAGTTTTCAGGGGATGACACAAGAGAAGGGCTAACAGCAATAATAAATGTTAGATTAGTTGAAACAGAATTTGAAGGTCAAACAAAAACAAGGCTAGGAAACGTTGAATGTAAAACAATGCTATATAATTTAATATATGAAAAACTAACATATTTTTTAGATGAAAACCCAGAAATAGCAACACAAATAATGGAAAAATGTTCAATTGCAAAAAAGGCAAGAGAAGAAGCAAAAAAGGCAAGGGAACTAACAAGAAGAAAGTCTTCTATGGACAATGCTTCACTTCCAGGAAAATTAGCGGATTGTTCCGAAAGAGACCCAGCTTTAACTGAATTATATATAGTTGAGGGAGACTCAGCAGGAGGTTCAGCAAAAAGCGGAAGAGAAAGAAAATATCAAGCAATTCTACCACTTTGGGGAAAGATGCTAAACGTAGAAAAATCAAGACTAGATAAAGTATATGGCAACACAAAACTAATGCCAGTAGTAACAGCAATAGGAACGTCAATAGGAAAAGACTTTAACATAGAAAAACTACGGTATAACAAAATAGTTATAATGGCTGATGCTGATGTTGATGGAAGTCATATTAGAACGCTTTTGTTAACCTTTTTCTTTAGATTTATGCGGCCATTAATAACAACAGGGCATGTCTATTTAGCGCAACCTCCACTATATAGAATAACTCATAACAAAAAACACAAATATGTTTATACAGATGCAGAGAGAGATTCATATCTAAAAGAGCTATATGAAAAATATGAAAACCCAAAAATTTCGATGCAAAGATATAAAGGGCTAGGAGAAATGGACCCAGAACAACTATGGGAAACAACAATGAACCCAGAAAATAGAGTTATGATTAAGGTTACAATAGAAGACGCTACAGTTGCGGATGAAACTTTCACTATTTTGATGGGAGATAAGGTAGAACCACGTAAAAATTTCATAGAACAAAACGCAAAATTAGTTCAAAATCTTGACGTATAATGTAGAAAAAGAAATGTTTCACGTTAAACATTGTAAAATAACCTAATAAAAACAAGGTTTTTAAGTTTAAGGAGTTTAAAATGGCGGATGAAGTAAATTTTGATCCTAGTTTAGGGAGAGTTATAGATGTTGACATAGAAAAGGAGATGAAAAAGTCTTTTTTAGATTATTCTATGTCTGTTATAGTATCTCGTGCTCTTCCAGACGTTCGAGATGGGTTAAAGCCGGTTCACAGAAGAATTCTATATACTATGTGGGAAAATGGTTTGTTTTATGATAGACCACACCATAAATGTGCAGACACAGTAGGAAAAACTTTGTCTGACTACCACCCTCACGGAGATACTTCTGTTTATGATGCACTAGTTCGTCTAGCGCAAGATTTTTCATTAAGATATCCTTTAGTTGATGGGCATGGAAATTTTGGGTCTGTTGACGGAGACCCAGCAGCGCACTATAGATATACAGAAGCAAGAATGAGCAAAATTTCGATGGAGATGTTAACCAACATAGGAAATGATACAGTAGATTTTCAGATGAACTTTGATGAAAGAAAAAAAGAGCCAACAATTCTTCCATGTAGGTTTCCAAATTTATTGGTTAATGGGTCTTCTGGAATAGCGGTTGGAATGGCAACAAACATTCCAGCACATAATCTAAATGAAGTTATTGATGCAATATTTTTGTTGTTGGAAGATGAGGAAGCACCATTAGAAAAAATAATGGAAAGAATAAAAGGGCCAGATTTTCCAACAGGTGGAATAATAATGGGGATGTCTGGAATTAGAGCTGCCTATGCAACAGGGAAAGGAAAAATAACAGTAAGATGTAGGTGTGAAATAGAGGAAGGAAAAAAAGGAAAAAACAATATAATAATAACAGAGCTGCCATATCAGGTTAATAAAGCAAAGCTAGTTGAAACAATAGCGCATTATGTTAAGAACAAGGTTATTGATGGAATTGTTGCACCTAGGGACGAATCTGGAAGAGATGGAATGAGGGTTGTTATTGAACTAAAACGAGATGCCAACCCAGAAATAGTTTTAAATAAGCTATATAAATATACGCAGATGCAGGATACATTTGGAGTTATTAATTTAGCATTAGTAGATGGGGTTCCAAAGGTTTTAACCTTAAAGCAGATGTTGGTTTGCTATATAGATCACCAAAAAGAAATTATAGTTAGAAGAACGAAATATTTTTTAAATAAAGCGCAAGAAAGAGAGCATATTTTAGAAGGGTTAAAGGTAGCACTAGATTATATAGATGAAGTTATAAAAATAATTAGAGCGAGTAAAAATGTTCAAGTAGCAAAAGAAAATTTAATGAACAGGTTTGGGCTTGACGACATTCAAGCTGATGCAATAGTTAAAATGAGGTTAGGGCAACTATCGGGATTAGAAAGAGAAAAAATAGAAATTGAGTTACAAGAGCTGCTAGAAAAAATAAGGGAATATCAAGAAATATTAGGAAGTGAAGAGAAGGTTAAACAAATAATAGTAAAAGAGCTAGGAGAAATAAAAGAAAAGTTTGGAGATGAAAGAAGAACAAGCATATTGCCAATTGAAGGGGAAGTGGACATAGAAGATTTAATTCCAAATGAAGACTGTGTTGTAACCCTAACGCATTATGGCTATATTAAAAGGCAGGCTGCTAATTCATATAAAACCCAAAAAAGAGGTGGTCGTGGAGTTAGCGGAATGAAAAAAAGGGATGAAGACTTTGTTGAACATCTTTTAATAGGGGAATCGCATGATAAATTAGTTATAATAACAAATAAAGGTATAATGTATTGTTTAAAGTGTTATGAAATACCACAAAGCGGAAAGAACACAAAAGGGGTTAACATAGTAAATCTGCTAAAATTAAATGATGAAGAAAAAATAGCGAAGATGTTTTGTGTGAAGGAATTCACAGATGAATTCTATTTAGTTTTTGTAACAAAGAAAGGGATTATAAAAAGAACATGTTTAGATGCATTTAAAAATATACGAAGAAACGGGTTAATAGCTCTTTCTTTAAATGAAGATGATAGCTTAGTAAATATAGCGTTAACAAAAGGGAAAGATGAATTAATAGTGGCAACTAAGATGGGGATGTCTATTCGTTTTGAGGAAGAAAAAATAAGGCCATTGTCGCGTAGTGCAAAAGGGGTTATTGTAATACGTTTAAGAGAAAATGATGAAGTTGTTGGAATGGTTAAGGTTGAAGAAGAAGGAGATATTTTAACAGTTTCATCTAAAGGAAAGGGTAGAAGAACAAAACCAGAAGAATATAGGCTTCAAAATAGAGGTGGATTTGGAACACTAAACTATAGATCATCTGAAGAAAAAGGATATGTTGTTGGAATTGAATTAGTTAAGGATGATGAAGATTTAATAATAGTTTCAAGGGATGGAATAATAATAAGGGTTTTAGTTTCAGAAATATCTAGAATGTCACGATATGGATCTGGGGTTAAGATAATGAATTTAAAAGAAGAAGATGAAGTAGTGGCATTTTCAAAGACAGATCAAAGTGAAGAAGAAGAATTAGAAGATGAGGAGTAGAGGTTAGTTAAATAGAAAATATGAGTAGTTATAGATAGCTAATTTAATTAAGTATAAAAATTAAAATAAAAATAAAAATATATACTTAAGTTTAGTTTAAAATAAATTTAAATATAGCAAATCATTTTAATATATTTTTATAGCTAATAAAAAAATTTAGAATAATAATTTATTAAAAAACAAACCATAAAATTTATTTTAAAAATATAGTTTAATATAAATAAAGAAATTATTATCAGATGAAAAATTAATTATTTTATAAAATATAAAAATAAAAAACTCTCACGAAATCAAAGTGAAAGTTTTTTTAAAATAATATTCATTTTAAAATTTAAATTGCTATGTTCATCTTCAAAGAATTTCGTTCTAATTTAATTTTATCTGAAATCATAGCAATAAATTCTGAATTGGTTGGTTTACCTCTACCATTGTGTATTGTATAACCAAAATATGAATTTAAAATTTCGATATCGCCCCGGTCCCACGCAACCTCAATTGCATGACGAATGGCTCTTTCCACCCTAGATGGAGTAGTTTGGAAAAATTTAGCAATTTCAGGATATAAAGCTTTAGTAACAGAGCTTAGCATAGTGCTGTCTTCAACACAAAGCATAATACCTTTTCTAAGGTAATGATATCCTTTAATGTGAGCTGGAACTCCAATTTGGTGTATCATGTTAGTTACTTTCTCTTCTAAGGTATGTTCTTTTGGTTGAGGTTGAGAAATATCTTTAATTTTTTTTGTAATGTTTTCTATAACGTTAATTAAAGAAGAAACTGAAAACGGTTTTAAAATGAGGTAGCTAGCTCCACTTTCCATCAATTCTCGCTCTAAAAACATATTGTTGGAAGAAGAAATAACAATAAATTTTGGGCTATTTTCAAAATTTTGAAATTTTTTCATAACACCAATAGCATCTTTATTTGGCATAAATGCTTCACAAACAACAACTAAAGGATGTTTTTCATTTATGTATTTAACCATTTCGTCCCCATCTCTAGGAGAAACTATAATGTTAAATCCATTGCTTTTTAAATTTTCAAGTAACCCATTGCATTCTTCAATACAATTTTTACAAACAAGTATTTTTTTTTCCATTATTGTACTCCAATCTCAGTTTTTTTTGCAAAATTCACAATATATTGTGTGTTCTAATAATAACATGTTTGAATAACACGTACAACGGGAAAAAACAACAATTTTGTCGAAGAAATCACCTCGATATAATACCAATATATAATAATTATATTTACAAAATTTTCCATCTTTCGATTGTCGAAAAAATAACCTTTTAAAATAATAAAAAAGAAAAAATTCCTTTGATGTCTATGAAAAATTCTAATTTTTTTAATAATTTTAAAAGTTTTTTTTTATTTTTTAAAATTTATTTAAATTGGTAGGATGCAATAGCATTTAAACTATAGTCTTTTTCAAAATTATTATTTTTTGCCTCATAAAATCCTTGGGATGCAACCATAGCAGCGTTATCTGTGCAATATCTAAGTTCTGGTAGATATAATTTAATTCCTTTTAAACCAGCAATTTTTGAAAGATTTTCACGTATGTTAGAATTAGCACAAACTCCACCACAAACAACAATCTTTTTTTCATTATATTTTTGTGCTGCTAAAAATATTTTTTCACAAACTATCTCTGTTATAATCTTTTGAAAAGAAGAACAAAAATTTTCAATAATAATTTTTTTTTCTTGTAATTTTTCTTGGTTTATTTTGTTTAAAACAGCTGTTTTAAGTCCAGAAAAACTAAAATCAAATATGTTATTTTCAACTGTAGGTTTTGGAAATTCATATCTATTTTTGTCACCTATTTTAGAAAGTTTGTCGATTTTAGCTCCTGCTGGATATAACAAACCCAAAGCTCTTCCAACTTTATCGTAAGCTTCTCCTATTGAGTCATCAACAGTTTTTCCAATTAATTCAAAATTGCAATAATCTTTAACTCTAACAATGTTTGTGTGTCCTCCTGATATAATTAGTCCTAAAAAGGGTGGTTTTAAATCTTCATTATTAATGTAGTTGGCTGCAATATGAGCTTTTAGATGATTAACAGCAACCAAAGGTTTATTTAAAGAAAAACTAAGCCCTTTAGCAAAGTTAACACCAACCAACAAAGAACCAACCAAACCAGGAGTGTTAGTAACAGCGATAACATCAATATCAGAAAAATTTAAATTCACTTTTTCAAAAGTTAGTGCAACAATCCTATCTATTTTTTCAAGATGTCTTCTGGAAGCAATTTCAGGGACAACACCACCATACAAACTATGTTCATCAATTTGAGTTGCAACAACAGAGGAAATAACCTTTCTCCCATCTTCTACAATACAAGCAGCAGTTTCATCACAAGAAGTTTCAATCCCAAGGACATTCAAATTATTAATCCCTCCTAACGAAATTTATATACTTCTATTTTAAATGATTCGAAATAAAAAATCAATAAAAAATTGATAGAAAATTGTAAATTTTTAACATTTATTATATTTTACATAATTTTATTGTCATAAATAAAAAAATAACGAAGAATTTTGTTTATAATTTATAGAATATAGAATTGCCAATTTTTTAATTTATAATAGATAGCGTATAAATATAAAGTAAATTATAATATATCTAATAAAAATTTATAATGCTAATAAAATGAGAGTGGAGTTATATTTAATTTTCAATTTTTTATTATTAAAATTTTAAATAATATTTTAAATGTGAAATAATTTAAAAAATAATATTATGAATAGAGAAATTGGTAAATTAATTTATAATATAAAGAGTTAATAGAAGAATTAAAAAAACAATTTAAAAACAGAAGTAGATTAAAAATATTAGCTTTACCAAATTTTTTAATTTATTATTATAATGGTAACAAAATATCAATAACTATAAATTCAATATAATAAATTCAAAATAAAAATAATATCAAAATATCAAAAACAACATTTGATTAAGATTTTCAATTTTTTAGAATAAATATTAATAACTAGAAAATAAATTAAGTTAAATTAGAAAATGTATATATAAAAAAATAAATTTATTTTAGTATCTTAGGTTTTAAAATTAAAGAAAAATATTAAAATAAATGTTGACAAAATACATATAAAAGTATTATAATTTAACCAAATGTAGTTTTTTAAACTTGAGGAAAAAAAGTGAAAAGGAGGTATAAAAATTGAAAAGAACATATCAACCAAAAAAGCGATATAGATCTAAAGTATGTGGTTTTTTAAAAAGAATGTCCACAAAAAATGGACGAAAAGTTTTAGCAAGAAGGCGGCTAAAAGGGAGAAAAAGATTAAGTTATTAATTTATTTAAGGCTGCGTATAAATCGCGGCTAAATTTTTTATTAAAGGAAAAATATGATATATACAGATTCAATAAAAAGTAATACAGAATTCAAAAGAATGTATTACAAATCTAAATATAAAATTGGTTTTTTAACCGTGATATATCTAAAAAAAAATAGAGAAAAGACGGCAAGTTTAGGAATAACAGTTAGCAAAAAAGTTGGCAATGCAGTTGTTAGAAACAGGGTTAGAAGAATAATTTTGGCAGCATATAGAGAATTAGAAAAAGCAGAAGATTATAGAGGTTTAACAATTGTTGTTGTGGCAAGAAAAAGTTGCTGTAAAGCAAAAATGTGTGATGTTTTAAAGGAAATGAAAAGAAATTTAGATATATTAAAAGGTGTTAAAACGAAAAATGGGTTCAAAAAAGTAAAACCAATAAATAAAATTTCCAGTAGTTGAAATTTTAATATAATAAATAATAAAAACAAAATTTTTTAAAAGTATTGGTTTTAAGTTAGATTTTATTAATAAATATGAAGATAGATTAAAATCAATAAATAAAGAATTTTTAAGTGATATAGTGAAGAAATTAGTTTTATTATTGAACAATTATTAAAACAGAAACTAAAATTTTAAAATAAATAAAAAAATATATTAAAAATTAAAGTAAAATGTAATTAAATATATATTAATTTTAGACATAAAATAAAGAAATAACATTTAATTAGAATTACTAAAATTAAAAAGAAATTATAAATTTTAATTTTATAATAGGAATTTTGAAAAGTTTAATTAAAAAAAATCATTTTAAAAATATTATAAATTTAAAATATATAACTAAGAATAAATTTTTAAAATATAATAAGTTAAATAGATATAATAATAAAAAATTAAAGATATTAAATAAAAAGCAAACTAGATTTTTAATATAGTTAAAAGATGTTAATTTTAAATATAAAACAAAGCTACATTTTCAATATGTAAAAATGCTTGTAGGTTCTTAAATAATTTTATTAAAAACTAAAGTTAAATATAAAAAATATAAATTTTGATTATAACAAAAATATAATTTATAAATAAAATAAAGAAATAACATTTAATTAGAATTACTAAAATTAAAAAGAAATTATAAATTTTTTGATATAGTTAAATTTAAAAAAATAAATCTTAATTAATATCACCAAAATTAAATTTAGTTAGTTTAGTAAATTTTTAAAATATAATAAGTTGAATATATATAATAATAAAAAAATTAAAGATATTAAATAAAAAGCAAACTAGATTTTTAATATAGTTAAAAGATGTTAATTTTAAATATTTTTTTAATATAAATAGATTTAAATCATGATTTTTTAATATAATAAAAAACATATATAAATTAATTTTATAATTTAAAAAAATTAAAGTATAGTTATATTTTTTTAATATAAATAGATTTTAAATAATAGCTTTTAAATAAACAACTTAATATTAGAAGTAAAACAAAAAATAATATATATAAAAAATTTAAATTAATTTAGTTTAAGATAAAAATGTGTATATTTGTAATTAATATAAAATTAATATATAGCTAAAATCAATAAATTTAATTTAAAATCAAATGATTAATAATAAAAAGATAGCTAGTGAACAAATTAAAATAAAAGTTTATTGATATTTTAATATAATTTAATTAAAGACTAATTTAAAGATATAAAGCGTTAGAAAATTTTATCTAAAATATATGTTAAATAAAACCAATAATCAAAAAATAGATCAATAAATTTAATTTAAAATCAAATGATTAATAATAAAAAGATAGCTAGTAAATAAATTAAAATAAAAGTTTATTGATATTTTAATATAATTTAATTAAAGACTAATTTAAAGATATAAAGCGTAGAAAATTTTATCTAAAATATATGTTAAATAAAACCAATAATCAAAAAATAGATCAATAAATTTAATTTAAAATCAAATTATTAATAATAAAAAGATAGCTAGTGAACAAATTAAAATAAAAGTTTATTAATAATATATTAAATAAAACCAATAATTCTTTAAAATTTTGATATATCTAATCGAATTTTATATTTTATTGTGTAATTATGACAAATTTTTTATAAATTATATCATTTTTATTTAAATATAAACTTGTAAAACACACAAAAATAGTGTATATTATAGATAATTTTTAAAAAAGGCTTTTCAAAGGAGTTAAATTGAAAAAAGTAATAATAAAGTTAATAAGGTTCTATCAAAAAAATATATCGTTTTACTATAGAGGCAGATGCAAATATTATCCAAGTTGTTCGCAATATTTTATTGAATCTGTTGAAGAATTTGGGGCATTAAAAGGCAGTTTAAAAGGGATATTAAGGCTTTTAAAATGCAATCCTTTTTCAAAAGGAGGATTTAACCCGGTGAAAAAGTCAAAAACAAAAAGGTAGGTGAAAAAAATGAATTTTTTAGGAGTTCCGTTAGGGTATGCAATATACTATATATATAAAATTGTTCCTAACTATGCTCTCTCTATAATTATTTTCACTTTACTTTTAAGGATTGTTTTAATTCCGTTTTCAATAAAGCAGCAAAAGTCGTTAGCAAGAACATCAGCGTTTCAGCCATACATAAACGAAATAAATAAAAAGTATGCAAAAAATTTAGTTAAAAAAAATGAAGAGATGCAAAAGCTATATAGAGACCATAATATAAATCCAGCATCCGGATGTTTAACAGCGCTGCTGCCTATGATTGTTCTTTTTGGTATGATAGATGTGATATATCGTCCGTTAATACATATACTTCATCTTCCACAGAGTGTTGTTGATTCTGCGGTGGAAATTTTTAAAAATTCGTCTTCATTTCAAGGGTCGCATTTAGGAAATGCAATACAGTTAAATGTAATTAGTGATGTAATAAATAATCAAGATAAATATAGTTCGTTAGGGCAGGACGTAGTAGAATCGATTAAAACAATAGATTTAAACTTTTTAGGGTTTAATATAGGAGAGGTTGCAAAAATCAGTTCAATAACAATAATATTTCCTATTTTGGCGTTAATTTTTAGTTTTTTGCAGCTTTATATAAGCTTTAAAACAAACAGCATGCCGAGCACATCTGGGCAGAATCCAACATTAAAGGTTATGATGTTTGTTATGCCGATTCTTAGCATATGGATTTCCTTAACTGTTCCGATAGGGGTTTCGCTATATTGGATAGTGGGGTATATACTACAAATCATTCAAATTTTAATATTAAATAAGGTATGTAATGTGAATGAACTAAAAGAGCAGGCGATGAAAGAAATAGAAGAGATGAAGAAGAAAAATAAACTGAAGAATAAAAAAGTAGAAATAAAAGGTGAAGAAAAGGTGATTTTAAAAGACAAAGATAGGTTAAGCGCGGCGAGAAAAATGTTAGCAGAAAAGTATGATGATTAAGGGTTTTTGGAGGAAGTTTTAAAATGAGTTATAAGTTTAAAATATCTGCAGAAAACAAAGAAAAAGCGTTAGATGTTGCAAAAAAAAGGTTAAATTCAGAGGAAGGTCTAATTGAAATAAAAGAAGTTTTTGGAAATAAAGAAAACTTAAAAGAGTTTGAAATATATTTAAACGAAGGAGAGGAGCAAAAAGAAATAGAGAAAAAGGTTACTTTAGCAAAAGAAAATTTAAAAAAGATTTTAGTTTATTTTGGTGTTTTAGATTTTGAATTTGAAACAAAGCTAGGTGGAAATCTTTTAATAATTGATATAAAGGCAGATGGGTTAGATTTTTTAGTTGAAGAAGAAGGAAAAATTTTAAATGCCATTCAATATATCGTGGTTTTAATGACTAATTATAGTTTTGAGAACTATTTAAAAATAGTTTTAGACTATAAAGGATTTAGAGAGAGAAGAACAGAGAAAATAAAGGAGTTAGTAAAAAGATTAATAGAAAGGGTTAAGGAAAAAAACAAAGAGGTTGCACTAGAGCCTATGAACCCGTTTGAAAGAAGGGTTGTTCATTCATATGTTTCTACGTTTGAAGGGGTATATTCAAAATCTGTTGGGGTTGAGCCGATGAGAAATGTTGTGATATATCCAAAAGAAGAGAATATAGGTGAAATGGAATGAGTTTATGGAGAGGTGTATAGCAGCAATAGCAACGGCTTTGTCTTCTGCTGGGCTTGGGGTTATTCGGCTTAGTGGGAAGAATTCAATAGAAATAGCAGCAAATTTTTTCAAATCTAAAAAGGATATAAAAAGTTTAAAAGGTTATGAAGCGGCGTATGGCAAAATTTATGAAGATGATTTTGTTTTAGATGATGGGGTTATTTTAGTTTTTAGAGCTCCAAATAGCTACACAGGGGAAGATGTTGTTGAAATATCTTGTCATGGTGGGCTTTTAATTTTAGAGAGGGTTTTAAAGCTTTGCTACAAAAACGGAGCAATTCCTGCAAAGCGAGGGGAGTTCACAAAAAGAGCATATTTAAATTCAAAGTTAACATTAACGCAAGCGGAAGCTGTTATGGATATTGTTAGTGCTGATTCTGTTGGGTATTTAAAGGCGGCGGGAGAGGTTAAGAATGGGAGTTTATATAAAAGAGCGAGTGAGGTTAAAGAAAAGCTAGTTGAAAAGGCAGGGCACATAGCGGTGTATTTAGACTATCCGCAGGATGAAATAGAAGAGGTTGAAATAAATAAGTTAAAAGGAGAAATAAAAGAGCAAAAAGAGGCTTTAGAAGAAATATTAAGGAGTAATAGGTTTGAGAGCATATTAAAAAATGGGGTTAAGGTTTCTATTGTTGGGAATGCAAATGTTGGTAAATCTACAATAATGAATTTAATATGTGGGGAAGAAAAGAGTATAGTAACGAATATAGAGGGTACAACGAGGGATGTTTTAAAGCACACGGTTGAAATAAATGGAATAAATTTCATATTTTGTGATACGGCGGGAATTAGAGAAACGGAAGATGAGGTAGAGAAAATAGGGGTTGAGAGGGCGATTAAAGCGTTAAAAGAGGCAGATTTGATATTATTTGTTGCAGATGAGAGAACAAAGGAAGAAGATTTAAAGATATTGAAGGAGAATGAAGAGAGCAAGAAGATATTGGTTTATAATAAGGTTGATGTTAAATATAAGAAGGTGGAATTTAAAGGGTATAGATTTAATTGTGTTTTAGAGACCACGAAGGAAGATTTAGAAACGATAGAGAGATTAAAGGAAGAGATATATAAAGAGCAGCAGTTAGAAGGGCTTAACAATAGAGCAGATTTATTAATATTAAATGAGAGGCAAAAGAAGGGGATAGAAAGAGCTATATTAAAATTAGAGGAAGTTTTAAAATTTTTAGAAGATGGTGGTTATTTAGATGCTATATCCGAGATACTTGATAGTGCAATTGAAAGTTTGTTGGAGTTAACAGGGGAAAAGGTTTCGGATTTGGTGGTTGAGGAGATATTTTCAAAATTTTGTGTAGGGAAGTGAGATATATAATTAAGGTAGATTGATTTTGGCAGATTTAAAAAAGTTGATAGAAAGTAGTTAATAGGGAATGGGTATATTTAAAAGAGAAATTTAGAAATTATAGTTAAGGTAAATAGGTTTTTAAAAATTTTGATTAAACTAAAAACATAGTTTAGCAGGCCAAATGAAGTATGATTAAACTTTATGGCGAGTGATATAATGAAAGTTACATCAAACTTTCTACGTAATGAAAAAATGGCAAGTGATATAATGAAAGTTATATCAAACTTTCTACGTAATGAAAAAAGAATTTAGCAGGCCGTAGTAACTATAAGTTGTAATGAAACTTTCCAGCGAGTGATAAACTTAAAATAATAGCAAATTTAAACGGAATGAAAGTTTGATAAAACTTCATGGCGAGTGATAAATTAAAATTTCAGCAAACTTTTTACGTACTGAAAAAAGAATTTAGCAGGCCAAAATAAATCTGATAAAACTTTATGGCGAGTGAAAAACTAAAATTCACATCAAACTATCTACGTAATGAAAAAATGGCAAGTGATATAATGAAAGTTATATCAAACTTTCTACGTAATGAAAAAAGAATTTAGCAGGTCTTAAAACTAGATTAAACTTTATGGCGAGTGAAAAACTAAAAGTTAGATTAAATTTTTTACGTACTGAAAAAGAATTTAGCAGGTTTTTAAATTTGATTAAACTTTATGGCGAGTGATATAATAGAAGTTATATCAAACTTACTACGTAATGAAAAAAAATTTAGCAGGCCAAAACAAATCTGATAAAACTTTATGGCGAGTGAAAAACTAAAATTCACATCAAACTATCTACGTACTGAAAAAATGGCGAGTGATATAATAGAAGTTACATCAAACTTGCTACGTAATGAAAGAATGGTGAGATGAAATAAATAGATTTTAAATATTAAGATTAATTTTTTATTAATTAGATTAAAGTTGGGTGTAATAATATTATGAAATTAAACTCACAGTTGAAATCCAAAATAATTTTTTATTAAGATTATAAAGGGTTTTAATTAAAAATTCTTTTAAATTTTGTTTTATTTTAAACCTAGTTTAGCAGGCCGAATAAAGTTTTATAAAACTTTCTGGCGAGTGATATAATAGAAGTTATATCAAACTTACTACGTACTGAAAAAGAATTTAGCAGGCCGAATAAAGTTTTATTAAATGATATGGCGAGTGATTTACTTATAGTTATATCAAATTATCTACGTAATGAAAAAAGAATTTAGCAGGCCAAAACAAATCTGATAAAACTTTCTGGCGAGTGATATAATGAAAGTTACATCAAACTTTTTACGTAATGAAAAAAGAATTTAGCAGGCCAAATGAATTCAGATAAAACATCATGGCGAGTGATTTACTTATAGTTATATCAAATTATCTACGTAATGAAACTTGCTACGTAATGAAAGAATGGAAGAGGGAGAGTATGAAATATATAAAAGAGGAAGCGCAAGTAGTAGTAGTGGGGGCAGGTCATGCGGGTATAGAAGCAGCTGTTATATCTGCAAGGCTTTCGAAGAAAACGATATTAATAACGCTTTCGTTAGATAAGATAGCGAATATGCCGTGTAATCCTTCAATAGGAGGAACAGCGAAAGGTCATTTAGTTCGTGAGTTAGATGCACTAGGTGGAGTTATGGGAAAGGTAGCGGATGAAACAACAATACAGAGCAAAATTTTAAATAGAAAGAGAGGTCCAGCGGTTAGGAGTCTTAGAGCGCAAATAGATAAAATAAACTACCATATAAAGATGAAGAAATTGTTAGAAACTCAGGAGAATTTATTATTAAAGCAGGATGAAGTAGTTAAAATAGATGTTAAGAACAATAAGGTTTGCGGGGTATATACAAAGTATGGGTATTATATAAAAACGAAAGCAGTGATAATAGCGTGTGGAACATATTTAAAGTCTAAAACGTTTGTGGGGTTAGTTAGCAGCAACAGTGGTCCAGATGGAATGCCAAACTCAAATAGTTTGTCGGATTCATTAAAAGAGCTAAAAATAAATTTAAGGCGGTTTAAAACAGGGACACCAGCAAGAGTTAACAAAAAAAGCATAGATTTTAGTAAATTAGAAGTTCAATATGGAGATGAAATAATACATAACTTTTCATTTTCAACAAAAGAGAAGTTAGAAAACAAAATAGAATGTTTTAAAGCGCATACGAATGCAAAAACGCATGAAATAATATTAAAAAACTTAGATAGATCACCGTTATATTCAGGGGTTATTGAAGGTGTTGGACCGAGATATTGTCCTTCAATTGAAGATAAGGTAGTTCGATTTAAAGATAAGGAGCGTCATGCAATATTTATAGAGCCGATGGGTTTAGAAACGCAGGAGATGTATCTGCAAGGGATGTCTTCATCATTGCCACTTGATGTTCAGATTAATTTTTTAAGGAGCATAGAAGGGTTTGAAAAAATTGAGGTGATGAGGCCAGCTTATGCAATAGAATATGATTGTTGCAATCCAACAGATTTATATAGAACACTGGAATTCAAGTCAATAGAAGGGTTATATGGCGCAGGGCAGTTTAATGGAACATCGGGTTATGAAGAGGCGGCAGTTCAAGGTTTTGTTGCAGGGGTTAATGCGGCGTTAAAAATAGATAAAAAGGAAGAGTTCACATTAAGCAGGTCTTCGTCATATATAGGGACATTAATAGATGATCTTGTAACGAAGGGATGTAATGAGCCATATAGGGTTATGACAGCAAGAAGTGAATATAGATTATTGTTAAGGCATGACAATGCAGATGAAAGGTTAAAAGAGATAGGGCATAAACTAAAAACAATAACAGATGAAGAATATGAAGAATATTTAAAAAAGCAAGAGATAATAAAAAGAGAAAAAGAAAGATTAAAAGGTGTTGTTATTAAGCCATCAAAGGAGCTAAATGAAGAACTAAAAGCAAGAGAAACAACCGAAATAGAAGTTCCAAAGAGGTTTTATGAACTAATTAAAAGGCCGCAGATAGATTTTGATTTTTTAGAAAAATATGATGAAGAGAAGAGAGAAGAACTTCCATTTGAAATAAAAGAGCAGATAGAAATAGATTTAAAATATGAAGAATTCATAGAAAAGCAGCAAAAGAAGGTTTTGAAATTAAAAGAGGTTGAAAAAATAAAGTTAAAAAAAGATATAGATTATGAACAAATTAGTGGGCTTAGAAAAGAAGCAAGGGAAAAGTTAAATAAAATAAAGCCAGAAAATTTAGGGCAAGCTTTAAGCATATCAGGGGTTAACCCTGCTGATATAACAGTTTTGATGATATATTTAAAACGTTCTTTTAAAACGTAGCAAGTTTGCTGAAATTATAAATAATCACTAAAATAGTGGATGATATAAATAAATTTTAAATATTAAGGTTAATTTTTTATTAATAAAGTTAAAGTTAGGTGTAGTAATATTATGAAATTAAACTCATAGTTGAGATTCAAAATAATTATTTATTAAGATTATATGGGGTTTTAATTAAAAATTTTTTAAATTTTGATTAGACTTAAAACCTAGTTTAGCAGGTTAAAAAGGTTTGATTAAATTTTCTGGCGAGTGAAAAACTAAAAGTTAAATCAAACTAACTACGTACTGAAAAAAAGTTTAGCAGGCCAAATTAATTCAGATAAAACTTTCTGGCGAGTGATATAATAGAAGTTAAATCAAACTTACTACGTAATGAAAAAAGAATTTAGCAGGTTTAAAAAGTTAGATAAAATTTTCTGGCGAGTGATCTATTTTAAGTTTTATCAAATTATCTACGTAATGAAACTTTCTACGTACTGAAAAAAGAATTTAGCAGGCCAAGTAAAGTTTTATTAAATGGTATGGCGAGTGATAAATTAAAATTCACATAAAATTTTTTACGTAATGAAAAAAGAATTTAGCAGGCCAAATTAATTCAGATAAAACTTTCTGGCGAGTGATATAATAGAAGTTATATCAAACTAACTACGTACTGAAAAAGAATTTAGCAGGCCAAATTAATTCAGATAAAACTTTCTGGCGAGTGATCTATTTTAAGTTTTATCAAATTATCTACGTACTGAAAAAGAATTTAGCAGGTTTAAAAAGTTTGATTAAACATCATGGCGAGTGATATAATAGAAGTTAAATCAAACTTTCTACGTAATGAAAGAGAGGTGGGAAAAATTTGCAGAGTTTAAAAGATATATTCAAAACAGATTTAAAAATAGAAAAAGATGGAGAATATATAGATTTTTTAAAATGTACACTAAAGAAATATGGCTTCAACTTAGAAGATCAGCAGATATTAGATTTAATTATTTTTTTAAAATTTCTTTTAGAAGAAAATGAAAAATATAATTTAACATCAATTAAAAAGTTTGAAGAGATGATATATAAGCATATAATAGATAGTTTGTTGATGTTAAAAGTTGTAGAATTTAAAAGTAGTTTTAGTTTTTTAGATATAGGAACAGGGGCGGGTTTTCCTTCAACCCCAATAGCAATAGCAAAAAAAGATGTAAAAGTAACACAGCTAGATTCATCCAAAAAAAAAGTAGAATTTTTAAAACAGGTTAATAAAATGTTATCTTTAAAAATAATATCACTAAACGAAAGAGCAGAAAATCTAGCCAAAAAAGAAGAATATAGAGAAAAGTTTAATATAGTAACAGCAAGGGCAGTTGCAAAACTAAATATTCTATCGGAACTTTGTCTTCCTTTTGTTGAAGTTGGAGGTTTTTTTGTTGCCTTAAAAGGCCCGGAATATCTAGAAGATTTAGAACTGGCAAAAAAATCAATAAACATATTAGGTGGAAAAGTTGAAAAAGTAGAAAGTTTTGAAATAGAAGAAAACAAAAGAAATATTATAGTAATAAAAAAAATATCGCATAGCTCGACGAAATACCCAAGGAGTTTTTCTAAAATTTCAAAAAACCCTCTTTAATATCTTAATTTTATGTTTATTTATGGTTATTTTAATCGAAAATCGCGATGAAAAGTTATGGCAAAAGCTGTTTTATTTTGTTATAATTTTTCTAGTACATAAATAAAAAATAAAAAGGGGAAAGATATGGGGATTTTTACTAAAGAAAGGGTAATAAATAATGTGGTTTCAATACCAATAAGCGAAATATATAAAAATCCATCTCAACCGAGGGTTATTTTTTCTAAGGAAGACCTAAAAGATTTAGCAGAGAGCATAAAATATAACGGCATGTTGCAGCCAATAACAGTTCGTTTAAATAATGAAAGAAACTATGAGTTAGTTTCAGGGGAACGCAGGTTAAAGGCAGCAAAAATAGCTGGAAATGAAGAAGTTCCATGCATAATTTTAGAAACAAATGAAGAGCAATCCGCAATATTTGCATTAATAGAAAACCTGCAAAGAAAAAATTTAAATTTTTTTGAGGAAGCTTTAGCAATAGAAAAATTAATAAAAAAGTGGAAGTTAACTCAAGATGAAGTTGCTCTAAAATTAGGGAAAGCACAGTCAACAGTTGCAAACAAATTGCGTCTTTTAAAGTTTTCAGATGAACAAAAAGCTAAGATTTTAACAAATAATTTAACAGAAAGGCATGCAAGGGCTCTTTTAAAAATTTCATCGGAAGAAAAAATAGAAGAAGTTTTAAAAATAATAATAGAAAAAAAATTAAATGTTAGTCAAACAGAAAATTTAATAAAGCATATTTTATCTGAGCCTAATAACACAGTTAAAAAGAAAAAAATAATACCAATAATAAAGGATATAAGAATTTTTTATAATACAATAGATGGTGCAATAAAAACAATGCGAAAAGCAGGAGTTATAGCAAAAGTACAAAAAGAAGAAGAAGATGGATATATAAAATATATAGTGAAAATAAAAAACACCCAAAGCAAATTAGTAGAATAAATTTTCATATTAATTTTATGTTGTTTAATTAAAAAAAAATTTTAAGTTATAGTAAAATGAAATGAGTGAATGTTTCACGTGAAACATTCATTTTTTATTACGTTTTTTAAAACAATTCAACATATCTTAAAAATATTTTGATTGAAATATTAGGAAGTAAAAATAAAATTTATATAAAATATTTGTTAATTTAAATTCAGCTTATATTAAATATGTTTTGTTAGAACCAGCAAATTAAAATTATTTAATAATAAATTTAAATCAAGATTAATTTGTTGATATTTTGTTAAAGCTTTTATTATTTTAAACATAGTTTTAAATTAGTTTAATTCAAATTAAAAAGTTATATTAACTAAAATTTTAATAATATATAGTTTTATAATAATTAAAATATGCAATAGTAAAATATTTTATATAATATAAGTTATACAATAATTATCATATTGCAAAGTTATCTATCAAATAAAATCAATCTAAAAAGCAATAAGTGTTTATTAACATATTAAAAAAATATTAGTTTAGACTCTTATCTATAAATAGTTTAATTTAAAATAGCTTATGTTTTTAAATTTTCTATATTTGTGTTTACAATATTATAATAAATAGTTTTAAAATTAAAAAGTTTTATTACGTAGATAGTTCACTAAAACTTAAAATATATCACTCTTTATTTTTTTATTACTTAGTTATTTTAATTTAACTTTTAGTTTATAATTTGTTGGGAAATTTTATATATTTTAATATATTTCATATAAATTATAGTTATTGATTTACTGGAATATTTTATTAAAATCTAAAGTTTATTTTATTTGTTAATTTTTTTATTATGTATTAAATTTGCTATTATTTTAAAATTATAATTTGCTAAAACATTTTATTAAAATTTACAGTTTTTATTACGTAGCAAATTTTCTAGGATTTTTATTAGTCACTAGCTAGAAAGTTTAATCAAATTTTCATTCCGTTTTAAATTTGATATTATTTTAAGTTTATCACTCGCTGGAAAGTTTCATTAAAACTTATAGTTACTACGACCTGCTAAATTTTTTTCATTATATAGTTGGTTTAATCTAATTTTAAGGTTATCACTTGCCAGGAAATTTATATAACTTTATTTAGCCTGCTAAATCCTATTTAAATTAAATCTTTTCTTATACCATTTAATCAAACTTTAATTAGCATGTTAAATTCTATTTAAAATAAAACAATCGCCATACCATTTAATCTAATTTAAAAACCTGTTAAATTCTTTCGTTACGTAGTAATTTTGATAAAATATTTAATTGATCACTCGCTAGGAAGTTTAAAGAAACTTCATTCTGCCTGCTAAAATCTATTTAAAATAAACCACTCACTATTTTTTCAGTACATAGAAGAAATTTATTTAATTTTAATAATTTAATAAATCTGTTTTAATATTTAATAAATTTTCGAATAAATTATAAATATTTTTAATGTGTTATAATTTATTTTTTAGTTAAGTATTGTATATAAAATATTTTAATAAAAATAATAAATAAATTTTTAAATAATAATTTTTTTAAAAAATCAAATAATTTTGTTAACCATATTGATTATTACTAAAATTATTTTTTATGGATTATATAAAAATTAATTAATAAATATAAAAAATATTATAACTAAAATGTTTCACGTGAAACATTATTTAAAAAACATTAAAAGGATATATTTATTATTATTGAAGTGATTAAAAATATTTTTAATAATTTTTGTTTAATTTTTAAAATAAAAACACCAATTAAAATTATGATAAATTAATTAATAAAAATGGTAAGTGAAAACTAAAAATCAAATTAAAATAAATTTTGAAATATATTCAATATAAAACAATAAATTTTCTACATATTAAAAAAACAAGTTAAAAAATATAAAATTTATTATGCTTAGTTCTAAATAAAAAACAGAATTAAATTTTAAAAAATCTATAAATATGTTTTTAAAAAGCAAATAAATGAAATTTATTATAGCTATATTCAATTAAATATAAATAAAAAATAGCAAAGGGGTTAACTAAATAAACTATTACGTAGTAAAAATTCTAATTTAATTAAAAAATTTGGCATGTTTAAAAGATTTTGTAGAACTAATATTAAGGTGAATTTTAAAAGGTATTTTAAATTATACACAAATTAAAAAAATAGTTAGTGATGAACTTAAAATAGAATTTAGCAGGTTTTAAAAGTTTGATTAAGCTTTATGGCGAGTGAAAAATTTATTGTTATAGCAAATTTTCTACGTAATGAAAAGAATTTAGTAGGTTTTAAAATTATTGAGTTTTATTAAATTTTGAATATTAACAAACATTTTTATAAGTAAAAAATATAATCAGTTAAATAAGAAACAAACATAATTATTATATTCAGATAATATTTCAAATTAATTTAAATTCATATGTTTCTAAACTGAATTAACTAATGTGGAATTTTTATTAGATAATATAATAATTTAATTTAAATCTTTTTTTAAAATAAATTTATTATATTATAAAAAATAAGTTTAGCAGGTTTTTTAAATTCAATAAAATTTCCCAGTGAGTATTAATTAAAAATTAAATCAAATTTTCTACGTAATGAAAAAAGAGCGAGTGATTTATTTTAAGATTCAGCAAATTATCTACGTAAAAAAAAGTGTTGAAATAAAAATAAGATATGATAAAATAAATTTAGAGAAAAAGGAGGGGGATTTAAACTTTTGGATATAAAGAAAACGACAGTGATTTCTATAGTAAATCAAAAAGGTGGGGTTGGAAAAACAACAACATCGGTTAATTTAACAGCAGCCTTAGGGTTAGAGAAGAAGAAGATATTATTAGTAGATTTAGATCCTCAAGGAAATTCAACGAGTGGAATGGGGATATCTAAAAAAGAAGTAGAAAGTTCAATATATGATATATTAATAAACGAAAAAAACCCACAAGAGGTTATTATAAAAACAAAGTTTAAGAATATAGATTTTATTCCATCAAAGGTTGAGTTAGCAGGGGCAGAAGTAGAGATGATAGAAATAAAGAATAGAGCATTTTTGTTAAAGCAAGCACTAGACAAAATAAAAGAAAATTATGATATTATTTTAATAGACTGCCCGCCATCTCTTGGAATATTAACACTAAATGCATTAACAGCAAGCAATGGGGTTATTATACCGCTTCAGTGTGAATATTATGCATTAGAAGGTTTATCGCAGCTAATTTTAACAATGCGGCATGTTAAAGAGCTATATAATAAAGAGCTTGAAATTTTAGGAGTTTTGTTAACGATGTATGATAGCAGATTAAAGTTAACAATGCAGGTTGTTTCCGAAATAAAAAAATATTTTTCTAAGAAGATATATAAAACAGTGATTCCAAAAAACGTTAAGCTATCGGAAGCGCCAAGTTATGGAGAGCCAATAGCCTATTACGATAAAAGTTCAAAAGGATGTTTAGCATATAAAGAGCTTGCAAAAGAAGTTATTAAGAATATTTAAGGGGGTTTTTAAGTGTCTAGAAAAAGTGGATTAGGAAAAGGATTAGAAGCATTATTTGTAGAAAACATAAATCCAGCAAAAGAGCCATTGGTTTTAGATATAAATAAAATAGAGCCAAATAAAAATCAACCAAGGAAGCATTTTAACAGTGAAACACTGGAAATTTTGGCAGAATCGATACGTGTAAATGGAATAATTCAACCTATTTTAGTTCGAGAAATAGATGAAGGAAAATATCAAATAGTGGCGGGAGAGCGAAGATATAAAGCGGCTAAAATGGCAGGTTTAGGGGAAGTTCCGGTTATTGTTAAAGAAATAGAAGATTATAAGGTAACAGAACTAGCCTTAATAGAAAACCTTCAAAGGGAAGATTTAAACCCAATTGAAGAAGCAACTAGTTTTTTAATGTTGGTTGAAAAATATGGATTAACGCAGGATGAAGTTTCAAAAAAGGTTGGAAGATCTCGAAGTGCCATAACAAATTCTATTCGTCTTTTAAACCTTCCAAAAGAGGTTATTAAAGAAATAGAAGGAGGAAGGCTAAGTTCAGGGCAAGCAAGAGCACTGCTTTCAATAAAGGATGAAGAAGAGTTAAAAGATATGGCAAAAAAGGTTATTGAAAGAGGGATGAGTGTTCGAGAGATTGAACGGTTGGTTAGTTTAAAAAAAGAGGTTAAAAATTCAAAAAAAGCAAAAAAAGAGGAGCAGGAAAGCATATATAAAGATTTAGAAAAGGATATGCAAGATAAATTAAAAAGAAATGTTAAAATCAAAGTTATGTCTGGAGAAAAAGGAAGAATAACAATAGATTTTTATAATAGAGAAGAGCTCGTTTTTTTAGCACATAATCTAACCTTTATTACGTAGAAAGTTTGATGGAATTTTAAGTAGGTCACTCGCCATAACATTAAATAAAACTTTATTCGGCCTGCTAAATCTTATTTAAAATAAATCACTCGCCATTTTTTCATTACGTAGAAAGTTTGATATAACTTTTAGTAGGTCACTCGCCAAAAAGTTTAATAAAACTTTATTTGGCCTGCTAAATCCTTTCATTACGTAGAAAGTTTGATATAACTTTTAGTAGGTCACTCGCCATGAAGTTTTATAAAACTTTATTCGGCCTGCTAAATCCTTTTTTCAGTACGTAGACGGTTTGATGGAATTAATAATAGGTCACTCGCCATACCATTTAATAAAACTTTATTTGGCCTGCTAAATCCTATTTAAAATAAATCACTCGCCAGCAAATTTAATCAAACTTTCATTCCGTTTTAAATTTGATATAACTTTTAATTTATCACTCGCCATATCATTAAATAAAACTTTATTCGGCCTGCTAAATTCTATTTAAAATATATCACTCGCTAGAAAATTTAATCAAACTTTCATTACGTTTTAAATTTGCTATTACTATAAAAGTTCATAACTTGCCAAAAAGTTTAATCAAATTTAAAAACCTTTTAAACTTGGTTTTTATATATTCTTAATTTTATTTTTTATTAGATCTATAAATATAGCGAACATAGTTTAAAGATAGATAGATTAATTGATAATATCAATATAAATTTTATATTAATAAATTCAAATTATAAATCAATTCAAATTTTATAATTAATTTTTATAATACCCATAGTTTCTTTTAGCTAAAAAGTTTGATATAATAAAAAAAAGCAAGAACAAAAAGGGAGTGTTTAAAATTGTTAGATATAAAATTCGTGAAAAGCAATAAAGATTTAGTTAAAGAGAACATGAAGAAAAAGTTTCAGGAAGATAGAATAAATTTAGTTGATGAAGCGGTTAATTTTTATGATTCATATTGTGAAGTTAAAAGAAAGTGTGATGAAATAAGGGCAAAGGTAAATAAAGTTAGCAAAGATCTAGCAACAATAATAAAAAAAGATAAAGAAAAGGCAGAGGAGTTAAAAAAAGAAGTTATAGAAGAAAAAAAAGAGTTAGAAAATATGCAGGAAGAAGAAAGAGAGCTTTTAAAGAAAACGAATGAAAAGTTGATGTTAATACCAAACATAATAGATGATAGTGTTCCAATAGGAAAAGACGATTCTGAAAATGTTGAAGTAGAGCGTTTTTTAGAGCCAAAAGAAAAGAATTTTGAAGTTCCTTATCATGTAGATATTATGGAATATTTTAATGGAATAGATTTAGATAGTGCAAGAAAAACAAGTGGTAATGGGTTTTACTATTTATGTGGGGATATAGCAAGGCTACATTCTGCAATTTTAAGTTATGCGAGAGATTTCATAATAGATAGAGGTTTTAACTATCATATCCCGCCGTATATGATACATGGCAATATAGTAAATGGTGTTATGAGTTTTTCTGAGATGGAGAATATGATGTATAAAATAGAAGGGGAAGATCTATATTTAATAGGAACAAGTGAGCATTCAATGATAGGAAAATATATAGACACAATAGTAAAAGAGGAAGAGCTTCCCATAAAGAACACAAGTTTTTCGCCATGTTTTAGAAAAGAAGTTGGAGCACATGGAATAGAAGAGAGGGGGGTATATAGAATACATCAATTTGAAAAGCAAGAGATGGTTGTTTTGTGTAAGCCAGAAGACAGCATGAAATATTTTAATGAAATATTAAAGAACACAGTAGATTTTTTTGTTTCTTTAGATATACCGGTTAGAACACTGGAATGTTGTTCGGGAGATTTAGCAGATTTAAAGGTAAAGAGCATAGATGTTGAAGGTTGGTCTCCAAGGCAGAAGAAATATTTTGAGGTTGGAAGCTGTTCAAATTTAGGGGATGCACAGGCAAGAAGATTAAGAATAAGGGCAAAAAACAAAGAAGGCAAATATTTTGTGCATACTTTAAATAACACATTAGTAGCTCCTCCTAGAATGTTAATAGCTTTTTTAGAAAATAATTATAATGAAGATAAAACTGTTTCAATACCAAAGCCGCTGCAAAAATATATGGGAGATAAAGAATATATAAAAAAATAAAAAATATTTAGGTAGAAATTTAATCTAAAATTCAAATAAAAATATGTTAAATAAAATCAGTTAAAAACATTATGATATTTTTTGTTGTGTAATTAAAAAAGATATGAAAAATAAAATAATATAGTTAAACTTAAAAGAGGAATATAATTATATTAGAAGTTTAAGTAAATGTTTTTTTAGAAATAAAATTAGAGTAAAGAAAAGTATGAGAAAAATATTAAAGGAATGATATGTTTTATTAAAATTTTATAGAGTGGCAGAATATTAAATTTGATAGAAGAAGAAAGTTTAATATAGTTATAATAAAAATTTGAAATAGGAATAAATTTATGTTAATATTTTTTTGAAAGGTGTAGTTAGATATATTTTTTAAATTAAATAAATTTTTTATGTAATATAAGTATGGTATAATTTTATATAAAGAGAAGAGAGAGGCATGTTTAATCAAATTAGAAGTAGGTTTAAAAATTTTTAAAGATTATATTAAATTTAAAATAAGTTTCGCAGGCCGAATGAAAGTTAGATTAAATTTTCTACGTACTGAAAAAGAATTTAGCAGGTCTTAAAATTAGATTAAACTTCATGGCGAGTGACCTATTATTAATTTCATCAAACCATCTACGTAATGAAAAAACAGCGAGTTGATAAACTTAAAATAATATCAAATTTAAAACGGAACGAAGATTTCTTTAAATGGTATGGGAGAGTTTAATTCAAATAGGATTTAGCAGGTTTTTAGAGTTTGATTAAACTTAAAATAAGTTTCGCAGGCCGAATAAATTTTGATTAAACTTTTTAGCGAGTGACCTACTAAAAGTTAGATTAAACTTTCTACGTAATGAAAAAATGGCGAGTGATAAACTTAAAATAATATCAAATTTAAAACGGAACGAAGATTTCTTTAAATGGTATGGGAGAGTTTAATTCAAATAGGATTTAGCAGGTTTTTAAAGTTTAGATTAAACTTAAAATAAGTTTCGCAGGCCGAATAAATTTTGATTAAACTTTTTAGCGAGTGACCTACTAAAAGTTATATCAAATTTTCTACGTACTGAAAAAGAATTTAGCAGGTCTTAAAATTAGATTAAACTTTCCAGCGAGTGACCTACTAAAAGTTAAATCAAACTTACTACGTAATGAAAAAAAAGGGGGAAAAAAATGAAAATAGAATTTAAAAAGATGCATGGATGTGGTAATGATTATATATATATAGATTGTATGGAAAAAGAGCCAGAGTTTAAAATAGAGGAAGTTGCAATAAAGCTTTCTAATAGGCATTTTGGAGTTGGAGGAGATGGAATAGTATTAATATGTAGATCTAATAAAGCGGATGCAACGATGAGAATGTTTAATGCAGATGGAACAGAAGGTAAGATGTGTGGCAATGCAATTCGGTGTGTAGCGAAATATCTTTATGATAATAATATAGTAAAAAAAGAGCATATGGAAATAGAAACGTTAAGTGGAATAAAAGAGTTAGAGTTAGAAGTTGAGAATGGACTAGTTAAAGAGGTTAGGGTTAATATGGGCATACCAGATTTTAAAAAGAGTAGCATGCCACTAAATGCAAAAGAAGAGGAAGTAATATTAAAAGAAATAGAAGTAGATAGCAAAAAATATAAAATAACATGTGTTTCTATGGGTAACCCGCATTGTGTTGTTTTTTTAGAAGGGGTTAAAAGTTTAGATGTTAATGCACTAGGCCCAAAATTTTATGAAAACGAGATATTTAAAGATGAAGTTAATGTTGAATTTGTGGAGAAGGTTTCAAGGAATGAAGTGAATATGAGGGTGCACGAAAGAGGAAGCAAAGAAACTTTAGCATGTGGAACGGGAGCATGTGCTGTTATTGCAGCTATGGTTAAGAACAATTTTTGTTCTAAAGGAGAAGAAGTTTTGGTTAATTTATTAGGAGGAAAGTTAAGAATTTGTTATATGGATGATGGAATATATATGAAAGGGCCAGCAGTAGAAGTTTTTAGTGGGGAAGTGGAAATATAAAAACTAAAAAGAGAGGTTAAAAATATGTTAGGAGACAAAATAGAAAGAAAGTTGTGGTTTGTGAAGATTCCTAATTTAGCGTTTATTTTAGTAATTGTATCGGCTTTTGTATATTTAATAGATTATGTATCTTTTTTACAAGGCGGGGAGTTTTTTTTAACAAAGCTTTTATATTTTGATAAAGCGTTAATATTAAAAGGGCAGATATGGAGAACAATAGGTTTTGTTTTCATAGGGCTTAATAGTAGTTTTTTGTTTGCGTTATTGCAATCATATTTTTTATATTTTTTAGGTACATGTTTAGAAGTGAATGTTGGGGAACGTCGGTTTTCGTTATTTTATATATTTGGAGTTATTTTTTTAATAATAGGAGGTTTTTTAACAGGGACAACAACTATATTATATTTAAATATGACGATGTTTTTTGCATTTGCAACAATAAATCCAAATAGAAAGCTTTTGTTGTTTTTTTTCTTACCGGTTAAAACAATATGGTTAGGTGTTTTTGATGGAGTATATTTTTTAATTAACTTATTAGTAGCACTAATAAGAAGAGATTTAGCAATGATATTATCTATTTCATCAGCACTAGTGAGTTTTTTAATATTTTTTGGACCGCGGTTTTTTATAGATATATATAAACAGATCAAAAATTTACAGCAAAACAGCAAAAGAATGTATCAAAATGGAAGTTATTGGGGTTCTTAGTTTTTTAAATATAAAAAGTTAAAATTAAAAAAGGTGGCTAGGTTGAAAAAACTTAGCCATTTGTTTTATGTTAAATGTTAAATAAAAAGAATCAGCTTTTTAATAAACTAGAAAAAAGTTTTATGTTAAATAAAAAGAATTAGTTTAGTTAATAAAACTAGAAAAAAGTTTTATCTTAAATAAAAAGAATCAGCTTTTTAATAAACTAGAAAAAAGTTTTGTGTTAAATAAAAAGAATTAGTTTAGTTAATAAACTAGAAAAAAGTTTTATGTTAAATAAAAAGAATCAGCTTTTTAATAAACTAGAAAAAAGTTTTGTGTTAAATAAAAAGAATCAGCTTTTTAATAAACTAGAAAAAAGTTTTATGTTAAATAAAAGAATTAGTTTAGTTAATAAACTAGATGTTAAATAAAAAGAATCAGCTTTTTAATAAACTAGAAAAAAGTTTTATGTTAAATAAAAAGAATTAGTTTAGTTAATAAAACTAGAAAAAAGTTTTATGTTAAATAAAAAGAATTAGTTAGTTAATAAACTAGAAAAAAGTTTTATGTTAAATAAAAAGAATTAGTTTTTTAATAAACTAGAAAAAAGTTTTATGTTAAATAAAAAGAATCAGTTTTTTAATAAACTAGAAAAAAGTTTTATGTTAAATAAAAAGAATCAGTTTTTTAATAAACTAGAAAAAAGTTTTATGTTAAATAAAAAGAATTAAAAATTTTCATAAAGATTTATTATAAAGCAATTTAAATTAAATGGCAAAAGCATATAGCTAATGGAAATAATATGAATAAATATTCCAATATTTGACATTTATAATTCTGTTTGATAAAATCGCTATACAAAATAATTTGTATAGGAGAGGTAGTATTATGTCAAAAAATAACAAATTGTTAATTATATCAATTGTTTTAGGGGCAATGTTTTTTAATATATCTTCAAGTGCCATGGAAAATAATAAACAGGAAAAAAAGCAAGAAAATTCAAATGGAACTATTAATATAATAAAAAGTCAAATTGGTGAAAAAAAAGAAGATGGGAATAATATAAAAAACGAAATAAGAGAAATAGGTGGTAAAGAAGAAAAAACAAAAAAAATAGAAGGTGTTTCTAAAAAATTTAAAGAAGATGAAGATTTAAAATCAAAAGAAAATTTATTTAATAAAGAAGAATCTAAAAATTTATTAAAAAGTAGGTATGAAGAAAAGTTATTTATTAAAAATATTAAAGCGATATTAGAAAAAATAAAGATAGAAAACAAGAAAAAATTAGAAAAAGATTTTTTAGATATTTTATAGGATAGAAAATGTTCAGAAAATTTAGATTATATAATTAGTTTAAAAATCAAAATAGATGAAAATTATTTTAAAAAATTAATAAAGTTACTGCATATGGCACTAGAAGAAGGAACTTTAAATAAAAATATTGATGAGATTATAAATTTAATAAAAGATTTTGAAGAATCGAATGATATTAGTTTGTTCATTGAAAAATTCAAAGAATATGTAGATAAAAAATTTATGTTAATAGAAAAAACAGAATGTGTGGGTTTAAATTTAAAAAAGATTAGTGGTGATGGAACACAAAAAAATATAGATGTTTTTTTAAATGAACTAAAAAGTTATGTTAGCAGCAGTAGTTTTAAAAAGTTAAAATATTATCTATCTAATAAAGAAATCGAAAAAGAATTTATTAATCATGTATTACAGTTAATAGATAGATATAAATTAACATTTTTTGAAGAGTTAGAATATTTAACACAAAATTTTAATGAAATAAAAGAAGGTGAAGAATTAAGATTATTTTTAATAGGATTAAAAGATAAAAATTTAAAACAAGAAGACACTGAAAAAATATTAGAAATAGCAGGAAAACATATTGATGAAGATAGTTTTAATATGTTTTCATATTTGTTAAAACCTATTGAAAAAAATAAAACTAATATTAATAATATACATATTAAAAATATAATAAAGCTAGCAGAAAATATTAAATTTAAATTTTTAGAAAGAATAAGAAAAACAATAAAAGAAGAATATGAAGAAAAAATTTTTATAGATGAAATAAAAACAACATTAATTAAATTAAAAGCAGACTTAAATAAAAATGTTTCAAACTTGCAAAGGAAAAGAAGAGAAAATTTAAAATTTGAAGAAAATTTAGATTATTTAATAAAAACCTTGGCGGGTAAATTTATTATAGAAAGAAGGAATGAACAACTAGAAATTTTATTTAGGATATTACCAGTTGAAAGTTTAGAAAAATTTATAGATGAGATAATAAATTTGGCAGAAAACAATGGAAAGATTAATTTTTTACTTGAGTTTAAAAACTTAATATTTGAAGAATGCAAAAAACCAAACGAAGAAGTTTTTATAGAAGAGATACAAAAAACATTAATTGATTTGAAAAATAGTTTAAATAAAAAGATGAGTTCAAAAAAAGAAGAAAGAGATGAATATTTTGAAAATTTAAAGAAGTTAACTAGGAAATTGTGTTTTAATGGTATTAATCTTGAAAAAGTTAAAGAAATCATTTTAATGTTGAGAGGTTCATCACTTTATTATGAAGAAGATTTCATTAATAGATGTCTAAATTTATTAAAACGCAATGATGTTAATTTTTTAACAACCATAGGAATTATGTCAGATAACGAACCAAAAAGGAGAGAAATAAATAAAAAAATAAAGGAAATTTTAAAAAAATTAGATACTAGTACGATGAATCAGTTAAGTGAGAAAGAAAGAGAAGAATTTAAAGAGAATGCAAAAATAATTTTTATTTTAGATACACAACCATATTTAGCAGATTTTAAATATGTTAATATTAGTGAATGTGTTGATGCTGCATTTATAAATTCGAATATGAGGTTAACTATTAAAATTAAAAAAAATAATAATGAAGGATATTTTCTAAATTACAAAATAGAAGAAATAGTTAATGATTCGCAAGATAATATTGATTTTGTTGATGGGGAGACTGATGCGGAATAGAAAATTTTTAAATATTTTATGGTTAAATTTTGAAAGAAATTTATAGTAGTTTTAGCAGGCCAAAAGAAGTTAGATAAAATTTTCTGGCGAGTGATAAATTTTAATTTATATCAAACTAACTACGTAATAAAAAAATGGCGAGTGACCTAATATAAGTTTCAGCAAACCATCTACGTAATGAAAGAATTTAGCAGGCCAAAACAAATCTGATAAAACTTTCTGGCGAGTGATTAATTTAAATAACATCAAACTAACTACGTACTGAAAAAACGTACTGAAAAAGGATTTAGCAGGCCAGAAGAAATTTGATTAAACTTTCCAGCGAGTGATGAACTAGAAATAACATCAACCTTTTTACGTACTGAAAAAAAGTTTAGCAGGTCTTAAAATCAGATAATCTTTATGGCGAGTGATAAATTTTAATTTATATCAAACTTACTACGTACTGAAAAAGGATTTAGCAGGCCGAATGAAGTTTTATAAAACATCATGGTGGAGTTAAAATATAAACATTAGTTTAAACTTATAGTATAACTTTAATATAAAGTTAAATTAAAATTATATAGAGTTAATTAAAGTTATATTTTAATTTAAAAAAACATTAAATAGGATTTAGCAGGCCAAAACAAATCTGATAAAACTTTCTGGCGAGTGATAAATTTTAATTTATATCAAACTAACTACGTACTGAAAAAATGGCGAGTGACCTACTATTAATTTCATTAAACCATCTACGTACTGAAAAAGAATTTAGCAGGCCAAAACAAATCTGATAAAACTTTCTGGCGAGTGATAAATTTTAATTTATATCAAACTTTCTACGTACTGAAAAAAAGTTTAGCAGGTCTTAAAATCAGATTAAATTTTCCAGCGAGTGATAAATTAAAAATAATATCAAACTAACTACGTAACGAAAAAGTTTGACATATTTTACCTTTTTTGTTAGAATCAATTTATGGAAAATTTTGTAAAAAAAGAGGTAATTATGGTATCAAAGAATAAAAAATTTTTAATAATCACGATTTTTTTAGGTGTTATGTCTTTTTATATTCCTTCTGTTGCTATGGAGAATAGCATTCAGGGAAAAAAGCAAGAATTTTTAAATGAAAATAATAATATATTAAAAAGTCAAAGTGATGAAGAAAAAAAAGAAATAGAAGAATTAAGAAAATTAGGATATGGAGATACAAAACAAGAACAAGAAGAAACAAAAGAATGGATAAAAAAATGGGGGCTTGACAATGAAGAAGTATATAACGAAATGAAAAAAAAAAATAAAAATTTAGTTGAATGTTTAGTAGAGATAATAAAAGAGCAAGTTAAGAGGTTTATTAATCGCCTTGATATATGTGCAAAAAAACCATTTACCCTCGAATTTAAAAAAAAATCTGATGGAAAAGATGATGATAGTGAAGATTTTGAAATTAATAAAAAACCAATTGAAAAAATAGCGAGATTAGTAGGCATAAAAGATATAGATAGTATTATTGATTATGTTTGTTTTGAATTAATTAAGTCTAAAGAACTTAGAGAAAAAATAAAAAACTATAAACAGTTAATTTGGAATGCATATAGTGCAATTCACTTTGGCTGTTACTTAACAATACGTTTTATTATAGAAGAATGCGAAAAAGATTTTAAATTATATAAATCAAATTTTATTGATATTATACAAAAAGAATATGAAGAAAGACAATATATTAAATATATAAATAAAAAGTTAGAAGAAATTGAAAAAGAAGATAGTGAAAATTTAATAGAAGATAAAACTAAAAATAAAATAAGTGATGAAGAGAATAAAGAAAATAGTAAAATTATATATGATTCTAATGAAATTTTTGAAATAAATAAAAAACGAACAGATAAAATTAAAGAAGAAAAAGATAGGGAGAAGAAGCAAAAAAGAGAAAAAGAAATGGAAGATAAAAATGTTAGTGAGGCCTTAAAAACCAATGAAATTTTGAGAATGCTGAGGTTTTTTATAGAAAGGTGGGGAGGAAATTTAATTGATTTATGTAGAGAAAACAAATCAATAACACCTGAAACAATAAAAGAATATCTTAAAGAAGTGGTTGATAAAGAAATTAAAGGTTTTGATGAAGTTTTAGATAGATTTTCAAAATATGAATGTAAATTTAACAAATGTCCATATCAAAATCTTGAATTAGAAGAGTTTGAAAAAATATTGAATGACAAATATGAGTATGTTCCATTTTTTAATTTTAAAGAATTAATAAAAGAAATAAAAAAAGAGAATAAAGAAATTCAAAAAGAATATGGGCTTGAAATTAAAGAAAAATATGTTTGTGGTTATGTTTCAGATAAAGTTAGATATGATGAATCGTTAATGGACGAAATAAAGAACTATAAGCAATTAATTTGGAATGCATATACAGATAGAATTAATTCTTGTGCTGATTTTTTTGGTGTTGATCATGTATTATGTGGATTATGTGATTTAAATTTTAATAAATATAGATTTTGTGATGAGGGGTTTAATATTGTTGATATTTATTATGAAGGTTTTAAATCAAAATATTTAACTTGGAAACAAGGTAAATATGATATATATAGGAAAGATACAAAAGATATAGTAGAAGAAGAATATAAAGAAATTAAATTTATTTTAGAAATGAGAGAGATGTTAGAAAAAACGAAGGTGATGGATAGAGATGGGATATTTAAGAAATGTTGTGATATTTCAAAAAAATTTAACGAAACAATATATTCTAAAGATTTAGAAGATATAGATGTAGAAGAAGATGATGAAATATCTATACATTTTAGAAAATTAGAAAATATGTTTTATGGAAAGATTAATAATAAACAAGAAATCGATTATTTTAAAGAAATCGATTATTTTAAAGGATTTATAGAGTTTTTAAAATATTCTGCAGCTGAAGAAAGGGTTGAACAATTTATTAATGAACTAATAAATTTAACAGAAGAAGAATATTATCCTGGTATGTTTATTAAAAAATTTAAGGATTTAATACATAAAAAATATAAAGTGATATCTATGTTAGAGCAATTAGAAATTGATTTAGACGAATTATTAGATTATATAGAAGCAGAAGATCAATATTCATTTTCAACAAAATATAAATCGCGTATGTTTGTGCTTGGACAAAATGAAAATTATGGGTTAATAGCAAAAGTTTGCGAATATTTAAAAAAAGACTATAAAGCAGTTGCTAATAAATGGTCGCGTTTAACAATTTTTTATTACTACCATTTTATTTTATTTAAAGACCTTTTATCTAAATATAAAATAACATTTTTTGAGAGGTTAAATGAAATATTAGAAAATAGAATTAAAGGAATAGACAATGTGCGAAAAATAAGTTTATTTATAGGAAAGTTAAAAAAGGAAGTAACGAAAGAAGATGTGGAAAATTTAATAAAAAAAATAGGAGATAATATTAGTAAAGAAAGTATTGAAAAATTAAAAGAGTTTTATAAAATAGATCAAAAAGGTGAAAAAGAGCCTGATAAAACAAATCAAAAAGGTAAAAAAAAGTCTGATAAAACAGATCAAAAAAGTAAAAAAAAGTCTGATAAAACAAATCAAAAAGGTGAAGAAAAGTTTGATAAAATTTTTTTTGATAGGATTTTAGATTTAGCAGGAAGTTTTAAGAAAGAAAATGTGTTAGATTTTAATCAAGCAGATTTTTTTAAGATGTTAGAAAAATTAATAGAAGATTTTTTTGGGTATAAAAAGAGTATGGGAGAAACAAGAGAAACACTAAGTACAATTTCAAATATTTCAGTAGATGCTAATCTTAGCACTCATATTTCAGATAAAGATATAGAAGAAATATTAGAAAAATTTAAAAATATTACCACAAAAGATATATTAGAAAAATTTAGTTATAATTTAAAGGAATTAAAATATATATATTCAAAAGAATTTATTAAAAAGATTATATATTTAATAGATTTTTGTAAAAATAAAGATGAATTTAGTGATATATTTAAATCTTTAGTAGAAAATGTTCATACATTAATTGTAAAAGATAATAATAGTGGTAATACCTCTCAGAAATGTGTAGAAAGTTTTTTTAAAGAAATAAAAGATATGAAATATAATAAATTATTTGAATTTTTAAAGAAAGATAAGTGTGAAAAAGAAAAAAAAGAAAAAAAAATTGAAGATGAACATATTAGTTCTGTAGATTTTTATAGTGATTATTTTGGGCTTAATAAAGAAGAATAGAATAAATTTAAGTGAGATTAGTTTTTAAATTTAGAGGTAATTAATAATTTTTTAATTTTTATAGATATTTTATTTATAAAATACTAATTATAAAAAATATAGTTTTAATTTAATATTATATAATTTGTTATTTTAGTTAAGTTTTGATATAGCTTAAAATATTTTAAGAAATTGAATTAAGTTTAATTAAATTTTCCAGCGAGTGATAAATTAAAAGTTAAATCAAACTTTCTACGTAATGAAAAAATGGCGAGTGACCTATTAGAATTCCATCAAATTTTCTACGTAATGAAAAAAGAATTTAGCAGGTCTTCAAATTAGATTGAATTTTCTGGCGAGTGACCTATTAAAAGTTACATCAAACCATCTACGTACTGAAAAAACGGAATGAAAGTTAGATTAAATTTTCTGAATAAATTTTATATAAAAAGTTAGTAACTATTTTAAATATTTATATAGTTAAATTTTTAACAAAATTTATAGTAGTTTTAGCAGGCCTTCAAATCAGATAATCTTCATGGCGAGTGACCTATTATTAATTTCATCAAACTTGCTACGTACTGAAAAAACGTAATGAAAAAATGGAGTTAAGACGATTAATTTTTTAGCAATATTAAAATTTATAATTAGGAAGAAAATTTATTTATATTTCAATTAAATATTTTTTAGAAAAATTAAATTGAAATATATATAAAAAGTTAGTGAGTATTTTAAATAGTTATATAGTTAAGTTTTGATATAGTTATGGTAGTTTAAAAAATTAAATTAAGGTTTTAAACAGAGTTTATAAAAGGTTTATTTTAAATTTTGAAAGAATATTAAATTTAGTTTAGCAGGTTTAGAAAGTTTGATTAAATGGTATGGCGAGTGATAAACTTAAAATAATATCAAATTTAAAACGGAATGAAAGTTTAATTAAATTTTCTGGCGAGTGATTTAAATAAAGTTACATCAAACCATCTACGTAATGAAAGAATTTGACATATTTTATCTTTTTTGTTAGAATCAGCTCATGGATAATTTTGTAAAAAAGAGGTAAATTTATGTCGAGAAATAATAAATTTTTAGTTATATCAGTTTTTTTAGGGACGATGTTTTTTAGTGTTTCATCTGGTGCTATGGAAAATAAAAATCAAGAAATAGAGCAAGAAAATTCAAATGAAATTAATAACACGTTAAAAGATTATGAATATGGTGAAAAAAAAGAAGGCGGGAATAACCTAAAAAATGAAATAAAAGAAAGTGATAATAAAGTAGAAAATAATATTAATAAAAATAAAGAGAAAGAAAACGAATCTAAAATTATATTAAATAATAAAATAGAAAATAGTAGTGAGAATCAAGAAAACAAAATTAAAAGTGAAGAAGAATTAAGAGAAGAGTTAAAAAATTATGGATATGGTGTTACTAAAGGGCAGCAACAAAAAACGAAAGAATGGATAGAAAGTTGGGGTTTTGATAATGGGCTTATATATAGGAAAATGCAAACAAGAAAATATAAAGATATATTAGAATGTCTTAAAGAGTTAATAGAAGAGAAAATTAAAGAATTTAGAGACCATATTAAAGAATTAAAAGAAATTCTGTTTAAATGTGAAATAAGCGAAAGACCATTTGATTTTTATGAAAATTTTTATAAACCATGTAATGAAGGTTTTGATATTAAACTTGATGAAGAAAATTTTAATAGAACACTAAAATTAATACAAGAGAAAGGGCTGAGTGAAAGCCTTATAGTTGATTTTATTGAAAATAGATTACCTTTTTTACAAAAAATTTTGTATGAAATAGATGATTATTCACAATTAATTGAAAATGCATATAACTATTATATATATGATAAAAGTTGTAGATTTATAGAAAATGGATATTGTGAAGGTATAGGAAAAGATAAAAAATATTATAATATCTACACTTTAAGTTCAATTGAAATATTAAAAAAAGAATATGAAGAGATTAAAAAAGAGGTAGGTGAGTTTGAAGAATTAACAAATAGTGATAGTAGTGATGTAGAAGAAGATATTAAAAATTTGAATAACAAAATTGATAATAGCAATAATGAAATTATTAACTGGGCTAAAGTTTTTATAGATATGTGGGGAGGTTCTTTAGATTCTTTATATAATAAGAACAAGATTGTTAATCTTAAAGACATAAAAAAACATGTAAAAAAAATAGTTATTAACAACTATAATATTTTTAATAAAATTTTAGAAAGGTTTGAAAAATATAAATTTGAATTTGAAAATATAGGGATTGAAAAATCGATTATAGTGGATAAGTCTAAATTTTTTAATTTTAAAAAAGAATTAAAAAAAATAATAGATGAAGAAAATAAAAGTATACAAGAAGAATATGGTCTTTTAATTAATAGTGAAGTTGTTAAAGATTATGTTGAAGGAGAATTAATGCATGATGAAACTTTGCAAAAGCAAATAAAAAACTATATGCAGCTAATAAAGAAAGCATATACAGCGTGTATTAATGGGCATATTGATAATCAAGATAAAGTTTTAAAAGAATCTAATTTTAATTTCTATAAATTTTGGTATAAAGGATATAATATTGATGTTGAATCTAATGATGATGAAATAGTTTATAGATTTAATAAAAAGGATAAAATAGATATTTATACAAAAGAAGCAAAAGATAAAATAAAAACAGAATATGAAGAGATGCAATTTGTTTTAAATATGAAATCAATTCTAGAAAAAATAAAAAGTCAAGATAAAAATCAAATAAGTGAAGAATGTTCTAATATATTAAAAACGAACACAAAAGGTTTTACAATAAGTTTAAATTACCTAGGAGATTTACTCGAAGGAAAAATAAGTGAAGAAGATTATAAAAAATATTTAATTAAAGATAGCCCTAAAGTATTAGAAAGCAAAACAATAGAGTTAAAGAAAAATTTAAATATTTTAGAAGATATGTTTGATATGTTTGAAGAAAGAATAAAAGATGAAAAACAAAATTTAGATTATTGTAAAATGTTTGCAGAATGTTTAAAACAAGCAATAGATGAAAATATATTTGAACAGTTCATTGATGAAATAATAGATTTAACAAAAGAAGAATATTATCCTGGTAGATTTATTAAAAAATTTAGAAAATTAATATCACGAAAATATTCATTAATACACAAAGTAAACTATATAAATATTGGATTGAATAAAATAAAAGAACGTCCAAACGAGGATATTGATAGATTCTTTTTATCTGATATGACTGAATGTAAATTTTATGGATATATAAAATTTAAGAAAGGTGGTTTAGAAAAATATGAAGATTATAAGTTATTAGAGGAATTAAAAGAATATTTGAAAAGAGATTTTGAAACAATTAAATCAATGAATGGTTTGGAAGATAGTTTTTTTAAACATTATTATATTAGTGCAATTATAAGTCTATCATCTGAACACAAATTAACATTTTTTAAAGAACTAAAAAAAGTATTAAAAGAGGATTTTAAAGAAGTGGAAAAAGCAAGGGATATAGCATTATTTGCAGAAGATATATGTGGGTTATGTTCTAAAGCAAAAAAGCATAAAGAGGAGTTAATAGATAAAATAGGTGATAACATTGGAAAAGAAAATATTGAAAAATTCAAAGATATCTTTAATTTTGTTGATATGTCTGAGTATGGTGATATAATAAAAATAATATCAAAATGTGCGAATGATTTTGCAAATAAAAATATGTTAAAATTTAATCAAACAGAGTTTTTTAACCGTTTAAAAACAGTGATAACAGGAGAATATGAATATAGAAAAAGGTTTTATGAAATAAAAAAAATTTTAGAAACAATGGAAGAAAAATCAGGGGATATTATAAAAGATCCTTCATTAAAGGAAAAATTGTTAAATGAGTTAATAGAAAAAATTGGAAGTGTTATGATAGATGATGTGAAAACAAAATTAAGATATATATTTGAAAAATCAGAAGATAATGAATTAAAGAATTTTATTTGTAATTCTTATAACATATATAGTTGTTCTGATTTATCGGAATGTTTAAGTGAATTTTTTGTTTCAATAGAAAATGAATATAAAAAGATAAGGAAGAATGTGTTAAAAGAAGATATAGATAACATTTTAAGGGGTGTGCATTCTGAAAATGTGGAAGAATTTATGCAGTCGGATGAATATGAAAGATTGAGAAAAATGTGTGAAGAACTTTATATATTAGAGAAAGGGCCATTTTTAAATTTTGATGGAGTAAGCATTTTTTTGAATTATGATACTGATTCTAATTCATATTATGTTGAAACAAAAGCAAATGGTGTAGCAGAAAATAATAATATCAATAATAATAATAATTTTGATGATTATTATGATTTTAATGATAAGGGAGTAGAAACAAGGCCAGGAACAGAAATATGATTAAAACATTTTAAATAAATTATTATATATAAGTAATTTTAAAATTTTTATAAAATTTATATGTATTATATGTAGCTTTAATTTAATATTGATGTATTTTGTTTTTTGGTTAAAATTTGAAAAAAATTTAAATAGAGTTTAGCAGGCCGAAAGAAGTTTCTTTAATCTTTATGGCGAGTGATTAATTTAAATAACATCAAACCATCTACGTACTGAAAAAATGGCGAGTGATAAATTAAAAATAACATCAAACTTGCTACGTACTGAAAAAGGATTTAGCAGGTTTTCAAATTAGATAATCTTTATGGCGAGTGATTAATTTAAATAACATCAAACCATCTACGTACTGAAAAAGGATTTAGCAGGCCGTAGTAACTATAAGTTGTAATGAAACATTCCGGCGAGTGATAAACTTTAAAATAATATCAAATTTAAAACGGAATGAAAGTTAGATAAAATTTTTTGGCGAGTGATAAATTAAAAATAACATCAAACCATCTACGTAATGAAAAAACGTACTGAAAAAGAATTTAGCAGGTCTTCAAATTAGATTAAACGTTGTGGCGAGTGATAAATTAAAAATAACATCAAACTTTCTACGTAATGAAAGAATTTAGCAGGTCTTCAAATTAGATTGAATTTTTTGGTGAGTGATTAATTTAAATAACATCAAACCATCTACGTACTGAAAAAGAATTTAGCAGGCCAAGTAAAGTTTTATTTAATGGTATGGCGAGTGATGAACTTAAAATTCCATCAACCTTTCTACGTACTGAAAAAGGATTTAGCAGGCCGAATAAAGTTTTATAAAACATCATGGCGAGTGACCTAATATAAGTTATAGCAAACCATCTACGTAATGAAAAAATTTAGCAGGCCGAATGAAGTTAGATTAAACTTTCTGGCGAGTGATTAATTTTAATTTAATCAAACCTTCTACGTACTGAAAAAGAATTTAGCAGGCCGTAGTAACTGTAAGTTGTAATGAAACTTTCCAGCGAGTGAAAAACTTAAAATAATATCAAATTGGAGTTAAAATATAAACATTAGTTTAAACTTATAGTATAACTTTAATATAAAGTTAAATTAAAATTATATAGAGTTAATTAAAGTTATATTTTAATTTTAAAAAAACATTAAATAGGATTTAGCAGGCCAAAACAAATCTGATAAAACTTTCTGGCGAGTGATAAATTTTAATTTATATCAAACTTTCTACGTACTGAAAAAATGGCGAGTGATTTATTTTAAATAGGATTTAGCAGGCCAAGTAAAGTTTTATTTAATGGTATGGCGAGTGATATATTATTAATTTCATCAAACCATCTACGTACTGAAAAAGGATTTAGCAGGCCAAGTAAAGTTTTATTTAATGGTATGGCGAGTGACCTAATATAAGTTACAGCAAACTTTCTACGTACTGAAAAAGTTTGACATATTAATTTTTTTTGATAGAATCAATATGTTGAATATTTAATGGGATGAGGTAAATTTATGTCGAAAAATAACAAATTTTTAATTATATCAATTGTTTTAGGGGTTATGTTTTTTAATATATCTTCAAGTGCTATGGAAAGTAGTAATCATGAAAAAGAGCAAGAAAATTTGAATGAAATTAATATATTAAAAGGGCAAGATAATGAAAAAAAAGAAGATGTTAGTAGTTTAAAAAACGAAATAAAAGAAAATGTAAACGAATTTAAAATAATAAAATGTGAAAGAGAAGATAATGGGAATAAAAAATCAATAGATATTAAAGGTAATGAAATTATTAAATATTGGATAGAAAAGTGGAAAAACGATTTAATTTGTTTAGATAAACAAAGCGAATTAACTAATATTACTAATATTGATGATGTAAAAAATTATATAGAAAATTCAATTAAAAATAATATTAAGAATTTTGAAAAGATTTTAGATAGGTTTAAAGAATATAAATGTGAATTTGAAGAATGTGATGAAAGTAATTGTTATAACAATGATTGTTTTTTTAATTTTTCTAGGTTAGAAGAAGTAATAGAAGAGAAGAATATAGAATTATCAAAAGAAAATAAAATGCAAATTAATAAAAAATTTGTTATAACATATCTCGATAAAGTTTTAAAAAACAATAGATCATTAAGAGATAAAACAAAAACATATAAAGACTTAATTAGAGATGCATATGAATATTGTTCTAATGGCTCTGATTTTGATTATACGCAGTATGACAAAGAAAGAAATATTTTTAAAGGGGATGAATTAATAGAAAAATTAAAAAAATTAAATAGAGAATATGAAGAAATGAAATGTGTGATAGGAATTGTGGAAGTTTTAGAAAGAATAAAGCAAGAAAATGATGAAAATATATTATATGCAAGTAAATATAAATTAAATTATGATTATATTGAAAGTAATACATTAAAATATGTAAAAAATATGTTAGAAGAATTTAATAAATTGGAAGATATATTTTCATTTGTAAAAAAAATATACGGTGAATCTATGTATAAATATTATAATATGTTTTTAAGAGAATTAGAACAAGCTGCAGATGAAGGGATATCAAAAGAATTTATTAATGGAATTTTAAATTTAATAACGGAATGTTCTCTTAAAAGATTTATTGAAGAGTTTAAAATATATTTAAATAAAAAATATGAGATAATTTGTTCGGCGAGTGATATAATATTTCGAGTACAGCCAGAAGCATTTTATTTTTTGAAAGATGGAAAAGAAGATTTTTTTAAATCGTTAGGTTGTTTATTAGATGATGATATGTTAAAAAAAATAGAAGGTTTTTTATCGAAAGAAATTGAAAAAAATTCAAGAGATGTAAATTATACTGGTATTAGTTTTGAAAATATGATGTATATTAAAACAATTAGAGATTTATTGTGTAAATATAATTTTACTTTTCCTAATAAACTAGAAGAATTAATAAAAAATAATTTTGAAGATGCAAAAAAAATAAGAGAAATCAAATTAATTTTAAATGATTTAGCCAAAAAATATTTACCAGAAGATGAATTAATAAAAAAAACAGATGAATTAATAAAAAAATTAAGAGGTGAAATAGACGATAAAAGTATTGAAAAGTTAAAATATTTCGCATCTAAAAAATATTTTAGAGATTTGGTTAAAGTTTTTATTAAACATATAGAAGAAGATTCTATTAATTTTTATACAAATTTAAAAAGAACAATAGAGAGAAAAGATGAAGAAATATTATCTGCACAAGGAATAATTAAAGATATAAATAATATATTAATAGTGTTAAATAATGGAACTAGAAAGGATAAAGTAGAAAGTCGTTTAAATACATTTTTAGAAAATTTTAAGAATTGTGAACGTTCAGATATTGGTGATTATGTAAAAAAAACAACTGTTAATGGAATGAAATATATATTTGAAAATTTAGAATTATCAGAATTTAGGAAATTTTTTCATCAAATTGAAAATGAAATGCAAGACCCAAGGAATATTTATATGAAAATTGCGGTATTAACTAAAAATAAGTTTGTAGTTGTGAATTTAGAAAAAGAAATAAAAAATATGTTATTAGAAATAGAACAAAAAGAGAATGAAGATGATAAATATAAAGAATCGGAAGACTTCAAAGAATTGTTTAAGAAAATAAAAGAAAAGAGTGAAACACTTTATAGGAAACAACATAATTTTAGGCAAAATTATATAAGGTTAAAATTTGATTTGGTGAAGAATATTTTTACTGGACATTATAGTATAAAGGTAGTGAATGAAAACAAAAGAGATAATAATAATGCTAATGATGAAACAGAAATGGAATAAAATTTAAACTGTAAAGAAAAAATAATAAGAATGATAAATAGATATTTTATGGTAGTTTGTTAATTTAATTATAGTAGATTTTTAGTTAAGGTGAGAAGTGTAGAAGACTATCAATATAAAAAATAGAATTAATTAGGTTGATTGGTTATTTAAAAATATAATTAGTAAGAAAATTTGTTTATATAATAATAAGTGAATGTATTTATAGTAATGTTAAGTTAAAAGTCATGTTTAAAACGAATAGAATTTATGTAAAAGTTAGTGAGTATTTTAAATAGTTATATAGTTAAATTTTGAAAGAAATTTAAATAGAATTTAGCAGGCCTTTAAATTAGATTGAATTTTCCTGGCGAGTGAAAAACTTAAAATGCCATCAAATTTACTACGTACTGAAAAAGGATTTAGCAGGCCGAAAGAAGTTTTATTAAACTTTCCAGCGAGTGACCTATTATTAATTCTATCAAACCTTCTAAGTAATGAAAAAAGGATTTAGCAGGTCTTCAAATCAGATAATCTTTATGGCGAGTGATTAATTTAAATAACATCAAACCGTCTACGTACTGAAAAAAAGTTTAGCAGGCCGAAAGAAGTTAGATAAAATTTTTTGGCGAGTGACCTAATATAAGTTACAGCAAACTAACTACGTACTGAAAAAACGTACTGAAAAAGAATTTAGCAGGCCGGAAGAAATTTGATTAAATGGTATGGCGAGTGATTAATTTTAAATAGGATTTAGCAGGCCGAATGAAGTTAGATAAAATTTTTTGGCGAGTGACCTAATATAAGTTACAGCAAACTAACTACGTACTGAAAAAATAAAAAAGTTTGACATGTTTTATCTTTTTTGGTAGAATCAGTTCATGGAAAATTTTGTAAAAAAGAGGTAATTTCATGTCGATAAATAATAAATTTTTAATTATATCAATTGTTTTAGGGGTTATGTTTTTTAATATATCCTCAAGTGCTATGGAAAATATTAATCAGGAAAAAAAGCAAGAAAATTTAAATGAAGCTAATATAATAAAAAGTCAAAATAATGAAAAAAAAGAAGATGGAAGTAGTATAAAAAATGAAGTAAAAGAAAAAGAAAATAAAATAAAATATGAAGAAAACAAAAACGAATCTAAGATTATAATAAAAAATGAAAAAGAAAATAATATTGAAGAAAAAGCAGAAGAAACAGAAGAAAACCTAAGAGAATTAGGATATGGAGATATAGAAAAAGACCAACAAGAAACTAAAGAGTGGATAAAACATTGGGGAATTGATAATAAAGAAATATATAACGAAATGAAAAATAATAAATATGATGATTTATTAGATTGCATTAAAAAATATATAATGCAGAAGAATAGAAATTTAATTGAATGCATCAAAGAATGTGAAAATAAAAAATTTTGTTATAAAATAGTTGAAAGTAATCGAAGTTATTATGAAAAAAATATTGGTTATGAAGAGTTTGAGGTTGATAGGAAAGATTTAGAAGAAGTTTTAAGAATAATACAAAAAAACAATCTTAATAAAGATGTTATGGTTAGCTATATTGAAAAAGTTTTATTGTATGATAGAAACACCAGAGAAAAAATAAAAACCTATGGAGATTTAATTAAAAAGGCATATACATATGTGGAAGAACAAAATATTGAATTAGAAAAACACGAGAGAAAATATAACATTTTTGACTTAGATTCTATTGATATTTTAGAAGGTGAATATAAATGCATAACAGGTTATTTAAATTTTAAAAGAGTTTTAAGAAAAATGAAAATAGAAAAAGAAGAAAAAAGAGATTTAAAAAAAGAAATATCTGATTTATATATTGAAATTTCTAGATTACAAAGGTTAATTAATAGATATGAGGAAAATGAATATGAAAGTGATGAAAGAAATTTTTTAAAGGAAATTAATATATATTTAAATGAAAATTCAAATAATTTTATTGATGAATTAATAGAGATAACAAATAAAACATCGGATGTTTTTTCTTTTTGGAAGACGTTAAAAAATTTATTAACGATAAAATATGAAAATAGTGCATCAGTAAAAAAAATAATAGAAGCAATACGAAAAGAAATGGTTCATAATGCTTCTTTTAATGAAAAGAATATAAATAATATAGTAAATATATTAAAAGGTAGTGTTAATGAAGAAAATTTAGAAAAGATTAAAAATTATTTAGGTGAAGGGATAGGAGATGGAAAAAAAGTATTCATATTTAAAGAAATTTTAGAATATTTGTTAAATAATTATAGAGTCAATTTTTTTGAAAATTTAGATTATGTTGTAGAAAATTTTGAAATGATAAAAGAAATAGAAGTGTTAAAAATAAACATAGAGATGTTAAAAGAAGAAAATATAGAAAAAGAAAATAAGCTTAAAATAATGAATGCAATAGAAAAAATAAAGGAAAAAATCAATTCTGATAGTTCTAAAAAGTTTGAATTTTTAATTAAAAATTTTTTAGAAAATGATAAAGTAACTGATGCAGATTTAGGTTTTTTTCTTGATATTTTAAAATATATATATGATTATGAATTTTATCTTTATAGAAAACTAAGTGGGGAAGACACAGTGCAAGGTGTTAAAGAAAGATTTTATACAGGATTAGAAGAAATAATAGAAAAAAATTATGACAAAAAAATATTTACTAAAGATATAGAAACAATTTTAAAAAACATGAAAACAGCATATGAAAACAAAGATAAATTAGCAATAAAAAATGAAGTTTTGACGTTATCAGTCAAGCTAAAGGGATATGTTGAAGACGAAACAATAACAAAATTAATAGATTTAAACATAGATAAGATAAGCAGAGCTGTGCAAAAAGAGTTTATTATGCCAGCCATAGTTTTTATAGAAAGAGGGAAAGAATTTTTTTTGAGAAATTTCGATAAATTTTTAAACAATAAATATAAGCAAATAATAATAGAAAAAGAAATATGTGATATTTTAGATAGGGTAAAAAGAGCAAAAAGGGAAATAACAGAGAAAGAAAAAGAAGCAGTGAAAGGAAAAGTTGTGGAATTTCATAGTATGGATGGATTGCGCAACATAAATGTTTTAATAAGAAAAAATTCAAAGGGTTGTTATTCCATTGACATAAGGCTTAAATGTGATGATAAAAATATTGAAAATGTAGAAACAGATTCAGGAGCAGAAGATTAATAAATTATAATAAATATTTATGCAATCAAAGAATATATTTTTGTTTAATAAATCTATAATAAAAATTATATTATATAAAATAGATTAGATTATTAGAAAGGTTATGTAATATTTATTATTAAATTTTAAAAAAGCTTATAATATTTTAATAAGTCGAATTAGGTTAAATTAAATTTTCAAATAGAGTTTATAAAAGGTTTATTTAAATTTTTAAAAAACAATAAACCGAGTTTAGCAGGTTTAGAAAGTTTGATTAAATGGTATGGCGAGTGACCTATTATTAATTCTATCAAATTTTCCACATACTGAAAAAGAATTTAGCAGGCCGAAAGAAGTTTCTTTAAACTTCATGGCGAGTGAAAAACTTAAAATTCTATCAAACTTTTTACGTAATAAAAAAGTTTAGCAGGCCGAAAGAAGTTTCTTTAAACTTTATGGCGAGTGAAAAACTTAAAATAATATCAAATTTAAAACGGAATAAAAGTTAGATTAAATTTTCTACGTAATGAAAGAATGGAGTTAAGACGATTAATTTTTTAGCAATATTAAAATTTATAATTAGTAAGAAAATTTATTTATATTTAGAAAAATTAAATTGAAATATATAATAAAATGAATAAATTTTATATAAAAAGTTAGTGAGTATTTTAAATAGTTATATAGTTAAGTTTTGATATAGTTACGGTAGTTTAAAAAATTAAATTAAGGTTTTAAATAGAGTTTATAAAAGTTTTATTTTAAATTTTGAAAAAACAATAAACCGAGTTTAGCAGGTTTAAAAAGTTTAATTAAATTTTCCAGCGAGTGAAAAACTTAAAATCCTATCAAACCATCTACGTAATGAAAAAACGTACTGAAAAAGGATTTAGCAGGCCGAATAAAGTTTTATAAAACATCATGGCGAGTGATGAACTAAAAGTTAGACTAAATTTTCTACGTAATGAAAAAATGGCGAGTGACCTATTAAAATGCTATCAAACTTACTACGTAATAAAAAAATGGCGAGTGACCTATTATTAATTCTATCAAATTTTCCACATACTGAAAAAGAATTTAGCAGGTCTTCAAATTAGATTGAATTTTTTGGCGAGTGACCTATTATTAATTCTATCAAATTTTCCACATACCGAAAAAGAATTTAGCAGGTCTTTAAATTAGATTAAATTTTTTGGCGAGTGATTTATTATTAATTTCATCAAACTTTCTACGTAATAAAAAAGTTTAGCAGGCCGAAAGAAGTTTCTTTAAACTTCATGGCGAGTGACCTATTATTAATTCTATCAAATTTTCCACATACCGAAAAAGAATTTAGCAGGTCTTCAAATTAGATTGAATTTTTTGGCGAGTGATAAATTAAAAGTTAAATCAAACTTTCTACGTAATGAAAAAACGTAATAAAAAAGTTTAGCAGGCCGAAAGAAGTTTCTTTAAACTTCATGGCGAGTGAAAAACTTAAAATAATATCAAATTTAAAACGGAATGAAGGTTTAATTAAATTTTCTGGCGAGTGAAAAACTTAAAATTCTATCAAACCATCTACGTAATGAAAGAATTTGACATATTTTATCTTTTTTGTTAGAATCAATTTATGGAAGATTTTGTAAAAAAGAGGTAATTTCATGTCGATAGATAACAAATTTTTAATTATATCAATTTTTTTAGGGACTATATTTTTAGGGGTTTCAGCTACTGCAATGGAAACTAATAGTAAAAAAGAAAATGATGTTAATATTTCAAAAAGCAGTGAAACAAAAGAAACAAAAGAAACAAAAGAAAATATAACTGAATTTAGTAATATTATGGACAAAAAAGGAGAAATGATAGAAAGTGATAGTGAGATTAGAGAATATGAAGAATATGAAGAAAATGAAGAAGGAACAGAAGAAAATTTAAAGGAATTTGGGTATGGGAACACAAAACAAGAGCAACGAAAAACAAAAGAATGGATAAAAAGTTGGGGTTTTGATAATGAGTGTATATATAAAAAAATGCAATCAAAACAATTTTTAAATGTACGTGAATTTATTAAAACATTAATTAAAGAGCAGGAAGAAAATTTAAATGATTTTGTTAAAGAATTTGAAAAATATGAATTTAGATATAAAACAATAGAAAGCAATATGGATCGTTGTGATAATTTTTATGGAGAATATGATAATTATGAAAATTTTGAAGTTGATGAAGAAGATTTAGAAAAAGTATTAGCTTTGGCAGAAAAGAAGAATCTAAACAAAAATATTATAGTTGGATATATCGAAGAAGTTTTAATTTGGGACAAGCAAACTAGAAATAAAATAAAAAACTACGGGCAACTAATTGAATATCTATTAAAATATATAAGAGAATGTAAATTTAAAGAACAATATTATTTTGAAGAAGGGAAAGAAAAATGTGATAGTATTTGTGATTTAAACCCTAATGATGTTTTAGAAAATGAATATATAAAACCTTTTAAGAATAATGCAATCAAAAAATCGGAAGAAGAAATATCAAGTGAAGATTATAGTGTATTTTTAAAAGACAATGAATTTGTGAAATGGGCAAGAATATGGATAGATATGTGGGGAGGAAATTTAAAAGATTTATATAAAAATAAATTAGTTAACATAAAAGAAATAAAAGAATATGTTATGAAAGTGGTTAATGAAGATATAAATAATTTTTATGACGTATTGCAAAGATTTGAAACTTATGAATGTAAATTTAAAGATTGTGATTTAAATAATAAAAATGATTTTTTTGATGTTGTTAAATTAGAAGAAATAATAGAAAAAGAAAATAAAAATTTGAAAGAGGATTACGGAATTAAAATTAATGCAAAAATTGTTTCTGATTATGTTTATAATGAGTTGTTAGGAGATGAAGACGAAAGAGAAGAAATAACAAATTATAAACACTTAATTGAAAAAGCATATGAAAATTTTATTTCTAATAGTAATTATAAAAATCGTAAGGTTATATGTGATTCAAATTTAAACCCATGTAAATTTTATGATGAAGGATATAATGTTGAAACTGTTGATGATAAAAAAGAGAATTTAACCTATAAAAGTTGGAAGCAAGGAAAATTTGATATATATAAAGATAATGCAATATATAAAATAGAAAAAGAATATGAAGAAATTGAATTTATTTTAAAAATGAGAGAGATATTAGAAAAAATAAACAAACAAGATAAAGATGATTTGAAAACAGATTGCTCTAATATTTTAAAAAAATATCAAGACAAAATAGCGGTAAAAATAGAGGATATGGATACTTTAAAAGATGAAGAAGGAGATATTGTAAATAATGAATTGCAAAATTTAAAAGATTTAATAGATAAAAATATAAATATTAGATGGGGATTTGTTAATTATGAAAATAGAGTTGATTATTCTAAAGAATTTTTCTTTGTTTTAAAACAAGCTATAGATGAAGATATATTAAAACAATTTATTAATGAAATTATAAATTTAACAAAAGAGGAATATTATCCTGGCAGGTTTATTGAAAAATTTAAAAATTTTATAGTGAATAAATTTCGTATAATTAATACACTAGAAATTGCAAATGACTATATAAGTGGTAAAATATATAATAGAAGGTATCAGGAATTGAGTTCATATAAAATTCCTTGGGATGATTCATATAAAAATTATCCTTCAGTTAAAAAATTAGATGAAGGTTTAAAGCAAGATTTTAAAAGACTTAGCAAACATAAGTCAATTAATTTTTCTAATTATTTTTATATTAGCATATTTAAAATGTTTTGTGTGTATAAATTAACATTTTTTGAACATTTAGAAAATTTAATGGAAGAAGAGAGCCATGATTTTGAAGAAGCAGAAAAAATAAGAAATTTAGTTTTGGCTTTAGAAGATTTAGAACAGAAAGAAATAAAAAAAAGATTAAAAAAAAGCGACATAGAAGATTTAATAGATATAATAAAAAATGATATCGATAAAGAAAGTTTAGATAAGTTAAAAGAGATATTTAAAATTAATAGTGATGAAAAAGAAAAATTCAATGTAAAATTTTTAGGAAAAATTTTGGAATTGTCAAATAATATGTTTGGAGAGGGTTTATGTGAATTTGAAGAAACTGAAGTTTTTGATAGGTTAGAAAAATTAAAATCATATTATCGTGGTTATTTTAAAAACTTAGAAACATTAATAAAAAATTATAATTATCAATATGAAGAAGAAGTAGAGGATGTAAAAAAAATAGTAGATGAATTTGTAAATGAAAAATTTGGAGGATATAAAGTAATTTTTCCTGAAACAACTTACATTACAGGAACAGGGGCTAATAGAATATTAGAACAGTTTAAAAAAATCATTGAGGAAGAGGAAATAATAAACAAATTTAAATATGAATTAGAAAAAATAGCATTTTTTTATACAAAAGCTTTATTATTGGTTATTAGTGAATTACTGGAGATAAGCATAAATATGGAAGATTTTAAAAATTCATTTAGTTCTTTAATAAAAGTAATATATGACATTAAAAATGACAAAAAGGAATTACAGATTTTTTTACAAGGATGTTTGGATAAAGGTTTATCTGAAGCTTTAAATCAATATAAAAAAGAAAAAAATATAATTTAAAAATAATATAAGTGATGATATTTTTAGTTTTAATTAAACAAATACATTTATAAAATGTTAAATATTAATAGATTTAATATAGTTTTAAATAGTTAATTTTTTTAGTTACTGTTGGCAATGACTATTAAATTTTTTAAGTTAAATTATAATATTAATTTATATTTATGTAATTTTAGAATTACTATTTTACTATAAATATTTTTATTATATTTTTTAAAGTTGTTTTATAATAATATTTTAACAGAACTTAAATATAGTTTTAAATATTGTCATATAAATATTATTTAAATGTTTTTTATTTTAGATAATAATTAAATTTGTTTATGATTGATATTTAAAAATTATAATTAAAATCATATGTTTATAAAGTTCTATTAAATTTTATAGTTAGTTAGCAAATTAAAATAAAGTTTAAAAGGTTAGAAAGGTTAGTTTAATTTTCAGTGAGTGGATTCACCATATAGTTTAATAAAGAAAATTAAATTTAATGTTAATAGTTTATTAAAAAATTTAGTAATTTGATTAAATTGAAATATATATAAAAATGTATAAATTTTATAGAAAAATCAATAACTGTTCTAAATATCTTTCAATTAAATTTTAACAAAGCATATGATAGTTTAATAGTCCAAATTAAGTCAATTAATTTTTTTTGGTGAGGAAGTAACTTAAAATAAAAATAAGCTAATTATGTAGCAAAGACCTATGCATTAAAATTCCCAAAAAAGGTAAAATTTGACATATTTTGCTTTTTTTATTAAAATAAATTTGTTGAATGTTTTTATTAAAGAGGTGAATTCAATGTTTAAAAATAGTAAATTTTTAATAGTAACGGTTTTTTTAGAAGTTATGTTTTTTTGTGTTTCTTCTAGTGCGATGAAAAATATTAATCATGAAAAAAAGTTAGAAAATATAAAAGAAAATAAAAAAGAAAATAATAGTGAAAATGAAGACATAGAGGAAAATGTTATTAAAATTAAAGATAAAGAAAATGATGTTGAAAATAAAAAAATAAAAGAGAATGTAAACGAATCTAAAATATTAAAAAGTGAAACAAAAGATTATGTTAATAAAAATTTAGTAGGTATTGAATATAAAAATTTTATTGATTATTGGATGGAAATATGGGAAGAATTTTTAAATAGTTTAGCTGAGCAAAACAAATTAACCAATCTTGAGCAGGCTAAAGAATATATTGAAAAATTAATTAAAAAAGATATTAAAAATTTTGAAGATGTTTTAAAAAGGTTTGAAAAATATGGTTGTGAATTTAAAGAATATGAAAAAGATGAATATAGTGAATATGATTTTTTTTATGAAATGAAATATTATGATGAATTTTTTGATTTTGAAAAATTAGAAGAAATATTAAAAAAAGAGAATGAAGATTTATTAAGAGAAAAAAATATGCAAATTGATGAAGAATTGGTTATAAATTACGTTAAAGATTTTTTAAGAGATGACGAATCATTACGAAATAAAACAAAAACATATAAAGATTTAATTAGAGATGCATATATAGATTATTTAAATAAAAATAGTTATGATTATATAGTTGAGCCTAGTAGAACTATAAAATATGACGAAAGCCAATTTATTTTTAATAAAGAAGATTCGATAGGAAATTTAGATGAAGAAAACAAAAAAAAGAAATTAATAATGAGAATGAAAGAAATTTTAGAAAAGATAAAGGAATCAAATGATGAAGATATATTTTATGCAAGTTGTTCTGAATTATATTTAGTAGTAAATCATAAAGAAAATAGAAAAAAATATGTAAAACCTATATTAAAAAAATTTGATGAATTGGAAGACATATTTGAAGAAATAATAAAGGATGAAGAAAAGTATTTTGTAGAATATATTTTTAGAAATATATTTAATAGAGAAGATAATAAAAAAAATAAATATTTTGAAAGATTGATAAGAGTATTAAAACAAGCTGCAAGTGAAGGGATATCAAAGGGTTTTATTGATGGAATTTTAAAATCGTTAGAATGGGAGGGATCTACTAGGGAAATTATTGAAAAATTTAAAAAATGTTTAGATGAAAAGTTTAAAATGATGAATAGAGTGTCGTCTATAGAGACATTAGCAAAAGAGATATTGACGCGGCCAACACAAGAAAATAAACAGGAATTATTTGAATTATTACGTGATGGGCTTAGTGATAATAAAGATATTGATGATATTAAAATGGTTTCAGAAAACAGGCGTACTAAAGATATTGTTTTTGAAGAAGCTACATATATTAAAACAATTATAGATTTGTCGCATAAATATAAACTTGCTTTTTTTGATAAACTAGAAGAATTAATAAAAAATGATTTTGAAAGTATAAAAAAATAAAAAAAATAAAATTAATTTTAAAAGATATAGAAAAAAATAATTTATCGGAAGATAAATTAAAGGAATTAATAGATGAATTAAAAGGTAATATAGATGATGAAAATATTGAAAAATTAAGACATATAGGAGGAAAAGAGATTTTTAAACTTTTTATTAAAAAAATTGAGAGTTTAATAGAAGAAAATTCCATTAATTTTTATGTAAATTTAAAGGAAACAGTGGAAGAAAAATATAAAGAAGTATTATGTATGGAAAAAATAACTGAAAATTTAAATAATATATTAACGGTTTTAGAATCTAAAACTAGTGAAGAAGAAATAAAAAATCATTTAGATAAATTTATAAAGAGCATAAAATTTTTCTGAAAGTGAAAAAGTTATTCCTAAAATCAAATCTTTATTTAAAAAGTTAACTCTTCAAGAATTTTTGAAGTTTATTAATAATGTTAAAGAAGATGTAGAAAAACAAGAAGATATATCAGATGTTTATGAAAAGATCGTTTCATTAACGAATGACAGATACGAAGTTTTGCAAGTGAAATAAATAAAAAGAGATTTAAATAATATATTAGTGGTGTTAGATAAAAAAACCAATAAAGAAGAAATAAAAAGTCGTTTAGATGAATTTATAAAGAGCATAAAAAATTTTTCTGAAAGTGAAAAATTTTTCTGAAAGTGAAAAAGTTATTCCTAAAATCAAATCTTTATTTAAAAAGTTAACTCTTCAAGAATTTTTGAAGTTTATTAATAATGTTAAAGAAAGAATAGAGAATAGAGATCAAATAGATATTTATCAAGAAATTATGATATTAACGAACCTTGAATATAAAACTATAAAAGAAAAAATTGAAACATATAAATTAAAAGAAGAAATAGAATTGATATTACAAAAAATAGAACAAAAAGAGAAGGAGAATTATGAATATAAAGAAACGTCAGACTTTAAACAAAAGTTTGAAGAATTAAGGCAAAAAAGTGAAGTGTTTTATAGAAAAGAAAACACTTGTGGACCAAATTTTGAAAGGTTAAAAATAAAATTGGTGAAGAGGTATAACTGGACGTTATAATATAAAGAAAACACCTGTAAACAATAGTTATAATGATAACGCTAATGATGAGACAAAATTAGATTAAAATGTTAAAAAATAATGAAAAATTAATAAAAATCACAAGTAGATATTTTATGTTAGTTTGTTAATTTAGTTATAGGAATTATTAATTAAATTTAATTAGAAAAGATTATTGGCATAAATATAAAATTAGGTGGGAACTAAAAATAGTTTTAATATTTTTTATCTAAATTTGATGAAACCTATAATAGGATTAATTAGGTTTATTGGTTATTTAAAAATATAATTAGTAAGAAAATTTTGTTTATATAAATAATTAAATATTTTTTAGAAAGATTAAATTGAAATATATAAGAAAATGAATAAATTTTATATAAAAAGTTAGTAACTATTTTAAATATTCTACAGTTAAATTATAATTAGCTTATAGTAGTTTTAAAAATTGAATTAAGTTAGATTAAACATTCCAGCGAGTAATTTGTCTAAAATTTTACTAAAATTATGAAAAAATTGACATGATTTATCTTTTTTGATAGAATTAATTTGTTAAATATTTGTATAAGAGAGGTAATTTCATTGTTAAGGAATAATAAAAAGTTTTTAGTAATAACGGTTTTTTTAGGGGTTATGTTTTTTTGTGTTTCTTCTGGTGCCATGGAAAATAATAATTATGAAAAAAAGTTAGAAAATTTATATGGAAATAAAAAAGAAAATAATAGTGAAAATGAAGATATAGAAGAAAGTGTTATTAAAATTAGAGATAAAGAAAATGATGTTGAAAATAAAAAAACGAAAGAGAATGTAAACGAATCTAAAATATTAGAAAGTGGAACAAAAGAACATATTAATAATAATTCAATAGGTATTGAATATAAGAAATTTATTGATTATTGGACAAGAAGATGGGAAAAAGTTTTAAATAGTTTAGCTGAACAAAACAAATTAACTAATCTTGAAGAAGCTAAAGAACATATTGAAAAATTAATTAAAAAAGATATTGAAAATTTTGAAGATGTTTTAGAAAGGTTTGAAAAATATAATTGTGAATTTAAAGAATATGAAAATGATGAATATGATCTTTTTTATGATATGGAATATGAGGACGTATTTTTTAATTTTGATGAATTAAAAAAAATATTAGAAGAAGAGAATGAAACTTTATTAAGAGAGAAAGATATAAAAATTGATGAAGAATTGGTTATAAAGTATGTTAATAACGTTTTAAAAAATAATGAATCATTGCAAAATAAAATAAAAACATATAAAGATTTAATTAGAGATGCATATATAGACTATTTAAATAAAAATAGTTATGATGATGATTATATATTTGATCCTAGTGAGATTAATGATGAAGGGCGATTCATTTTTAATAAAGAAAATTCAATAGAAAATTTAGATGAAGGAAAGAAATACATATTAAGAATGAAAGAAATTTTAGAAAAAATAAAGGAAGAAAGTGATAAAGATATATTATATGCAAGTTGTTCTGAATTATCTATAGTGGTAGAAGATGGAGGTGAAAAAAATAGAAACCAAAATGTAGAATCTATATTAAAAAATTTCAATGAATTGGAAGATATATTCAAAAAAATACTAAGGGATGAAAAAACTCATTTTTTAAAACATATTTTTAAAAATACGTTTAAATACGAAACTAGAGATATAGATGACATAAAGCAATATTTTGAAAAATTTATAAGAGTATTAAAACAAGCTGCAAGTGAAGGGATATCAAAGGGTTTTATTGATGGAATTTTAAAATCGTTAGAAGGGGAGGGATCTACTAGGGAAATTATAAAAAAATTTAGAGAATATATAGATAAAAAGATTGAAATAATTAATGATATGTCGTTTATGAATATACAAGTAGATGATGTATTGATACATCTGGAAGAATATAAACAAAAATTATTTAAATTATTATATGGTGGATGTAGTGAAAATATATTTAAAAAACTAGAACAGAATTTATTAAAAGGTATTGAAAATATTGAAATGAATTCAAGAAATAAGGATGTTAATAGTATTGATTTTGAAGATTTAATATATGTGGAAATAATCAAAGATTTAGCGCATAAATATAAACTTGCTTTTTTTGATAAACTAGAAGAATTAATAAAAAATGATTTTGAAAATATAAAAAAAGTGAGAAGAATAAAATTAAATTTAAACGATATAGAAAAAAATAATTTATTGGAAAATAAATTAGAGGAATTAATATGTGAATTAAAAGGTAATATAGGTGATAAAGGTATTGAAGAAATAAGATATATAGCTGGGGAAGAAAGGTTTTTTAAGTTTTTCATTGAAAAAGTTAAGAATTTAATAAAAGAAGATTCTATTAATTTTTATGTAAATTTAAAAAATCAAATAAAAAAAGAATATGAAAGTATATTGTCTATTAAAGAAATAACTGAAAATTTAAATAATCTATTAGATGTGTTAGATAACAAAATTAGTGAAGAAGAAATAAAAAGTCGTTTAGATAAATTTATAGAAAAAATGAAAGATTTTTCTGAAAGTGAAAAAGTTATTCCTAAAATGGAATCTTTATTTGAAAAGTTAACTTTTAAAGAATTAAGACAGTTTATTAATGATGATAAAAACGATGTAAAAGACAAAAAAGATATATCTAATATTTATGAAAAGATTATTTCATTAATGAGTGACAGATATAAAGAATTGCAAAAGGAAGAAATAAATAAAGATTTAGAAAATGTATCAATGGTGTTAGATAACAAAACTAGTGAAGAAGAAATAAAAAGTCGTTTAGATAAATTTATAGAAAACATGAAAAATTTTTCTGAAAGTGAAAAAGTTATTCCTAAAATGGAATCTTTATTTAAAAAGTTAACTTTTAAAGAATTAAGACAGTTTTTTAATGATGATAAAAACGATGTAAAAGACAAAAAAGATATATCTAATATTTATGAAAAGATTATTTCATTAATGAGTGACAGATACAAAGAATTGCAAAAGGAAGAAATAAATAAAGATTTAGAAAATGTATCAATGGTGTTAGATAACAAAATTAGTGAAGAAGAAATAAAAAGTCGTTTAGATAAATTTATAGAAAACATGAAAAATTTTTCTGAAAGTGAAAAAGTTATTCCTAAAATAAAATCTTTATTTGAAAAGTTAACTTTTAAAGAATTAAGACAGTTTATTAATGATGTTAAAGAAGATGTAGAAAAACAAAAAGATATATCAGATGTTTATGAAAAGATTGCTTTATTAACGAGTGAAAGATATGAAGTTTTGCAAGTGGAAGAAATAAATAAAGATTTAATTAATATATTAGTGGTGTTAGATAATAAAACTAGTGAAAAAGAAATAAAAAGTCGTTTAGATAAATTTATAGAAAACATGAAAGATTTTTCTGAAAGTGAAAAAGTTATTCCTAAAATGAAATCTTTATTTAAAAAGTTAACTCTTCAAGAATTAAGACAGTTTTTTAATGATGCTAAAAACGATGTAAAAGATAAAAAAGATATATCAGATGTTTATGATAAGATCATTTCATTAATGAGTCATAGATATAAAGAATTGCAAAAGGAAGAAACAATTAAAAATTTAAAGAATGTTGTGTTATATGGTGGAACTAGTGAAGAAATAAAAAGTCGTTTAGATAAATTTATAGAAAAAATGAAAGATTTTGCTGAAAGTAAAAAATTTATCGTTAAAATGGAATATTTATTTAGAAGGGTGACATTATATGAATTTAGGGAGTATAATGATAATTTTAAAGGACCTGAAAAATTTATTGATGAAATAAAATTTTTATTTGAAAATTTATCAACTGAAGAATTTTTGAAGTTTATTAATGATGTTTATGAAAGAATAGAGAATAGAGGTCAAATAGATATGTATAAAGAAATTATGATATTAACGAACCTTGAATATGAAACTATAAAAGAAAGAATTGAAATAAATAAATTAAAAGAAGAAATAAATTCGATGTTACAAAAAATAGAAGAAGAAGAGAAGAAGAATGATGGATATAAAGAAACGCAAGAATTCAAAATATTGTTTGAAGAATTAAGGAAAAAAAGTGAGGTGGTTTATAAAAAAGAAAACTTTTGTGGGCAACATTTTAAAAGATTAGAAATTGATTTGGTGAAGGATGTTACAACTGGACATTATAATATAAAGAAAACGGTTATAAACAATGCTATTGCGATAAACGATGCTTTTGCTATAAATGATGCTTTTGCTATAAATGATGCTTTTGCTATAAACGATGCTTTTGCTATAAACAATGCTTTTTATGATAGAAATAATAATAATAATGAAGTTGAAACAGATATTGAATAAAATTTAGACTGTAAAGAAAAAATAATAAGAATTATAAATAGATATTTTGTTGTAGTTTGTTGATTTAATTATAGTAGATTTTTAGTGTAGGAGACTATCAATATAAAATTAGGTGAGAACTAAAAATAGTTTTAATATTTTTTATTTAAATTTGATAAATCTATAATAGAATTAATTAGGTTTAATATGTAGATAGTTTTTTATATTTTTAGTTTAATTTATTTTTGAAATTTAGAAAAACTTTTTAATTATGATGTAATTTAGCATAATGTTAAAAAAGTGTTTAGTGTGGAGGTTAATTATTAATTTTAATTAAAATTAAAAAATATATAAGTTTATGGTGTTTAAATAGATTGATATAGTTTTAAAAATACAATTTATTTTAAATATTTTATTTATATATTATTGATGGGTTTAAAAACAATTTTAATTTTTAGTATTAAAATATTTTTTGTGTTTTAATTTAATATGAATTTAATAATATTTAATGTGAGTAGAATTTTAACTATTTTTTATAGGTTTTTAGTAATGGTTTTTTATTTATTATTATTATTATGTTAACAGGATGTTTTATTTTTTTAGATTATAAAGTTAGTGACTATTTTAAATATTTATATAGTTAAGTTTTGATATAGTTATGGTAGTTTAAAAAATTAAATTAAGGTTTTAAACAGAGTTTATAAAAGGTTTATTTAAATTTTTAAAAAACATTAAATAGAATTTAGCAGGCCGAAAGAAGTTTGATTAAATTTTTTGGCGAGTGAAAAACTTAAAGTGCCATCAAATTATCTACGTAATAAAAAAATGGCGAGTGACCTATTAAAATGCCATCAAATTATCTACGTAATGAAAAAATGGCGAGTGAAAAACTTAAAATAATATCAAACCATCTACGTACTGAAAAAGAATTTAGCAGGCCGAAAGAAGTTTGATTAAACTTCTTGGCGAGTGATAAACTTAAAATAATATCAAACTTACTACGTAATGAAAGAATGGAAAAAAAGATAGTTATATGGTAATATGTAAGTAAATATTTATATATTAATAAAGTGAAGGGAGAAAAGATACCATAAAATTTTAGTGTTTTATGGTATGGGGTTAATATGCACGAAAGAGAAGATTTTCTATCTTGGGATGAATATTTTATGGCACTAGCGGAAATTTGTGCGCTTAGAAGCAAAGATCCAAGCACTAGGGTTGGGGCTTGTTTGGTTGATGAAAACAATAAGGTTATTTCATTAGGGTATAATGGAATGCCAAATGGATGTGAAGACAAAGAAATGCCATGGGGAAAAGATGAAAAAGAATATTTAAACACAAAATATCCGTTTGTATGTCATGCTGAACTAAATGCAATTTTAAATAGTAAGGGTAAAATTTTTAAAACAGCAGTTTTATATACAACACTTTTTCCTTGTAATGAGTGTGCAAAAGCAATAATTCAAAGTGGGATAGACAAAATAATATATAAAGGAAATAAATATAAAGATAAAGATAGTTTTATTGCAGCGAAAAAAATGTTTGATTTGTCTGGTGTTAAATATTTTAAATATAACCTTAAACAAAAAGAAATAAAAATAGAAATTTAAATATTTTGATGTTAATAAAATTAAACAATATTCACAAAAATTCTAATGAAATTTATTTTGTGGGTGTTGTTTTTTTATTATAAAAGTTAATATCATTTTTAGACATGTTATGTTATTAAAATATTTTGTTAGTGGCTATAATAAGGTAATAAAAAATATTAAATTGTTATATAATGTTAATAAATTGAATAAATATATAATATTAAAAATTTGAGCATAAAGTTTTTTAAAGTTTATTAAAAAGAGGGGGGAAGCGGTTTTGCTGGGAATGGATGTAGATAGCCTAATATCATATTTAGCAACGCCAGCAGCTCAGATTGGGGTTATAATTGGGCTTGTTCAAATAATAAGGAACTTAGGGGTAAAAACAAAATTGCTTCCAATAGCGTCGTTATTAATAGGAATGATTTGTGGAGTTTTTGTTTATGGTTTAGTTTCTGGTTATGGAATAATTAAAGGAATTTTAATTGGTGTTGCATTAGGGCTTGCAAGCAGTGGTTTATTTGAATATGGTAAAACATATATGGAGAGTAGGATGAACAGTAACAAAAAAAAGTAATAGTTATGTAATTTTATGGTTGGAAAGTGTATGAAAAAAAATTTAGCAGGCCAAATAAAATTAGATTAAACTTTCTGGCGAGTGATTTATTTTAAATAAGATTTAGCAGGTCAAGTAAAATTAGATTAAACTTTCTGGCGAGTGATAAACTTAAAATAATATTAAACTTTCTACGTAATGAAAAAATTTAGCAGGCCAAATAAAATTAGATTAAATTTTTTGGCGAGTGACCTATTATTAATTTCATCAAACCATCTACGTACTGAAAAAGGATTTAGCAGGCCGAATAAAGTTTTATAAAACATTATGGCGAGTGATAAATTAAAAATAATATCAAACCATCTACGTACTGAAAAAGGATTTAGCAGGCCGAATAAAGTTTTATAAAACATTATGGCGAGTGATAAATTAAAAATAATATCAAACTATCTACGTATTGAAAAAAGGATTTAGCAGGCCAAATAAAATTAGATTAAATTTTTTGGCGAGTGACCTATTTAAAGTTAAATCAAACTATCTACGTAATGAAACCTTGCTGTAATTTTTAAAGCAAGGTTTTGTTGTTAACATTAAATTAATTTTGTATATAAATCACCTTAATTTTTATTTTTTTAAGTTTTGGTATTAAAATATTCATCATAAAAATTTTTTTCATATTGGTTATTTTTGTTTTCTATCTTCAGAAAGTTTATCTATAAATTTTTTTATATAGGCTATATCTTTTTTTAAATTATCTAAACTATAATTAGTTTCGTTATAATAATCATTACAAATTTTTGAATTTTTAAATAATTCAAATTCATCTTTTTCTAAGATGTTATAATTTACTTCCATATATTCAGAATTATATTCATATAATGAGTTTAACCTAATTATAACATCTTTAGGATTTTCATTATATAAAATTTCGTCTCTACAGTTTTCAAATATATTAGATAAATGCCAATAATATGATTTTATTTCATTACGTATATCATTCATTTTTTTAATTTATTTATTACAATTTTGTTTTCATTTTCACTGACCTATAATTTTGGAATAAATCTCTTTTATTTC